>JAHHHE010000042.1 GCA_019359535.1 Gloeocapsa sp. UFS-A4-WI-NPMV-4B04
CGTATTTTTCAGTTCATTGATTACTTCAATTGCACGATGGCGAAACCATTTCGATGGACGTATAAAGGGAAGGTTCTGAACATCTAAAAACGATATGTAAACTTACGCCTCAGCCTACTAGAGTCATTGCAATTGGCAATCCTAGCAATAAAATCAATTTCACATTTGCGAGGTAATCGTCAATGTCTTTAAGACTTCGTCCCATCTGCATATATCCCCAAGGCAGATTATCCTGAGTATGCAGCGCCAAAGAAATTTGATGATAACGATTTCCCTCAGCGTCCTTCAGCGTTTGCCAGGTACCTTTGCCTGATTTTGGTAATCCTTCAGGCTGAAAACCTGCCACAGCAATCATTCGTTCAGAATTGTTTAACAACCGTATGTAGTAGTTGCCTTGGTGAATTGCTCCTAAAGTGTGGCGTTTCTCCGTTTTTGGCAAGAGTTGTTGAGTAATTGGTTCTAAGCGTCCAGGTTGCTTTAATGTGTTTTCAATGCTGTCATGTAGCGTTCCGGCAACAGATTCTAGCTCTCGATCTAGGGTTTGCCAATGGGCGTGGACGATCGCCTGATATACCCCCAAACCACACAGTCCTAGAATAAAACCCATCACGACTCCATACCAAAGAGCCAATCGCCAGCGAGTCAGGTGAAAAAGTTTATTTTGGTTCATGACTGGGATTGAGACGATACCCTATACCATGTATGGTTTCAATTAAGCGATCGCCGCCTGTCTGGCTCAGTTTACGCCGCAGTAGACGCATTTGAGCCGCTACCACATTACTAATAGGTTCGGCACTCATTTCCCAAAGCTGATTTTGAATTTGGTCGCGGCTGACAATCTGATTCGGGTGCTGCATAAAATACTCCAGCAGCTGGAATTCTTTACTGGTCAAAGGAATAACCTGCTGCTCAGAATCCGCGTTTTGCAAACAAACCGTGTGGGTAGCGTAATCTAAAGTAAGGTTCCCGACTTGTAATTGTTGGGGTTGGAAGGAGGGCGATCGCCTTTGCAATACTCTAAGTCTTGCTAGCAGTTCCACCATGCCAAATGGCTTTACTAGATAGTCATCTGCTCCCGCATCCAATCCTGCTACTTTATCTTCCATTCTGTCTTTGGCTGTCAGCATCAAAACAGGTAAAGGATTGCGTTGCTTCCGTAGCCGTTTGCATAGTTCTAATCCTGACATTCCTGGCAGCAACCAGTCAAAAATAGCTAATGTATATTGAGTCCACTGGCTTTCTAGATAGTGCCAAGCTTCATTACCATCCAAAACCCAGTCAACAACATACTTTTCCTGGTTCAACGTTCGCTTGATAGCTGTACCCAAATCTGGCTCATCTTCGACTAGCAGAACTTTCATAAAACTCTATTTCTTTACCATGCTTACGGTTTTAGACTTTGAGCGGCACTCTGGGTTGAGTAAGCAAAATAGCAAAATGGCACGAAAATAAGCCCAAATGTGATAGTTAAAGTCTGATTAAATTTTTGTTAATGCCTAATTACAACTTAACTTACTATCGTTTCACCTAAGTTTATAAAATTAGTAATTGCAAAACTAAAATAAGGGCAAGATGAACAGGATAAAAGGGATAAAACCATTTACCTTTTCTGCCTTGCTGACTATTCCATAGGCTTAAAATAAGTGGAGTTAATCCTGCTAAAAATTGATGAAAGAAGAACCCAGGAAGCCAAAAAGTTAGTAAATTAAGTGAAATCCACTTGAGCCACCAAGTAATTCTATTAATATTCATCTCAGATAACAGAATTATTACAAATACTCCATAAGCTCCATATTCAGCATTAGCTAGTTGAGCTAACGCTGCGAAAATTAATGTAAATAGATTGGAGCCAATTACCTTGTTAACTCTTATCGCTAGTAAACCAAAAGCTAATGTTGCCAAAATATTGAGAGCCGAAGAGTGAAAAGTCAAATAATATATTGGTTGACTTATTAATCCCAAAATAACGAGTCTTAATAGATAAAGGTTAAAATTATTAGTGTGCTTTTCTCCTTGTCCAATTAACCAGGCAAACAAGGGAAAACTTAATCTACCCAAAAATCTTAGAATAAGTATCTTTGGAAAAATAACTGCTCCTATATGATCGCACACCATTAAAACCGCAGCTAAAAGTTTAATTTGAAATGTTGTCATGTCATAGCTTCATATAATCCACTTATAGTTATTTGATTTAAATTATTGCCATAAAGATATTTACTAAACAGATAAATAGCAGGCTGCATAACAGTGGATAGTGGACAATTGACAATTGTCCCGCAGATCGGGAATAAAAATCCCATCCTCAAACCTCACGAATAAATGTCAACTCTTCGGCAAAGCTCAGAGACCACTGTCAACTGTCAACTGTCAACTTTTTAACAGCCTACTTGGAGCTTTTTTAAGCTACGCTGCTGATGCCATTTCGCGACAACTTTGAGCGCAGCGACGACAAGATTTAGCACAGCGTTTGCAGTGGTCACTATCGTGCTTCTCACATTCACTCGCACAAAGTTCGCAGGCTTCGGCGCAAACACCGCACATTTGGGTGTATAGATCCGAGTTACGCGACATCAAACGAGCGCATAGCGCACAAGTATCACTGCAATCACGACACCGCTTAATACATTCCGCCATCATCTGCACCATATCACCACTCAGGCAAGTATCAGCACAGTATTCGCAGTCACGCAGGCAATCTAGACAAGCTTGAATGCAAGCCTCAAAATTTGATTGTTGAGTTGTATTCATATCTAATTTCCTGAAATAACGGGTTCAATACCTAGATTGACAAAGTGAAATGAAATCAAGATGAAATATCAGATTAAACAACATTTATCTATAAATTACCTGTGATCGTAGTTAGCGATTAAAAGTGAAGCGACCGTTTACTTTTTCGCCACTAACATCAGAAAGAATCGCAACATTGTATTTCCCTGATGCTTTCCCAGGTAGCAAAGCTGTGTAGTGTTTACCCTTAGCATCATAAGTGAGAGGAAGTGACTTTTGTGTGCCATCAGGTAATTGAACTTTAGCTATTACTTTCGCATTAGGGATTGCTTCGTGGTTGTCCCCTTTTTGGAGATAGAAATCCATGTGAGTTCCATCAGTTTCAGGCTCAGATACAAACTCTAAATGATAGGAACCTGATTCTATCACTTGACCCCCTTTAGACTCGCTGGGATGCTCAGTTGTCTCGGTATTTTCTGAGGATGCAGATGGAGTATTCTGGGTTGCTGTTTGTACGGGCGAAGCACTTGGGATGCTGGTCGAATTTGTGGATTGTGTACCATTTCTACAGGCTCCTAGAAAAATTAGCCCTACACTACTTACAATAATTAAATTTATTTTCAAATTCATTTTGTCTTCGTCTTTTAGTTTTTGCTAATGGTTAAATCGTTAGTTTGAAATTTTTTGATGAATAGGTATATCTTGTGTAAATTCTTCATTCTGAAGTTTTGGCGTTGTCTGCTTAGGTATTAAGGTTTTCCCAAATTGGGCGTACAAAGCCGGGAGAACTAACAGTGTTAACGCTGTAGAAGTAAACAAACCTCCCAATACAACAACTGCCAAAGGTTGCAGAATTTCCTTGCCTGCACCACCCCCAAGTACCAAAGGAGCTAAACCTAAAGCTGAGGTAAAAGCTGTCATCAAAATAGCGTTTAGCCGTTCCATTGAGCCTTGAATTATTACCTCTTTAAAAGGCACTCGCTCGGCGAATTTGGCATTGTAATTATCAACTAATAGCAAGCCGTTACGAGTTGCTACACCAAATAAAGTAATAAAACCGACTAACGAGGCAACAGAAATAATCCCACCCGTAAGAGCAACTGAAATTACTCCTCCCACTAATGCCAAGGGCAAGTTAATCATAATCATGGCGGTTGAAGGAATGGATTTTACTGTTAAATACATCAATACGGTAATTAGAACAAAAGCGATCGCACTAAAGACTAATATATTTTGGGTAGCTCGTTGTTCTGACTCAAATTGACCACCGTATTGAATAAAGTAACTAGCAGGTAATTGTATTTGTTGCTTTACCTTTGAACTAATTTCATCAACTATGGAGCGTAAATCTCGCCCTGTAGCATTCGAGGAGACTACAATCAGTCGAGAAATATTTTCACGGTTAATCGTATTTGGTCCTGTACCATATTCAATTTTGGCAACTTGAGCGAGGGGAATCTTTTGATTACTTGGAGTATCAATTAACAAATTGTTAATCATTTCTAAATTGCTGCGATCGCTTGACTGTAACCACACAACCAAATCAAAGGTTTGTTGCTCTTCCAATACTTGAGAAACTACTCGCCCGTTTAAAGCAGTTTCAATAGTTTCAGCCAGTTCTCTCACTGTTAAGCCATAACGAGCAGCAGCCGCTCTGTCAAACTGAATTTGGATTTGTCTAATTGGTACTTGAGGTTCGAGTTGCAAGTCTACAACACCCTCAACTGTTTTCATCACCTCCTCGACTTGACTACCAATTGTGCGGAGTTGCTCTAAATCAGAACCATAAATTTTGACAGCGATCGCACTTCTTACCCCAGACAATACCTCATCCATCCGGTGAGAGATAAATCCGCCCACATTGGCTGCAACTCCAGGCAATCTAGCGAATTCCTCTCTCAGTTTTTCAATACTCGCTTCCCGATTTTTTATCCCTAATTCACTCAACTCCACATCCAGTTCGCCGAAGTTGACACCGCCGACATCGCTATCGCCTGGTGCGCGCCCAGAACGCAGGGCGATCGCCTCAAATGCAGGATCATCCTTCAAGGCATCTTGAATCGCTCCTCCAGCGCGGTTAGTGGCTTCTAGAGAGACACCTGGATAGAGGTTTACGGCGTTGATTAGCGATCGCTCTTGAAACTGAGGTAAAAATACCCGTCCCAACGACGGAACAATTACAATTGCTGCCACTAAACTTGCAGCAGCAACTACCAGAATTAGCTGAGAAGAACGCATCGAAAAATTCAAAACCGGACGATAAAGCCCTTTAAAAAATCTCGCTACCAGGGGTTCTCTTTCTAGTAAGCGACCTGATGGTAGTAAGATGGCACACAAAGCCGGAGTAACTGTTAATGCTGTCGCACTCGAAGCCAAAACTGCTACTAAATAAGCCACACCCATCGGTGTAAAAATCCGACCTTCTACACCAGCCAAAGCAAAAATGGGGGAAAAGACAACTACAGTAATTAAAGTTGCCCCAAATAGAGAATCCCGCACTTCCTGACAGCCTGCCAATACAACTTGTAGTGGTGATCGCGGTTGCGGTGAAAACTTGTTTTCCCGTAGAGAACGATGGACATTTTCGGCATCTACAATTGCATCATCAACTGCTGAACCAATTGCTACAGCTAGCCCTCCTAAAGTCATTGTATTAAGCCCTTGCCCTAACCAATTTAGAGCTAGCAATCCTAATAGCAAAGACAGGGGAAGTGCAGTAAGACTAACAACAAGAGTACGCCAATCCATCAAAAACGGGATGAGAATCAAAGCAACAATAATGCTACCCTCAACCAGCGCTTCCTTAACATTTTCGATTGAGGCTTCAATAAAGTCTTCCTGACGAAAAGTGACGGTAACTTTAATATTTTTGGGTAAGCCTAATTTAACTTCTGCCATTGCCGCTTCAACTGCCCGCGTCACAGTCGGCGTATCGGCAAGTGGCTGTTTATTAACGATTAAAATAATTGCTTTTTGACCATTCAAACTAGCATCGCCACGCTTAAGAGCAGCGCCAATTTGCACATCAGCAACATCCCCTAATGTGATTGGTGTGCCATTGCGAGATGTAATGACTGATTGGTTTAATTCTTCAATTGAGGAAATGCGTCCAACACCCCGAATTAGTAGTTCTGTGTCGGGATTAGTTAAATAGCCACCAGGAGCATTAACATTAGCTGACTGTGCAGCTTTAGTAACGTCTTCTAAAGAGATATCAAATGCTCTTAGTTTGGCTGGATCAACCAACACTTGATACTGACGTACATCCCCACCAAACACCACCACTTGACTAACGCCTGGTACAGCCAAAAGGCGATTTGTCACTTGCCAATCGACAAGGCGGCGCACTTCCATTAAATTGTTTTGCGATTGGGAATTGGGGCTTGGGATTCCTTCCTCTTTGCTCCCCTGCTCTCCTGCTTCCACAGTGAAGGCATATTTAATAACAGTTCCGACAGGAGAACTGATTGGAGAAATTTGCGGCGTTTCGACTCCTTCGGGCAGCTTATCTGTGGCTTGCTGCAATCGCTCCGTTACCAGTTGGCGCGCTTGATAGATATCTGTTCCCCAGTCAAAAATGACCCTGACAACCGAGATACTTACAGCTGAGGACGAGCGTACCGTTGCAACACCAGTAGTTCCATTAATTGCACTTTCAACTGGTAAAGTGACGAGGGATTCAACTTCTTCTGGGGCGAGTCCTGGTGCTTCAGTTTGAATTTCGACTTGGGGTGGAGCAAAGCTAGGAAAAACATCTACGGGCATTTGGGAGGCGACACGAAATATCCAAACTGTAATCAAAGCAGCAGCCAGGATAACTAACCAGCGTCGGGCAATTGACCACTTGATGATGGCACTGAGCATTTTTAGGAGTTCTTAGCTTCAGGGAAAGGAAATTAAAGTTTTATTATTTCTGACTATTGACTCCTGACTTTTCGTTGTTAACGTGGTGCTTATCATTCCATACTGGCGATTCGGTTGGAGAAACTGCCTCGCTGGCAGCTGCTCGTGTAGAGACAGGATAATCCTTGTGTGCAGAGACATCTGGCACGTAATTATTAACCCCTGCCGCTACTGGAACTAACCGAGGTGAGGTGCGACGACCTACCCAGAAAGCCGCAGCGATCGCGCCCCCCACTGGAATGATTAACCACCAAGGTAACTGAGAGCCATTACTAGAATCAGCAGTTTGAGATGGTGCAGATGTTTCGGCATGATCGTCTGAAGTTGTATTACCACCGCGCAAAGATTGGGCGTATAGTTGCATTGCGCCTTGAGTGACGACGCGATCACCATCAAATAAACCACTTTTAACTTCAACTCTGTCCCCAGACGTTTGACCTAACGTGACTTCAGCACTTTGGTAAGCATTGCTATTTTGGACATAAACAAGTTTTTTACCATTAGCTTCAACCACAGCCGAGCTTTTAATTGCCACAATAGCTGTAGGCGTTTGGTCTGTTAAAACTTCTAATTGGGCAAACATTCCAGGCTTAAGCTGACCGCCAAAGTTATCCAGTTGAGCTTGTACTGGTACAACTCGTGTTTCCCCTTCCACAACAGAGCCAATTCGTTTAATTTGTCCCGTAAAAGTACGATTAGGTAAGCTAGCAATTTTTACACTTACTTTTTGACCCGTCTCAACTTTGTCTAAATCTTTTTCATAAATATTCGCCGTAGCAAAAACCTGGCTGTCATTCACAATTGTCATTAGCTTGCCGCCTGCATCCTCAAATGACTGACCAAGAGTAGCTTCTCGCTCGGCAATTTTGCCAGAGATGGGAGCAGATACTGTAACCAGTCCTTTAGCATCTGCACGGGTTCCCAGTTGAGCCAGCCGCGTCTGATAGGTGGTGTTACTAAGGCGGATACGGGACTGAGCCACCTCAACAGCTGACTGAGCGCGTTTAAGTTGAGCTTCTGCTTCTAGAACTTCGCGACGGCTAGTTGCTTTTGCTAGTTGCGCCTTACCTTCTGCTAAATGAGCAAGAGATTCCAGCATTTCGCGTCGTGCGATCGCTCCTGCTGTTACCAAATCGCGATCGCGGTCATACTGTTCCTGAGCTACTTTAAGTTCGGTGCGGGTTTGTTCGATATCAGCTGCGGCAATTTGACGCTGACGTTGCAGATTTTGTTGGGCTAGCTTTAAGTCTGCTTGAGCTTGCTGCAAATTAGCTTCTGCCTCTGCTCGTTTTTCTTGGGATTCTACGCGCAGTTCAACTAGATCAGGACTGGATAAAATAGCGACGGGTTGACTCGCTTTTACAGATGCACCAGGTTCTACCAATAGTTCAACTACTGTGCCTGGAATCGGTGCAGTAACTTCTACTTTTTTGCTAGGCAGAGTTTCAATCTGTCCGGTAGTTTTGATGCCAACAGCCAGCCGAGTTTTGTTAACAGGCTCTACTTTAATTCCTAGCCGTTTAGCTGTTTCTGCATCAACTTGAATATCAGCAGCATGAGTAGCTTCGCCTCCTTGAAATTCATTTCCATGTCCGCCGTGAGCGAAAACTGGAGTACCCAGTAAAACAAAACTCAGGATTGCTCCAGAAATATAATGAGGCGCAATTGATCGAGAGGAGTTACTGAGCATCGTGGTATAAGGTCATTGAGTACCAAGAGGTGGAGTTGTACTTTGTCGGCATTCTTAGAAAGGTATTTTTGTTCTGCGCTTTCTTGGGCGCTAGAAATGCACTAAGAATTCAGTTTTCCACATAAAAATGAAATCAGGATGAAATCGTGTGGCGGAGGACGAAGTAATTACCGCAGCATTACTCCAAAGCTATTTGGAAGATATTACCAACGACTAGATTGGCTTAGTTTTTATACCAAGCTTGTCTCCACTGCTGCATTTGCTCAATTTCTACCTCTTGTGCTTTGACAATTTCTTGGGCTAATTGCTTAATTTCGGGGCGCTTAGACTTACTCAAGGCATCTTCAGCCATCGTTACAGCTCCTTGATGGTGAGGAATCATGGCATTAATAAACCGCAAATCGAACTGAGCATCGGCTGTTCCTAAGTATTTGCTCATCTTCATGCTTTGCATTTGCTCAGATGACATTTCCATCATCTGTCCCTGTGAAGTGTTATAAGCCATTAATTGTCTAGCTTGGGGATACCAGGCTTGTCGCCATTGCTTCATTTGAGCAATTTCTTGATTTTGAGATTTAATAATGTCGTCTGCTAGCTGTTTAATCTCAGAGCGTTGAGATTTCTGCTGCGCTGCTGAAGCCATTTCTACCGCTCCTTGATGATGCATTATCATTGCGTCGATGAACCGCAGCTCGTAGCTAGCATCTGCCGTACCTAAATCCATTGCCATGCTGTGATTCATGCCACTGTGATCAATGTTCTGCTGACCGCTTATATCAGTTGCAGTAGTGTTTGCAGCTTGGTTTTGATTGTCATTACTAGAACAGGCTGTCAGAACGCCGCTTGTTAAAGAAGCGATCGCTAACATAGTAAACGCCAAAAAACTAAATTTTAAAGAAATAGGTTGCATCAACTTTGATTTTTAGATACTCAATATTTGATTTAAACGGTGGTTTAACTGTCTTATTCAGTAATCTCCAGCAGATACAGATTCAAGGAGTTATTTATGTGATTTGGAGATTAATCCTAAAACTGCAAGTTCTTCACAGCGATGTGCTGCGCCACTTACTACCTAGCTTTCCACGCAAAAATGAAATTAGGATGAAATACTGCGCTCTTAGATAAACAACCGCACTACAATAAACCCACATTTGGGACTAACGCATTGACAAAAATTGTGGGGTGAATTTCAAAAAAGGTGGCTAAAGTGTTCAATTAATTTAAAGGGATTTTGATTGGGTGTAACGAAATGACCCGCTCTCAAACGCTGATAACATTAGCCCAATGGCTAGCCGGAGAATTTGAAAACCGCAGTCAAGCTTTAGATCAACCAGCCTGGTTTGTTCACCTCCGCTTGTGGCATCGTCCCTTGCCGCATACAATTCAGGGTAATTTAGCGCTGTTTGCTGAACAGGCAAATGCTTTATACCTAGAGCAGACTTATCGCCAGCGTATAATCCTTTTAAAAGAAACTCAGCATTCGCACTCCTTCCAGATTCAATATTTAGCACTAAAGCAACCGAGGCAATTTCGAGGCGCAGCAGCCAATGGCAGTAAGTTGAGTGAACTGAGTTTGACAGACTTGGAATTATTACCTGGGTGTACACTGATGGTGACGCAGCAAGATGGAACCTTTACGGCTCAACCAGAACCAGAGGCTAAATGTTACTTTCAGTACGAGGGCAAAACTCGTCAGGTGATTCTAGGATTTGAAGTGGGTGCAGGGCGATTCCTCAGCTATGACAGAGGCGTTGATCCAGAAACGGGACAATCTCTTTGGGGTGCTGTGCTTGGGCCGTATCAGTTCAACAAGTGTCAAGATTTTGCTGCTGAACTGCCTTTGGATTAAGCAGTAATTTTGCGCTCTGTTACTAATGTAAGGCTAATCCAGCCTCCTTTAGCGTCGTAGTTGCGAATCATCCGTTGGCGCAGGTTTTCTGCAATCAGCCAGCCAGCTTCTAAGAAAAATGGGCTTTTGGGAATAGTTAATGGAGTGGTAGAAGACGCACCGTCGGGCAGTAATAGAACTTGTACTGCATGACTTCCTTGATCGAAATGAAGCCTAGAACCATCAATTTTTGCTGTTGAGGTAAATTCCAAACTAGGAGTTGTCAAGCGTTGAGATAAGCGATCGCCCACCATTTGAAGAGATAAACTGGTACGATAACTTTCGGGATTACGCCAATCAGCATACAGTGTCACTGCTTCTCCCTGCCATTCCCCCAAGAGCATTTCTAAAGTTAAAGGCGGACGTTCTGGTGCTTGTGTATCCAAAAGACGTTCACGAATTAGCGTCAACCTTGATAAATTACTATCTTTGTCAAATAGTTGCACCAAGCGCAGACGGCGATTGCCATTGATAAACCCTAGTTCAGCACCAAACTCAGAGAACGGCCCAAATTGAATCGAGCCTTGAGAAAACGCGCCATCTTCAAAAAGAAGTATACCCCGATTCAAAGAACTGTACACCAGCACCTTTTCTTTGATTACTTCCCCATCTAAGGAAAAATGCTGTACTGTTTGGCGAATGGTTTGATTATCGTTAACTCCTTCAAAGGTAACTAAGGTAGGAATGTCTTGCTGGATTTCTCCTTGAGGTGAAAGACGGGTGAACGAACCTTGCCAAGCACCTAGATTATGGAGTAGATTTGCCCATTGAGATGATGAACTAGATGTCATCGGCGTACCATACAGAATAAAGTTATTTTTCTGAACTATAGCAAGCGCTTGCTCCTTTAACACTCAACCACCAGTCGTCAATACTCAACCACCAGTCGTCAATACTCAACCACCAGTCGTCAATACTCAACCGCCAGTCGTCAATACTCAACCACCAGTCGTCAATACTCAACCACCAGTCGTCAATACTCAACCGCCAGTCTTTGATACTCAACCATCAGTCTTTGATACTCAACCATCAGTCTTTGATACTCAAGCGCCAAGCTTCAACACTCAACTACCAGTCTTCAATACTCAACCACCAGTTTTCAACACTCAACCGCCAGTCTTCAACACTCAACTACCAGTCTTCAATACTCAACAATCAATGGATAATCCTCGCCAGCTAGCATTTGTCACCCTCCGAGATGTTCATAAAGGAGCTTATGCTGATGTTGCCTTAGAGCGAGTGCTACGCAATGCTAATTTAAGCAATGCTGATCGCCGTTTGCTTACAGAATTGGTTTACGGCAGTGTAAGGAGAATGCGATCGCTTGATACCCTAATTGACCAATTAGCTAAAAAAAAAGCTCACCAACAACCCCCCGAACTTCGGGCAATTCTCCACTTAGGCTTATATCAACTGCGCTACCTAAATCACATTCCCGCTTCTGCTGCTGTTAATTCCACAGTTGAGCTAGCGAAGGAAAACAGATTTTCGGGACTAACTGGGTTTGTTAATGGTTTATTGCGGCAGTATACTCGCCTGACGGAAGGCAGAGGAGCGGGGGAGCAGAGGAGCAAGGGAGCAGAGGAGCAAGGGAGCAGAGGAGCGGGGGAGCGGGGGAGCGGGGGAGCGGGGGAAGAGTCACAATTAGTCCAGCATTACCAAGATCCGTTACAACTGCCGTCTAATCCAGTGGAACGCTTGGGGATTTTGCACAGTTATCCTGACTGGATTATTGAAGTGTGGTTAGAACAGTTGGGTTTAGCGGAAACAGAGCAACTGTGTGAATGGCTGAATCAACCACCAGCAATTGATCTGCGGATTAATACTCTGCGTAGTTCGATTGAAACAGTTGAAGCAGCGATGCAAGCAAGTGGCGTATCTGTAAGTCGCGTTCCCTATCTACCCCAAGCTTTGAGATTAATAGGAAGTACAGGTTCAATTCAAAATCTGCCTGGGTTTAGCGAAGGTTGGTGGACGGTGCAAGATAGTAGCGCCCAACTCGTGAGTTATTTACTCGATCCGCAACCGCGTGAGGTAGTGATTGATGCTTGTGCTGCACCCGGAGGAAAGACAACGCATATCGCCGAATTAATGCAGGATGAAGGAACAGTATGGGCTTGCGATCGCACTGCTTCTCGACTCCGCAAACTTAAGGAAAACGCGGCTCGACTACAACTGCAATCAATTCAAATTTGCATTGGTGATAGTCGTAATTTGCCGCAGTTTAAAAATTCTGCTGATCGCTTATTACTAGATGTACCTTGCTCTGGGTTAGGAACTTTACACCGCCATGCCGACGCTCGTTGGCGGCAAACACCAAAATCTGTTCAGGAACTTGCTGTTCTTCAATCAGAACTACTATCACAAGCGTCTACCTATGTCAAGCCTGGAGGTACTCTGGTATATGCTACCTGCACACTACATCCCTTAGAAAATGAAGGTGTAATTCAACCGTTTCTCACTCACCACCCTGAGTGGCAAATTGAGCCTCCTGCGCCTGATTCGCCTGCTTTTGCTTTTAAGACAGCCGAAGGTTTTGTCAAGGTTTGGCCGCATTTACAGGCGATGGATGGGTTTTTTATGGTGCGTTTAAGGAAAGAAAGTTATTAAGCTTGTAGTGTGAGTGTGAGTGTGAGGAAGCAGAAACCGTGCAGAAATCTAATCTAAAAAACTTAATTAAAATCTTGATTGGAGCGGCTTGGCTTGACGGTAGAATTCAGCCAGAAGAACGGCAGTATCTCCAACAACTAGCAAAAACAACGGGTTTGGCTGCTGATCCAGACATCCAACCTTGGCTCTACGAATTTAGATCAGTGCAGCCAACAGAGTGCTACGAGTGGGTGAAAGAGTATCTAGGCGATCGCCCCACTAATGACGATTACCAGAATCTTGTTGAAGCCATTAGTGGCTTGATTTATCGTGATGGAGAAGTGGCGATCGAAGAAGCTAAACTCTTAACTAAATTAGAGTCTTTGAATCCAGCCAAGGGTACACCTCAACCGTATTACAGTAGTGTACTCAAAAAAATTCAAAAGCTCTACCAGCGTTGGGTTTACAGTCAAAATTAGTTAAGATCTGCTTATACTAAACCATAATGCTTAAGACTTTTTAGGTTCACCAATACCGGGAGTTTCTTCTTTCTGGACTTCAGGCACAATGTTAGGACGCTCTTTGTCTTCCCAACCAACAGGGCGCTTAGAGTTGTACCAAGCAATAGAACCAATTGTTGCCGCCGAAATAAACCCAACTACATATACTAAAGTGGCAGATAGGGGGAAGTGAGGGCCATTTTCTGCGGCTTGCGCTGCTGTTTGCATTAAGAAATTCATATTTATATCCTCTTTCATTGGGCAACACTACTTTTAAGACCGTACAAAAAGAGGAGATCCGCTACATCCCCCCCAAGTTTGATTTCCATTATTCTTGTGCCGCTTCTGGTTGGATTTGGGGCTGATTTGATGGTGGTTCGCTAGAGGTTTGGGGTTGGACTGGTGTCAGCCTTTCCCGCCAAGAACGAGTTGCTGGCGTTGGCTGTTGCTGAGTAGGAGGAGACGATGTTCGTCTGCGTTGTGGGCGCGTAACCTGCTGTGATGAAGGATGATTGACGCGATCGCGCCGACGGTAACGCCTGCTGCGGGTTGGTACTTCTTCTTGCTGTTGGGATCTCAAGTAGCGCCTGCGGGGAGTGTAGTTGTTACTTTCTGGAGTAACTGTAAGCTCAGAATTACTTTTAGTTATCTTAGTCGGGATTCTGCCAGAAAAAACTCGTTTTGGCTTCAGTGGTTGCGCCTTAATACTTCCTTTGCGTCCTTCTAACTTCGGTAGTTCTGGGAAGTTCTGCATGGGCATTTCTGCAACTGCTTTTGCCATAAATTGATGCCAAGTGTAAGCTGCGGTGCTACTACTGCCGCTAGTAGGACGATTGTTATCGTTACCCAGCCAAACACCCGTCACCATTTGGGGAATGTAGCCGATAAACCAAAGATCACGAGCTTCATCTGAAGTACCTGTTTTACCAGCTACAGGACGATTTAATTGCGCGGCGCGGCCTGTACCTGCTTGGACTACATTCTTTAACATCCAGGTTGCGATCGCCGCACTGTCTCGATCCAAAACGCGCTTAGGCTGATATTCAGCTGCATAAAGAACATTACCACTGCGGTTAAGAATACGGCGAATCCCGTGAGCTTCTGTGTAATTACCCTCAGTTGCCAAAGTTCCATAAGCGTTTGTTAGCTCTAGCAGATTTACCTCAGATGAGCCTAGAGCTAGAGAATAAGTAGGCTTGAGTTGGGATTTAATCCCCATTTGGTGAGCGATGTTGATAGTTGGCTGAAAGCCAACATCAATTAACACCTTGACTGCAATTGTATTAACTGAGGCAGTAAAAGCATCTCGGAGCGTCAGCCAACCTCGGTAATCATGGCTGTAGTTTTTGGGTTCGTAGCCTTCGACAATATAGGGAGCATCAAGGTAGCTTTTATAAGGAGAAATACCAGACGCGATCGCCGCCGTATACACAAATCCTTTAAACGTCGATCCTGGCTGTCTTTGAGCTTGGGTAGCACGATTAAACTGGTTTTTGTCAAAATTCTTGCCTCCAACCAAAGCTCTAATTTCACCATTACGCGGATCAATAGCAACCAAGGCTGCTTGCTCAAATCTCTGCCATCGTCCGTTACGTTCTACTGTTTCTTTAACAGCTTTTTCTGCTACTTGCTGCCATTGAGGATTCAACGTTGTTTCAACCGTTAATCCACCAGCTTCTAGAACATCTTGCGAGATATACTTTGGTAATTGCTTCTGAATGTACGTCGTGAAATATGGCGCTTGCACCTGGAGGCGTTTGGGTAGACTAGATTTAATTTCAAGTGGTGAAACACTTGCCGCCGCCGCCGCTTGAGGAGTAATTACGCGATCATCTTTCATCCGTTGCAATACTAGATTCCGGCGTTGTTGAGCGGCTTGTTTATTTACCGCAGGCGAGTAGAGACTAGGAGCAGGTGCTAAACCAGCGATCGTTGCCATTTCTGGCAGAGTTAGTTTATTTACTGGTTTACTAAAATAAACCCAGGCAGCATCAGCAACACCATAAGCCCCCTCGCCCAAGTAAACTAAATTTAAGTAGCGCTCTAAAATCTGCTGTTTACTTAATTTCTGCTCAATTTTCTGCGATAGACGCACTTCCTTAAGCTTGCGCCACAGCGATCGCTCTTGATCGAGAAAGAGAATCCGCGCTAGCTGTTGCGTAATCGTGCTACCGCCTTCTACAACATTTGCCGAGCGGAGATTAGAGAAAGATGCCCGCAAAATGCCTTGGTAATCAACGCCATTGTGTTGGTAAAAGCGCCTGTCTTCTGAGGCGATAAAAGCTTGCACAAGTGGCTTAGGGATTTCCTCAAGCTTCAGATGCTGGCGCGTAGCTGGCCCTTGCTGCTGAAGGATAGTATTATCAGCAGCCTTGATTGTTACAGTGTCATCGCGCACAAACGTAAAAAGTTCAGCAGTTTCCGGCAGACTGCGTTCTATAGACCACCAAACACCCACAAAAGCAATCATCCCGCCACTGACACCCAAGCCCAGCCAAAACGAGCGCCGACGATATAGCGTGTCACTAGGGACTTTAGCAAAAATCTGGGTCGTCCGGCTTTTAATTTGCCTCAGTAGCTGCGATCCTCGCCGTAGTGGCTTTTGCCCAGTGTCACTTTTACCAGGCGTTAATGCTTGATTTTCCTCTGCTTCAGAGTTACTCAACTTGGTTGTTCGCTCCTTGAACCAGGGCTGATTCGGCACATCAGTTCCTCAAATACGCCATTTTAGCTCCAGCTAATGAAATTGCTGTGAGTTTTGTTTATTTTACGGCTTCGTGGGGATCAAGGTTATTGGTGGAATATTTTAACTTAGTAAAAGCTGATGTTTTGCGAAAGCAAGATTGTAGATTAAGTAAAAAGAGGGAGTGTGAATCTAACAGGGAAAAGTGCGATCGCGGAACGTACGCTATGTGCGATTGCTCTTGGCAGCAATTTGGGTGATTCTCGCGCCATTCTAGAAGCTGCGCTACAAAGTTTAGCCGCAACACCAGACATTACTCTAAAAGCTAGATCCAGTTGGTATCAAACCAAAGCTGTTGGTCCACCGCAACCAGATTATCTCAACGGCTGCGCCCTGCTGCACGTTGAGACTCCACCACAGCAGTTATTAGAAACTTTATTAGCAATTGAGACACAATTTGGGCGAATACGTCGGGAACGCTGGGGACCGCGATCGCTCGACCTCGATTTATTGCTATATGATGACTTAATTCTCGAAACTCCAACACTTCAGTTACCACACCCCCGGATGAGAGAACGAGCATTTGTCCTCGTACCTTTAGCTCAAATTGCCCCAGACTGGATAGAACCAGTTTCCGGCAAGGCGATCGCCCAACTCCTCCAAGCTGTAGACTGTTCAGAAGTCCATCGAATATAGCCACCAAAACCAAAGACTCTCTTTAACTCTCTTTTCTTAGCGTTCTCTGCGTCTAACGCGCTCTTTGCGCTAACGGCTTACGCCTTCGCCTACGGCTGACGCTGCGCTGAGGCGGTTCGTTTTCCAAAACTTATTTACTATGCCACTAGGTCAAGAACCACCACAACTGCTAAAACAACGCCTATTTTACCGAGGGCGTAAATTTGATTTTGATGTCAATCGCCTGCGCTTACCAAATTCTGTTGAGGGAGACTGGGAATGTATCCGTCATCCAGGCGGCGCTTTAGCTGTCCCAGTCACCCCAGAAGGTAAACTGATTTTAGTGCGGCAATATCGCTTTGCTGTTCAAGGTCGGCTTTTAGAGTTTCCAGCTGGAACTATAGAAGTTAATGAAGACCCATTTGAGACAATTAAGCGAGAAATAGAAGAAGAAACTGGCTACCGCGCCCAAACATGGAAAAAGCTCGGAGAATTTTTCCTTGCTCCTGGCTACTCCGATGAAATCATTTACGCCTTTCTTGCTCAAGACTTAGAACGCCTAGATACGCCCCCAAGTCAAGACGATGACGAAGATATCGAGACAGTTTTAATGACTCCCCAAGAATTAGAGCAAGCTATTTTAAATGGGGAACCAGTAGATGCCAAATCAATCTCTAGTTTTTTCCTGGCTCGTCCATTCCTGAATTAAAACAAAGATATTACTGTTGGCAACAAAAACCTTCTTCAGATTGATTCCCACTCCCACCAGTACATTTATACTGGCATCAGCTAACTATAAGCAGCCTTGATTCATGTCTGACCTGATTCTATTCTGGCATCGCCGCGATCTACGCATTGCTGACAATATAGGACTTCTACGCGCACGACAGCAGAGCCAAAAGGTTGTCGGAGTATTCTGCCTCGACCCCAATATCTTAGAACGGGATGATACTGCCCCTATAAGAGTCACATACATGATCGGCTGTTTGCAGCATTTACAACAGCGCTACGCTGAAGCTGGTAGCCAGTTGTTGATTTTACGCGCCGATCCGCGTCAAGGAATACCGTCTCTAGCTGCGGCTCTTAATGCCAAGGGAGTGTTCTGGAATTGGGATGTGGAGCCGTACTCACAAGAACGCGATCGCACTGTTCAGGATGCTCTTAAAGAGAAGGGCATTGAATTTCTTGATCACAATTGGGATCAAATCTTACACGCACCAGAAGAAATTTTTACGGGTTCTAATCAGCCTTACACGGTTTATACCCCCTTTTGGCGCAACTGGAGTAGCAAACCAAAAGCTGCTCCAGTTGAATCTCTCCATGATGTAATTGGACTAACGGAAGCTGAACAGGAAACAGCGCGTCAAGCTGGGGCGATCGCATTACCTACAGCTAAGGATTTAGGCTTTAATTGGGACAATGACTTAGTGCTTGCTCCAGGCGAAGCAGCAGCACAAGCAAGACTAGAAGAATTTTGCGATTATGCAATTACTGAATATAAAGAACAGCGCAATTTTCCTGCTAATAACGGCACATCTCAACTAAGTGCTGCTCTCAAATTCGGCGCAATTGGTGTTCGTACAGTTTGGGCGGCTACAATAGCTGCTTTAGAGAATAGCCGCAGTGATGAAGTTGAAATTAGTATTCGCGCTTGGCAACAAGAAATTGCTTGGCGAGAGTTCTATCAACACGCGATGTATAATTTCCCTCAATTAGCAACAAGCGCATACCGCGAAGCCCTGAAAAACTTTCCTTACACAGACAACGAAGAATACTTCCAGGCTTGGTGTGAAGGTAGAACGGGTTATCCAATCGTTGATGCTGCAATGCGGCAAATGAATACAATCGGCTGGATGCACAATCGTTGTCGGATGATTGTCGCCAACTTTCTCACCAAAGATTTGCTGGTTAATCCCCAATTAGGAGAAAAATACTTTTATCAAAAATTAATTGATGGCGATCTTTCATCTAATAATGGCGGTTGGCAATGGAGCGCTTCGAGTGGTTTAGATCCCAAACCAGTGCGGATTTTTAATCCATCTACTCAAGCACAAAAGTTTGATCCAGAAGGCGAGTATATCCGGGAATGGTTGCCAGAATTGCGGTCTATTGACACAGAGTTTTTACTTACTGGCAATATTTCAGAGCAGGAACGTGATGCTCTTGGTTATCCAATGCCAATTGTGGATCATAAAATACAGCAACGGCAGTTTAAAGCAATTTACCAACAGCAGAGAATTAATTAATCAAATGCGGCTGTACTTTTATAATCATAAAAATTGAGCCGCGATCGCGAGGAAAAGAGTGAAAATTTTAGTTGTTGGTAATGGAGGTCGTGAACACGCGATCGCTTGGAAACTGCTACAACAGGCTCGAATTGAGCAAGTAGTCTGTGTGCCTGGCAATGGAGGTACAGCAAGCCTAGAGCGTTGCCAGAACCTGTTTTTAAGTGTGGATGACTTCGAGGGTATTGGTAAATTTGCTTTAGAGCATGACATTTCTCTCGTCGTGGTTGGCCCTGAATTGCCTCTAGCTATGGGCATCACAGACTATCTCCAGCGCCAAGGGCTAATGGTATTTGGCCCGACAAGATTAGGAGCGCAAATTGAAGCAAGTAAGGCTTGGGCAAAAGCATTGATGCAGGAAGCGGGGATTCCGACAGCGCAAGCAGCTGTATTTACAGAAGCTCAACCAGCAAAAGCTTACGTAGAAGCTGGAAAAGTGCCAATTGTTGTCAAGGCTGATGGTTTGGCAGCAGGTAAAGGTGTCACGGTTGCCGCTACTGTGGAAGAAGCCCAAAGTGCTATTGACGCTATTTTTCAAGGTCAATTCGGCAATGCTGGTAAATTTGTCTTAATTGAAGAATGTTTGACTGGGCAAGAAGTTTCGGTTTTGGCTTTGACGGATGGCTTGACAATTCGACCGTTGTTACCTGCTCAAGATCACAAGCGTATTGGTGAAAGTGATACAGGAGAGAATACCGGAGGAATGGGAGCTTATGCACCCGCACCTTTAGTAACACCAGCTTTGATGCAGAGAATTGATACTGAGGTTTTGCAAAGAGCGATCGCGACGCTGCGAAAGCGAGGCATTGACTATCGAGGCGTACTCTACGCAGGTTTAATGATTACGCCCGAAGGCGATTTCAAGGTTTTGGAATTTAATTGTCGCTTTGGCGATCCAGAAACTCAAGTCATTCTGCCACTACTAGAAACGCCTCTAGAAGACTTGCTCCTTGCTTGTGTTGAGCAGCGCTTGTCAAAACTGCCGCCAATTACCTGGAAAACTGGCGCTGCTTGTTGTGTTGTTGCTGCTGCTGGCGGTTATCCACGAGATTACCAAAAAGGGCAAGCAATCAAGGGAATTGAGACAGCCCAAGGCTTGGGAGCGTGTGTATTTCACGCTGGAACAAAGCTAGAGGCGAGAAGAACTGAGGATAACTCCCTAGCCCCTAGCCCCCATCCCCTAACCCCTTCCTTAGTGACAGATGGTGGTCGTGTTTTGGGTGTGACTGGCATAGGACAAAATTTTGAAAGCGCGATCGCGCTTGCTTATGGCGCTATCAACCAAATTCAGTTTGAAGGGATGTATTATCGGCGAGATATCGGCAAGCGAGTTTTAAGTGTTAAGTTTTAAGTATGAGTTGAAGTAGTCCTCAACGGTTACAGGTTTTGGGAGTTGCATAAAAAGCAACTAGGGGGAATTAATCAGAGGGCTAATTTCGTAACTCACTCCGCACAAAGCGTATCTAGTAGCGCTCATCCAAACTCAAAACTTAAAACTATTGGAAATGCTGCCTCTTTTAAAAAAAATCCGAGAAGCGATCGCGCATTGGTGGTTAGAGTTTACCCTCCAAACCAAGCTCATGGCTGCGGCAACATTGGTGGTTTCTTTGGTGATGAGCGGTCTGACATTCTGGGCTGTAAATACGATTCAACAAAATGCCCGTTTGAATGATACTCGCTTCGGTAGCGACCTGGGGCTGTTACTTGCCTCTAACGTCGCTCCATTAATTGCCGAAAATAATTTAACAGAAGTCGCCCAGTTTTCCCAACGCTTCTATGGCAGCACCTCTAGTGTGCGGTATATGCTCTACGCCGATGAAACAGGGAAAATCTTTTTCGGAACTCCTTTTTGGCAACCGGAAGTCCAAAACTCCCTCACTATTGAACGTCGAATTCATCTGCCAGAAGATTACGCCGCGCATTCTGAATTGCCGATGGTGCGGCAACACCTAATGCCAGACGGGGAAGTTACAGATGTTTTTGTTCCTCTAAATCACAACGGCAAATATCTAGGTGTATTAGCCATTGGAATTAATCCCAATCCTACAGCAGTCACTTCCTCAGACCTCACTCGCGATGTGACGATTGCAGTTTTTGTCTCGATTTGGGTAATGGTGATTTTGGGAGCAGTATTTAATGCTTTGACCATCACTAAGCCGATTAAAGAACTGCTGGAAGGTGTCAGAAATATTGCAGCTGGAAATTTCAAGCAGCGAATCAACCTACCGCTAGGAGGTGAACTAAAAGATTTAATCTCCAGCTTTAATGAAATGGCAGAGCGACTTGAAAGTTATGACGAACAAAATATTGAAGAACTAACTGCCGAAAAAGCAAAGCTTGAAACTTTGGTTTCGACGATCGCCGATGGTGCTATCCTGCTTGATACTAATATGCAGGTAATTTTAGTTAACCCAACGGCGCGACGAATTTTTGGCTGGGAGAACGCTAATGTGGTAGGCGAGAATGTTTTGCACCACTTACCACAGGCAGTGCAAATCGAATTAACGCGCCCCTTGTACCAGGTAACATCAGGCGATCGCGATAGTGCTGAGTTCCGCATTGCTCTCAATCAGCCAACTAACCGTACTGTCCGCATTCTGTTAACTACAGTTCTCGATCAATACCGTGAAAGCATTAAGGGTATTGCGATGACTGTGCAGGATATTACCCGCGAGGTAGAACTCAACGAAGCCAAAGGTCAATTTATCAGTAATGTTTCTCACGAACTGCGAACTCCTTTGTTCAATATCAAATCTTTTATTGAAACTTTGCATGATTACGGCGAAGATTTGAGTGAAGCTGAACGGCGGGAGTTTTTAGCAACTGCAAATCATGAAACTGACCGTCTGACGCGCCTGGTTAATGATGTTTTAGATTTATCACGGCTGGAATCTTGCCGAATCTATCAGTTTAATGCTGTAGACTTGGCACAAGCGATCGAGCAGACGCTACGCACTTATCAGCTAAATGCTAGAGATAAAGGCATTGAGTTGATTCAAGAAGTTGATTCCGACTTACCGCCAGTCTTAGGTCATTACGATTTGTTGGTACAAGTGTTTGCCAATTTAGTTGGTAATGCGCTCAAGTTCACCAAGTCAGGTGGAAAAGTGGTAATTCGCGCCTATCCCCTAAAACCTGCCACCGACAATTCTCAAAAGACTCCTCAAGTGAGGATCGAAATTTCTGATACCGGAATTGGTATTGATCCAGAAGACCAGCAAGCAATCTTTGATCGCTTCTTCCGTGTAGAAAACCGCGTTCACACCCTAGAAGGTACAGGTCTTGGTCTTTCCATTGTCAGAAATATTATTGATAAGCATCACACTACTGTTCACTTAGTTAGTGAAGTCAGTGTTGGGACAACTTTTTGGTTTGATCTAACCGTTTTTCAAGAACAAGTGGCATTAGTGGATAATCTCCCGCTTGTCGAAGTAGGGGGGATAGGAAGTAAGGAGTAGAAGCAGGGGAGCAGGGGAGCAGGGGAGCAGGGGAGCGGTAGGAATACGAAGTATTCTTGGTTTTAGAAGAGAGCGATTAAAAAACTTACTAATAATAGAGCTAGTAGAAGCAGCCAAATTTGGTTGCGTTTTAACCAGTTTGTAATGCTTGGGAGAAAGCCACGTAGAGCTTTGCCCTTGCCCCAGGCATCGTTATTGTACTGATTAATATTTAACTGATTCTGCTCAATATCTTGATAAAGCGTGCATTCTCTAGCATGAGGACGTTGAGGAAAATTACAAGAATCATCCGCATGATAGATGCAGCTTTCACACAAAGACAATTCCCCAGTTGCACGATGCAAGTGAATACCTGGATGTCCGTAAGCCTTTAAAGGTGTACGACAATATGGACAAGTCACTGCTTGAGCGTTAATAGATTGATGACAACGAGGGCAATTTGGCATTGATAGAAACGTTTTTGCCAGTGAAGGGTGGGGAAATTGAATTTGGGATTGGAACTGAGTTAAGGTTGGGAAAACTCATAGACTTGATACTCAGCTGAGTCAATAATCTGATAAGTGTTTCCCAGTTGTTGGGCGAACTGGCGTTCAATTTTATCTAATACTACGGGTGAAATTGATTTCCATTGTTCTTTAGTTGCCCAACGAATTATCAGGATAACTTCTGTCGGTTCACTAGGGTTGAGCCAAACCTCTTTACCCAGAAATCCAGGAAAGTTCGTCAGTGCCTGTGTCCAGATTTCTGCATCTTTTTGGAGATATTTTTCCCTTTCTGCGGGAATAACGTTAACTTTAAGCAACTCAATGATCATTGCGGTTATTATCTGTCTACTAAAAGCCGTAGACATACCTTTAAATTTGCCAAAATAGAATTGTATGCTTAGAAGTTCATGCTTCAAGCATAGCTTTATTAGGCTAGGGTTTAGAGGTAAGAAGAATTCATGCCAAGTCCCGTAACAAGCGACACATTAATATCAAGGAAGGTTTTTACCCTGCACGCGAATTTGGGAGAAAGTATAGCTAAATCGGCAATCCTTCGCTTTCTTTGTGAGCAGTTTAACCCCCGACCCTTAAACCATTTTATTAAATAACTGGAAGTAGTAGGATGGATAATAACAACTGGATTAAACAGCTAATGATGCTTGGTGTTGGTACAACATCTTTGGTAGCAGAAAAGCTGCGGGAAGCAAGCGACGACTTAGTTAAGGATGGCAAACTTAACCCAGAGCAAGCCAAAGTGTTTATAGATGACATGATGCAGCAGTTGAAGTCAGAGCAAGGTAACTTTGAAGTACAATTGCAGCGCCAAATACGAAATATGATGCAGGAACTCGGAGTACCTCGCCAGTCGGAAATGGACGAATTACGGGGTCGCATTGACCGCTTAGAGCGCCAAATCCGTGATTTAGAAAATAAGCTCTGGCGTTAAGTACAAAATTTGGATAACTTGGCCCCTTTCAAATTGGGGCTAAGTTAGATATTTTTATAGACAAAATATTATTTGCTGATGGAATTTTACTTATTAGATAAGAGTTTTAATCTTTAAAAGTAATTGTTTTTTAAACTAGAGATATTATCAGGATATATTGTACTATTTTACAGTGACAATTTATCGCAATCCAATGGTAAATTGATATTACCTAATGGAGGACTGATTTTGAAGGAAATTTTAATCAGCGTAGGTGTAATGCTGGTGTGCGTCCTGGTTATAATAGTTGCTCAAATTAGCGGTCAGCCAAATGCGATCGCAGATGAACTTACTCAAAACCATGTTTCGACAAAGCTCAACAACCAGCCTGCGCTCACTACAATAACTGAAACCAATAATTTGATTGCAAATACTATGGCTGATACTGATGTTGTGACTACAGAGTCGGGATTAAAGTATAAGGAATTACAAGCAGGAACTGGTGCAACTCCCAAAAAGGGCGAAACAGTTGTAGTTCACTACACTGGTACTTTAGAAGATGGCACAAAGTTTGATAGTTCACGCGATCGCAATCAGCCGTTTAAGTTCAAGCTAGGCGAAGGACAAGTAATTAAAGGCTGGGACGAAGGAATTAGCACAATGAAAGTCGGTGGCCGGAGACAGTTAATTATTCCCCCAGAGTTAGGTTATGGCGCGAGGGGTGCTGGTGGCGTAATTCCGCCCAACTCAACGTTACTTTTTGATGTTGAATTACTGAAAATTGGCTAATAATAACTTTTTTAGTTAGTTGTAACTTCTGCTAATTGAAACCAAAATCATTTCCACAATGCCCAGGATATTTATAGTATTCCTGGGCAGTTATTTAGATTTTTAATAATTTTGGGATTTGGCCAAATTAACAAATCTCGTTAAATTTGGATCGAACAAAAGCTTAACAACTCCAGTTGGGCCGTTACGATGTTTTGCTAGGATTACTTCAGCAACATTTCTATCTGGAGAATCTGGATTATAGTAGGAATCCCTGTACAACATCATGACTAAATCCGCGTCTTGTTCAATCGAACCCGATTCTCTTAAATCAGACAACATGGGACGCTTATTAGTACGGGCTTCAACACCTCGACTTAGCTGAGAAAGAGCAATAATTGGAACATTAAGTTCACGGGCTAAACCTTTAAGACTGCGCGTAATTTTTGACAATTCTTGCACGCGGTTATCGCCACTGCCTTCCATTAACTGCAAATAATCAATCAAAATCATGCCCATCTGTCTCCCTTGTTCTGCTTGAAGACGACGAGCCTGACTACGCATTTCTGTAACAGTAATATTTGCCGTATCGTCAACAAAAATCGGCATTTCAGACAGCATACCAATAGCGTGGCTTAATTGCGCCCACTCATTTTGGCTAACCCGCCCCGCCCGCAGACGATTACTCTCAATTCTAGCCTCACTAGATAACAATCGCTGTGCTAGTTGCTCCTTTGACATTTCTAAACTGAAGATAGCAACCGGAAGCTTGTGAAGAGCAGCGATTTGATAAGCAAGGTTAAGAGCAAAGCTAGTTTTTCCCATTGATGGTCTACCAGCGACGATAATCAGATCAGAGCGCTGAAAACCGCCAGTCATGGCATCTAAATCATAAAAGTCGCAGGAAATCCCCGGAAGGGCAATATTCTGATGACGACTTTCAATATCCTGAAAAGTGTGAGTGAGGGTGTCAGAAACCGCAACTAAACCTTGCTGAGGACGCTCCTGAGTAATACTGAATACTTTTTGTTCTGCTTGATCGAGAACAAGTGGTAACTCTGTTTCTGTCTCGTAGCCGAGATGCACAATTTCGTTACCAGTTTTAATTAACTGGCGACGGAGGTACTTATCCATCACTAGCGCCGCTAATGCGTCAATATTGACTGCTGACACAGTGCGATCTACTAGCTGCGCTAACTTGTTTTTGCCACCGATGCGTGTTAGTAAGTCGTGGTCAGTAAGCCAAGCCATGACGCTTAACAAATCTGTCGGCTTACCTTGAGTGTGGAGTTTTTGCGCCGCTTGGTAGATATCTTTGTGAGCGCTGATGTAAAAAGCTTCTGGAACTAGGCGATCGCTAACTCGGCTAATTCCTTCTGGATCTAGCAGAATACCTCCCAAAATAGCTTCTTCCGCCTCAATGTTTTGGGGAGGAAGGCGATCGCTGCCATTACCTTGAAAAGTTAGTTGCTGCATAAAGCAATTTAAAGAAGGGAGGTAGGGAAATTGGGAGATAGGGAGATAAGGAATTTTATCTGGCCCCTGATCCCTGACCCCTGTCAATGACTATTCCGGGACTACTTGAATATCTACTACTGCCGTAACTTCAGGATAAAGCTTGATTTGGGCTTGGTAAGTACCAGTTTGGCTGATATCAGGTAAAGTAATACCGCGCCGATCTACTTCTTGATTGATCGCTTGCTGAACCAAGGCTGCAACTTCGCGGTCAGTTACCGTACCAAAAATAGCATTTTCTTCACCTACCTGCTTGGCTATAGTGAAGCTGCCAATTTTCTCCAAAGCGGCTTTGAGTTCTTGAGCTTGTTGCTTCAATTCCAATTGACGCTGCCGTTCTTGCTCTCTTCTACGTTCAACTTGCTTGAGAATACCCGCAGTTGCATTAACCGCCAATTTTTGGGGAATTAGATAATTACGAGCATAGCCAGGAGCGACTTCAACCAGATCGCCTAATCTGCCTAGCTTACTGACATCTTGATTCAAAACTAATTGCACTCGTTTCGCCATTGTCTTTCTGTATAGGGTTTCAACTGCCTGAGTTTAAGGCAGAAGGGTTTACTAGCTGTCGTAGACTAGCCTTCTAATTTAGTCTACCAATGCCTAAAGATGAGGTAGAATTTTCTATGGTAACGCACATTGAAGAGCGATGCCTTCTGCCGGCTACCCTACGGAAATGCCAAGGGTGAACGCCTACGCAAGTATTATCCTAAACAAACTGAGATTTGGTAGATGCTTCCTGCTGGCTTTTGCTTTATTTGAACTTTAGACAAAACGATCTTAGTCAGGTACGCGGTTAAGATGCATCACCTACCGTGTTCTTTACTAATCCTGTCCTAACTGAACATTATGCTTATTCTTCCAAAATCCAAAGACAATATTATGATTAATGCCACTGACTCTTTCAATCCCACGAAATCCTATGCCATTGAGATACATTTTTAAGCAAATCTGTTGGGCATCGTCACTTTAGCCTTTTTCGTCGTAAAATTCCACAAATTGGCGACCACAATGTTTGCAAATATAGTTCTGCTTGCCTCGGCGACAAACGTTTTTAGTGATTTGAGTTAAAAAGCATTTAGGGCATTCCATACTCCTATTATGCAACACCTAAAATCGAGCTAATGTTACTTTCGTACCAGTATACAAGGCTACATAAAACATTTAAAAAATATTTAGAAGTCTTTTCCTAAATAAATTTTGAATAAAGCCTTTATAAAGAATTAGGTGGAGCTATATAAACTTTAAACCTATTGTGATATAAATAGCTTGAATCCTATTATGTAGAAATTCATACATTAACTATATGGGAATGCCTAACTTCCTAATTATAGGTGCGCAAAAAGCTGGAACAACAGCACTCTATTCCTTTTTAAAGCAGCACCCGCAAATTTATATGAGTCCTATTAAAGAACCCCATTTTTTTACCTACGAAGGTGAAAAACTAGATTATTTAAAGCCTGTAGTAATTACTAACATTGAAGACTACTGCAACCTGTTCCAAGAAGTCTCAAAGGGAATAGTTATGGGTGAGGCATCTCCTTCTTATATTTATAGTCCGAGAGCTCCTGAACGTATACAGCACTATATACCCGAGGCGAAACTGATCGCTATTCTTCGCCATCCAGCTGAGAGAGCATATTCAAACTTTATATTCAATATTCAGCGCGGTAATGAGCCACTTAAGGACTTTGCTCAAGCACTGCGAGAGGAGGAAACGCGGATATCCAATAACTCGGGTTTTCGTTGGCACTATAAGCATAAAGGGTTTTACTATACGCAAATGAAGCGCTATTTCGATAGGTTTGATCGGAGTCAGATTAGAGTCTATCTTTACGAGGATCTGAACACCAATCTTGTTAGCGTGCTACAGAGCATTTTTCAATTTCTTGGTGTAGACGAAACGTTTATGCCAGATGTGTCCCATAAGTCCAACGTATCCCTTGTTCCCAAAAATGAAACTATACATATTTTAGTGACAAGGCTGAACTCGGCAAAACGAGTTCTCAAGCTGTACCTTCCAGAGCGATTTCAGGCTTACATTAAGAGCCAAATCTTTGACAAGCCACCTCCACTTCCACCTGAGATTCGCAGACAATTAATCGATGTGTACCGGGAAGATATCTTGCAGCTGCAAGATCTTATTCAGCAGGATCTCTCAAGCTGGCTGGAATAATAGTGATCTTCGCTATGAAAAGCAGAACAGTAAATTAGTTGTAGAATTACAGCCTGTTTCTGTAGAAATTCGCTACATCATCATGAAGACTAATCTCAACTTAGATTAGCCCACTAATGAGTCCACGACACGAACAACAATGCCAAAAAAGAAAATTAAACATGAGTAATCAGTAAATTAGAAATATCTTCAAGTTATGAGCAAGATAAAACTTTATTAATTATTGTTAGAAATAACTTACTAAGGTCAGAAGATAGTGGCTATAGTTGGCAAAGAATAGTGAAAGGCTTAGATAACAGATATCTTTTGTCTTCCTTGGTTATTTCTTCTGCTCATTAAATAAATTTCTATTTTGATTATCAGACGGAGATGGCATATACAAGTCACAGAATAAAGGTCACTCATGGTTTAAAGTTAACAATAGACTTCGTAGCTTAAATATTGGCATATTATCTATTTCTGCTGATTATACTAATGACAAAATTGTTTTGGTTGCTGGAACTAAAAAGGGACTCTACAGGACAAAAAACGGCGGTGAAAGTTGGTATCAAGTTATAGATGGCAATGACCAAATCACTGCCATAGCTTCTTTCCCTGATCAGAAAGGGTATATACTTTTTGGTGATCGTAAAGGTCTTTTATACCTTTCTACTGACAGCAGTGATGTTTGGAAGCAACATTTTCAAATTGCAAATAGCGGTGCTATTACAGCTGTTTGGAAGGGAAGAGGTAAACAGGTATAATCTCTAGTTATATCACCAAATTTTTCATTTGATAAAACACTATATGCAAGTGTTTTCGGCGGTGAAGGAGTATATAAATGAGTTGATAGAGGTGACACATGGCAACCTGTAAGTAACGGTATTGCATTTAGAAAGGAAGGTATTAAGTTAGTTATTTCACCTTATTACAAAGTAGATAAAACTATTTTCGCTGGTACTGTAGGAGGACTTTTTAAAACAACAGATGCAGGTAAAAGTTGGATAAAATTAGCAGGTTCTGATTATGGTAGTGATGGTTATATAGAAGCTATGGCAATATTGCCAAATTACCAAAGCGATCAGACATTTATTATTAATGTTAAAGGGAGAGGATTATTTAAAACTATGAAAGGTGGGGAGACCTTTGCCCAAATTGGTATTGACTTGATAAATAACAATCATTCTTTATCTAATATGGACAAATTTCCACCAGCATCTGCCCCAATTAAATTTTCACCATCCTATGCAATTGACAACACGATTTATGGCTCATTTGCGGAAGAACTTTTTCAATCCACAGACGGTGGCAATACCTGGAAAATTATTACAATGCCAATCAGATATGAGGACAGCAGAAAAAATGTTGTTGGTCTCATCCAGCTTTTGAGTGATCTAGTTGGAGGTGTAGTTATTACGGCAGCAGCGGCGATAAGTGGTTTGGGTGCTTATTACCTCTTAAAGATAAAGCTAAAACACCTGAAGTAATTAAAGTGAGAGAAGTCGTTAAAGTTATCGCCGTTGATTTCGCCTTTACGACCAGAATTAAGTTATTCGGGCTGCTATTTCTATGCGTATAGACTTAAGTGAACGAGACGCTGGAAGCTCTAAAACCGATCTTTCATTCCCCTTAAACGGGCAAAAGTTTGCACTGGTTCATAACTTTTCACGGCTGATTGTAATGTAGGCTGGTCCCAGCGCAAAAACGGGTTTGTGCGCTTCTCCACCTCCAGCATTGAGGGTATAGTTGCTTGGGATTTACTACGAACAGCCTTAACTTCAGTAAACCGAGATTTTAGTTCTAGGTTACTGCTATCAACAGTAAGGGCAAATTGCAGATTTTTTAAAGTGTATTCGTGAGCGCACCAGACTCTCGTATTGTCGGGTAAACTTCTGAGTTTACTGAGAGAATCGACCATTTGAACCGGGTTCCCTTCAAGTAAGCGACCACAGCCACCAGCAAATAATGTGTCGCCACAGAATAATTCCCCTGTTTCGCCTGCTTGTTCAGGTTCAAAGTAGTAGGCAATGTGAGCGCGGGTATGTCCGGGAACGAATAAAACTTCCGCCTCACGGTTAGCAAACTGAACGCGATCGCCTTCTTGCAAAAATACTTGTTGTCCGTGAATTCTCCCCCGATCTTCTGCTCCTCCATAAACTTTGGCTTGTTTAAAGTGTTGCAGTAGTTTTGAGTTACCACCAATATGATCGATATGATGATGGGTGTTAAAAATTGCCACCAAATGAGCTTTCAGTTCTGCAAGTCGCTCTAAGACTGGTTCAGCCTCTGCTGGATCGACAACGGCGGCAATATTTTGTTGAGGATCATGTAGTAAAAAAATATAATTATCAGAAAGTGCTGGAATCAGCGTTATTTGCATTCTGTGTTTGTCTGCCTCAATTTAACTACTCGCAATTCCATCTTGTAATTATAATTTCACTGCCAGGAATCCAAATCTAGAGATTGAAATCCTTTTTGTTCTACTAAAGCAAACATACTTCCCAGTTGATACCAAACTAGGAAGCCAATTAATAAAGTCACTGGGATAGCAACTGCATAAGAAAGCCAACCTGTAAAGCCAAAAATTTCTAACCCTGAAACAAGAAAAAGAAAAACACCAGCAGAAATGCCTAAGAACGGAATTAGCAATTGTCCTGTTCGCAATTGACTTTTTACATTTGCAGCGCGATCGCTTGACCATTTCTGCACAATTTGTTTTAGCGTCGCTGCAAACGCTGTCCCACAAGCTAACGAAATTAGCAAACCGATAACTAGCAAAAAATACGACGGTTCTGAATAGTAAGACATGGGGAGATGGGGGGATTGAGAGACGGGGAGCATTCTTAGCAGGGGAGCAGGGGAAAACTCCACTGTCCACCTAGACTAAGGCAGTATACCTAAGTCTGGAGTTTGGATTCAATAACGTTGCTGTTTTAGTTTTGCTGTTGAAATCTCAAAACTGCTGTGGGTAGAATTGCAGCTGTTCGCTCTTTGGATAACTCTGTCAATGCTTCGAGCGCAACGTTAAATAAACGGTTCGGTTTTAATTCATCTTTAACTAAATCCCAAAGCCGTTGAACTTCTGCTGTGTGCAGGCGATCGTCCTCAGTTAATGCCAAAACTAGCTGCTGTCTGAGAAACTTACCTTCATCAGAAAGAAGATATTGGAGTCCTAGCTGCGCTGTAGGCAACAGATCGAAGTTTTCATCAGAACGGGCGATCGCAATCAAGTCTTCCAACCTTTGCCACTGAAATTTACCATCTTTGAACAATAAATTAAGCAGCCGTCGCCTTAATTCTGGGGTTTCTCCTGTTAATAACCGCCGCGCTACGTAGGGATAAGCTACCTCAACAATTTTGAAATTGGGGTTAAGACTCAGCGCAATTCCTTCTTGCGTCACTAGGGAACGAATGATCAAGGCAAACTTGGCGGGAACTCGGAAAGGATATTCATACATCAACTCCGAGAAGGAATCTGTGATGCTTTTGAAGTTAAAACTGCTTACACTTTGACCGATCGCATTTCCTAGTACAGCTTCTAAGGCAGGTACAATTGGGCGAATATCTGTGTCTGGAGTCAGAAACCCTAGCTTCACAAAATCAGCAGCCAAATCGGTATAGTCTCTGTTAACTAGATGCACAATTGCATCGACCAAGGTTTCTTTTGTCAATTCATCTAGCTGATCCATCATCCCAAAATCAATATATGCCATGCGACCATCTGGGAGGGCAAACAAATTACCCGGATGCGGATCAGCATGAAAGAACCCGTATTCCAATAGCTGTTGTAAACCTGCTGTAACCCCGACTTGAATTAAGGTATCTGTATTAAGTCCTGCTGCTGTGATACTTTTTGTATCTGTGAGTTTAAATCCGTTAATCCACTCTAAAGTTAATACACGAGTTGCACAAAACCGCCAGTAAATAGCTGGAACTTTAACATGAGGATCGTTGCGGAAGTTAGTAGCAAATTTTTCCGCGTTGCGACCTTCATTGAGATAGTCAATTTCTTCAAATAGCTTTGTGCCAAATTCATCCACAATCAATGTCAAATCGTGACCCAGGTTTAAAGGCAACCAGGGAGCTAACCAACCTGCTGCCCACCGCATTAAATAAAGGTCGAGTGTCAATACAGGTCGTAAGTTAGGACGCTGTACTTTTACAGCAACTTCTTCGCCGTTGTGCAGGCGCGCTCGATATACCTGACCTAAGCTTGCTGCTGCTATAGGATCTGGCGAGATTTCACTAAATACTTCTGTAACCGAGCGTTGTAGCTCAGTTTCTATAATCCCGAAGGCGATCGCGTTATTAAATGGTGGTAGCTGGTCTTGCAGCTTAATAAGTTCATCTAAGTAATCTTTTGTGATCAGATCAGGTCTTGTAGAGAGAGCTTGACCGACTTTAATAAACGTTGGACCAAGACGGGTGAGCAATTGCCGTAACTGCGTGGCTCGTTTGAGCTTATTCTGCTCAACTTTGTCTAGCCATTCATCCCACTTGAGATTAAGAATAAATCCCGTAAAGCTCCAGATAATTGTGAAAGCCCGCCAGAAAACAAGCCAGGGACGATAGCGGTAGTGTTGAGCGATTACTTTTGGATTATATGACTGATGCTGCCCCACGTCTTAATTTGCCTCTTAACCTGTTAAGTTATACTTTTATTTTCTAATCAGCGCCAACCATAAAAGTTACCACTTGAAGTTAGTAACTGTTGTTGATCTAGCGACTTTTATTCAGCGTTGTATTTAATTTATTCAACTAAACTTAGTAACTATTTTTATCTTTTTGTTAATTCTATTATATAAGACTGCAAAGACTTATTAAAAAAACTTAAGGAAGCAAAAGGAGATAATACAAGGGCTAGAGAGAATTGATCCCAACTTGGATTCAACTGTAAAGATTAATAGGCTAGAGCTTCCCCTGCACCTCTACACGGGTGTGATCACAAACAGTTGGTACAAAATCTGGATAACACTTTTGACAGGGAAAGCTTTGAGAATCTAGAGTTTAAGTGGTTTGGAAGAAGACTTATCGTGCGATTCGTTGGTAGCTGAATCACGGTGAAAGCCCGTACATAGGCTACCCAACCTGACAGCAGATTACTGTCACTAAGGTTGAACTTCTCGATTGATGTAGGTGCAAGCCCTACCTGCC
>JAHHHE010000043.1 GCA_019359535.1 Gloeocapsa sp. UFS-A4-WI-NPMV-4B04
ATCAGGAAGTGGTGGTGGTATTGAATGCGGATACACAAGTCAACCACGGCCAAGTTATTGCTGTGATGGATCAGTTGCGCTCTGTCAAGGGTGCTAAGTTGGCGATCGCTACTCAACAGCCTTAGCCTAAGTCGTAGCTAGTTACAAAATGAGGAGCCATCAATTGTAAGGCACAGCAGCGAGAATACGAAAAGCGGTGTTTTTGCGCAAAAGTTTGCCATTTGAGAGCCGTTAGCAACAACCACTTAAGTGTAAAAAGCACAACTGCTAGAGATAGGAACGCCAAAAGCAGCAATTTCAACGCAAGCTCGGTTGATGACTCAACTCTAATGTTCAAAGTGCTTCTTTCTACTTCAATCGGCAAAATACTAAGTACAAAGTTTGACAGCTTGTCTTTTGACCGCTTCAGCAGGGTAACTCAAAATAGATGAGCGGTAATAGTACTTTCTGTAAGTCTTAAGAAGAGCAACCATAAAAAACTTCCTGTTGGTCTTCTGCTAGCACTTACGTATTTATTGTTACCTTTACTTATCTTGCTCTGGAGAAGGAAATCTGAAGATGAAGTTACGCCAACTTGCGTTTACCCTACATCGGTATATTGGGGTGATGCTTGGACTACTACTGGTTTTGATCGGGTTAACTGGAAGCCTGCTAGTCTTCGGCAACGAGATTGATCGCTTTCTCAATCCTCAGCTACTCCAGGTTACACCCCAAGGACAGCGAGTATCTATAGAGTCGGTGCTAAAGACAGCTCAACAAACCTATCCAGATCAGAAGCCTGAACATTTTGTGATTCCTGACGAGCCAAACGAAGTCTATACAATGGTAGTAGGCGGTCATTCTAGTGGCATTTACGCCAACCCATACACTGGCAAGCTTTTGGGTTCACGCTTACCTAGACAAAGCCTTAAAGGTTTTCTCTATGACTTGCACGTCTCTCTACTTTCGGGACAGACTGGGACGCTAATTGTCAGCATCGGGGGGGTAATGCTACTGGTGCTGAGTGTGACTGGATTAATTCTGTGGCCGGGTTGGGGAAGGCTCGTTACAGGTTTAAAGATCCGGTGGCGATCGCCTTGGCGCATAGTTAATTATGACCTTCACAAAGTTGGTGGTATTTTAGCGATCGCGTTTCTCGTCCTGATTGCTTCTACTGGTGTAGCAATGAGTTATTGGGATCAAGCCGAACAACTAATCTACTCGCTGACGAATACACAAAAAGTTGCAGATTCAATTACTCTCCCTGCTTTTGATCAACCACCCTTAAAGCTAGAGCAACTTCTAACAGTAGCAGATGCAGCCTTGCCAGGCGCTAAAACTGTTTGGATTGATTTGCCAGAGACACCTCAAACGGCACTGAGAGTCCGAAAGAAATTTCCTCAAGAAGCCGATCCCTACGGTTGGAGCTTCGTCTATCTTAACCAGTACAACGGCGATGTATTACGAGTTGACAACGCCCTTAAAGCACCCCTGGCAGCCCGCATTATCAGTTTATGGTATCCTCTGCACATCGGAACCTTTGGTGGTACTGGTACGCGCATTCTCTATCTGTTCGTGGGTTTAGCACTACCGATGCTTTCTATTACAGGCTTTTTGCTCTGGTGGAATCGTACTTATGGACTACCGACTAAGCGTAGGCGGCATCGAGTCTAAAATTTAGTTTGCGCCTAAGCTCGAAGCAATTTTTGAACTAAAAATTCAATTCCTATCATTTCATCTGAGTGAACACTCAGCTTGTGTTATATCCTGCTGGCACATTTCTCGTCGGCTGGAATTGACATGGGGATCACTAAACTTATCAGCCATTATATTAAGAGCCACTGCACTATATCTGTTGCTGGTAAGGTTCCACGTTGACGGAAATTATCATCCTTTTAAAATTTTATGCCTTATATATTAAATACAAGTAAAGTTCTGTGGATACTATTTTTAGCGCTCCTAGCAACTCCAGCCAAGGCAGAACAAGTTCAGATTGCAACAGATGTAACACCTAATAGCTTGAATCCTAATTTTCATCTGACATCTTCACAAGTCGGCAAAAGTTTTATCTTGGAAATTGATGAAGCAGATCTACCTATTGACCGCTCAGAAACATTTGTGGAAAGTGAATTTAACACTTCGGTTGTTGTTTTGAAAATAGTTCATTTAGCACCTGCTAATAACTCTAATTTATTCCACTCAGGTAATCTCACTGCAACGCCTGAAAATCAGAATCTAGAACCGCAGCATTTACCATTTCCGGCGCAATTATCGCAAGCCAACTCACAGACACAGCCTATAGAAGAACTATCGCCACAGCAGCCGTCACCGCCAGACCGAGCACCAGAAGACATTAGCCCACGAACACAGCCTATAGAAGAACCATCGCAACAACAGCCAACCATGCCAGTAGAACCTAACACGCCGTCTGAGCCAGAACGAGTAAATACTCAAATTGACTACCTTGATGAATTTGATAACTTTGGCTTGCGTAGTCGATTTTTTGAACAAACTACTCGCTTTCCGTTGAGAAATAACAACCAAATCTCTTTGAAAACAGGCTTTAATTTGTTTGACGAAATCGGAATTGAGGCAGTGACTAACTATCCGATTCAAGTTGGCTGGCAAGGAGCGGTTGGCCCACTTACCTTACAAGTAGCTGGGGGTGTTGATTTGTTTGACCGCCTGCTAACAGAGCCGAACTTTAATACTAGGTTAGATGCTCCGCTCTCGCCCAATTTTACCTTGTCTGCTGTTGTAGACCAAGGTCCTTACAAATACGGTGCTAAGTCTTTAGCAAATCAAATTAGCGCTTGGCGGTATGGTTTAGACTTAGCTTGGAATATTGACCGCAACACCGATTTTTCCTCATCTTTTCGCTGGGGAAATTACAATGACGGCAATTATGAGGAGGAGTCTAGCACTAGGCTAGAGCGCAGGTTTGGGCAATTTTTTCTAGCGGGCAATTTGTTTCTTCAAGATTACAAATTCGACGTGGAGGAACAAAATGGTTATTTTTCTCCGGCGGCTTACCTTTTTTATACTGGCGAATTAGGCTGGGAAGGAGAAATTATTAAGGCACTAAGCTGTCGATTGGCTGCTCATCTAGGGCAAGAGCGATTTAATGGGGATTTTACACTTGCCGCTGGTTATGAAGCTAGCTGTACAGCAAAGCTTTCTTCAAGAATCGAGCTAGACTTGGGCTATTTTTCCAGTACCCTCTATTTTCCTGAAGAAATTGATGAAACTGAAGAATCATTCACTTCTCAGTTACGTATTAGCTTTTAAAAAATATCGCGTGCTAGAGATAACGTTTGTTTGAGCCAAGCTTACCTATTGCTTCGGCACATTAACAGCGATCCACCATTTCCAAACCGCGAAAATTTGCTTCCCGTACCCTAGCAATATTACTAGCCAGCATTATCAGGAGTAGTTAGTGCTGGCGTTTGCTGAATTGGGGTCTGATTCTCAGACTCAGTGGGTGTAAGTGGCTCAAATTGGGGTATTAGGGGAGATACATCTGGTGTCGCAGGCGCTGGCTGAATGAGCGGTGTTTGATTTTGAGACTCGGTTGGTGCGGAATTTGGATTACTAAGCGGTGTTCGATTCTCAGGTATAAAGTTAGGTTCAACATTACCAAGCTGATCTCCCGCACTAATACAAGTATCCATTGCCTCAGTGGCGGCAAAATCAGCTTCAATACGCAAGCCTACTACGCATTCAGCAAAACGCTCCGGCAGTAGACTACGACCACAATAATTTAGGACAGATGGAATAGCGTCCTCTGCGCTATTGCGGCTGATTCCAACTACACAGCTTGCTAACTCGTTAGGTCTGCGTACTTGTCTACAAGTTATCAGAGCATCAACGGCAGCGATCGCTGTTTCCTGTTCAATTTCAACAACACATCTAGATAAGTCTTTAGGACGCAGGGTTTCTGCACACGCGCTTGCTGCCGCTTCAGGAGAAATCCCAACACTCAGCAGCCGACCAGCACAGCCGCGATACTGATTTCGATAGGACGACGGGATACTGGCAGCTGTACTAGGCATTGCCAGACCAGCAAAAACTAACCCAGTGGCCGCGAAACGGAGTAGACCAGTTGGGCGTTTGACGAAACCGTGCTGTAGACATTTGCTTTGTTGATGTGCTGTAGACATATTTCCTCTTTCCATTAGCCTTCTAGTTGGATAAAATTTTATTTCAAGCTCTGCCAATCGCAAACAAACTGTGTAGCGCCGCTTGCCGTAGAGCTTCTTTATTGCCCAAGTATGAGCAATTTTTTGGTCAATCTGATTATTTTAGATTTATAATGATCTGTTTGGGTTAAGTTTGACAAGGATTAGAAAAAGGAAACTCCATGTCCCGATATCGAGGACCACGTCTTAGAATTGTACGTCGCCTGGGTGACTTACCAGGATTAACTCGTAAAAGTGCCAGACGAGCATATCCCCCTGGTCAACATGGTCAGAATCGCAAGAAGCGCTCTGAGTATGGCGTTCGTCTAGAAGAAAAGCAAAAACTTCGCTTAAACTACGGTTTAACTGAAAAACAGATGCTACGCTACGTGCGGAGAGCTAGACGAGTTACTGGTTCTACCGGACAAGTGCTGCTACAACTGTTAGAAATGCGCTTAGATAACACTGTTTTTCGCATGGGTATGGCCCCGACTATTCCAGCTGCACGTCAACTGGTAAATCATGGTCATATAACGGTTAATGGTCGCATAGTCAATATTGGTAGCTATCAGTGCCGTCCTGGAGAGACAATTGCTGTTAAAGACCGGGAAGGCTCACGCAAAATGGTAGAAACCAACTTGCAATACCCTGGTTTAGCCAATCTACCTAGTCATCTAGAATTTGACAAAACCAAGATGACTGGCAAAGTCAATGGCTTAGTTGAGCGCGAGTGGGTAGCGCTACAAGTTAACGAACTGCTTGTGGTTGAATACTACTCACGCCAAGCGTAGGCAAGAGGCAAGAGGCAAGAGGCGAGCGAGAGGTATTTACTCTCTACTCCTTCTAGCCTCCAATTTGCGACATAGTACGGCTGTAAGCGCCAGTAGCACCTGATTCTCGCTGCTTGAAGTTAATTTCTGGTTTAAGTGCTAGTAAAGAACGCACCTGCTCTCGCAATTGGGCCGGATCAACGCCAGCGCGCAACTGAGTTTTTAAATCAATTTGGTTACTTTCGTTTAAAAGACAAGGGCGTAACCAACCATCTGCTGAGAAGCGCATTCGGTTACAGCGATCGCAAAAACATTCTGACATCTGACTAATAAATCCCAGCGTACCTTTTGCCCCTGGAATTTGAAATACATCAGCTGGTCCATTACCACGTACCTGTGATTCTGTCAATCCCCAGCGATCGCGGATACTTTGGCGCAAATCAGCTGAAACTACCCAACCCTGATCGCCAAATAATTGAGCATTACCGATAGGCATAAATTCAATAAAACGGACGTGCCATTGACGATCAATTGTCAAGGCGGCTAGGTCTAGAACTTCGTGGTCATTAACGCCAGGAATTACAACTACATTCAGCTTTAGAGGATCAAATCCTACTTGATGAGCAATCTGTATGCCTTCCCAGACTTGTTGCCATTGGGAACGACTACGATTGCCAATAATTTTGTCGAAGGTTTCTGGATCGAGAGAGTCAAGGCTAATATTAATTCGCCGTAGTCCAGCGTTGTAGAGATCGTGCGCCTTCTTGGCAAGCAAAAACCCGTTTGTCGTCATCGATAAGTCTTGCGTTTGCGGAAAAGATGCGATCGCTTTTACCAACTCGACAACGCCGGGACGCAGCAATGGTTCACCTCCGGTCAAGCGAAACCGCGTAAATCCAACTGGGATAAAAACGAATTGAATCAGGGTAAGCAATTCATTATCGGTTAGTAACTGTTGCCGCAAGATGTAGTCTAGTTCTGCACCTTCGGGCATACAGTATTGACATCGGAAATTGCAACGGTCGATTAAACTGATTCGGAGATAATCAACTTGATTCATTGTTTTTAGATGGGGGTTTATGATTTACCCATCACTTATCCCCTATTCTGCCGGATCTGCAATTCCTACTGCTGGAACTAACGGTGATTTCTGGTTGAAGCGCAGGAGATTTTGGATCACTTTAATTGCTGGTTGACTGCGTGGTTCTCGCACGAAAACCAGAGGCAATATAGCAATTAAGCGCATGACAGCTGAAAGAGCAAATAATCCAGGTAAACCACCAAAATAATTTACTTCAGCTAAAAAGCCACCTGCGGTTGTTCCTAAAGCACCACAGATACCTGCAACAGCACCTGCTACAGCAAAGTAAGTAGAAGGATGCTCTGCTGGTGCTACTTCCATCTGAATATTACTGCTGCACAATTCAATTGCTGCCCACGTCCCGCCGCTAAATAGGTGGATAAACGGTAGCCACACCCACTGTGAAACTGAGTCCGCCCCAGCCCCTAGCCAGAAAAATGGCGTTACTGCCGCTAAAATCCCTACTAGCAATAGTAGGGGACGATTCCCTATCCGATCCGCTAACTTGCCCCACAACACCAACATTACTAAGGTCGCGCCAGCAGTCAAACTCGTGTAAAGTGTGACCTGTCCCAGGTCTAACTTCAAATTGTCTAGTAGATAAAGATTAAAAAAGGGCGCACTGAGGTTGACTGCAAATGTCCACAAACCAAAGTAAAGCAGAAATATTAAAAAATTTGAGTCTTTAAGGATGTTTGCCTTTGGGCGATCGCCTTGATTTTCCTTTAATTGATCACTAGAAACACTTTCGGGTTTTGATCTAGTAAAGACGTGCTGCTGAGGATGTTGGGGATTTACATCTATCATAAAAAACTGACATCCCATACTCACCACTCCAGCCACAATTCCCAAAATCAAAACTACTCCGTAACCCTGCATTGTGCCATTAGGCCAGGCAGATACGGCAAATCCGAATAAAGGTACGCTGATTAGGGTAGTCAAGCTACCAGTGCTATTGCGAAAGCCAAAGTATCGCCCCCGTAGGCGGTGAGGAACCAGTGCTGCCATCCAGCTAACCCAAGACGAACTACCTAAAGCATTCAGGATATTGGTTACTAAAACCATGCCTAATGTCCAACTAACCAGACGATGAGGGTCGGTATTAGACCAACTAACCCAACCAATTCCCACCACTAAAAACAGCCATAGTACCCGTGAAACACCGAAAATCCATAGGCAAAAATTATGGCGGCTGTTAGTGCGATCAGCAAAATAAGCTCCCACTGGTTGGAGCAAATTTAACAACATGGGAATTGATGACAACATCCCGATTTCTACTGGACTTGCCCCAAGTTGTAGCAAAAAGTTAGTCAGCAATACACCGCTAGTAATGCTAGTAAAAACCCCAGCGAAAACTCCATCAATAGTAGACGCTTTAAGGCTAGTGCGAATAGTTTGGGTAGAAATTTTGGGCTGCGGTGGAGGATTTACCGAGGCTGATCCGGCAGAAGGTTCTAATATTTTTACAGGTGGGACAGATAAAATTTCCACTAGGGCAAAATCCAACGTTAAGTTAAGTGGAGGGACAGTGAAGTAAGTGCTTTACCATCTAACAGCACAAAAATGTAATGTCAGAAGGCTTGCATCGGCTTAATTGGACGTTCTGTTTGCAGCATAGGCTGGAGACGATCGCCTAGACAACAGTCAACAGAAAGATAAAGTTCTAAATCTATTGAAACAAAAATTACAAATAAAATTTACTTTTGGAGTAGCTGTTGATACAAAGTTGAGTAGTGATGGAGCGTACTTAGGCATGGACATAGACGCGATCGCGCATTGATAAATTTAAATAACACTCCAAGAAATTTTGTGTGGCAACTAACCTGAGATAGTGATTAGCTAAAATCAACCTACCTCCTTGTTATTACTTTATTCTTTCACCTCCCCAGGTCTATTCGTTTATATGGTTTCAGTCAATTTGATGCGTTCTGGATATACATTGCCAGTATTTGCCTGTGCCGCCGCCGTTGCCGCTTTACATTGGCTACGGCAGGATAAATCAATCCAATCGGTACAAATTGATTTAGTTGAGCCACCCCAAATAGTTGAAATTCCTGTCGAGCAAACAGCTGGATTAAGGCAGGGAATGGCGTTGGCAATTACTCGTAGCGATCCAGGGGATAATCTTGATCTTACTCGTAATACACCGATCTGGGCATTGGTGGAATGGGTAGGAGAGCAGGGGAGCAGGGGAGATGGGGAGGCAGTGGTTATTAAAGGGGGTGAAGGGCTGGGGAGGCTCGGTGAAGCAGGGGAAGCGGCTATTTATGCTTATGCACAAAAGCTGATCCGAGAAAATTTAGGGAAGTTGTTGAAATCGGGCGAAAAAATTGAGGTGACGATTATTCTCCCAGAAGGACGACGTTTAGCTGAACGCACTTCTAATGCTGCCTTTGGTGTTGTCGATGGGCTTTCTTTATTAGGTATAACCGGAATTTCTCAACCATTGAGCGCCCCAGGACAACTAGATGCTTGTCGTGAGGAAGTACAACAAAAGGCAAGTTGTTTTGAGTGTTTAGTGTTTTGTGTGGGGGAAAATGGCTTAGATTTGGCAGCAAAACTGGGTATTAATCCTGACAGATTAGTTAAAACAGCCAATTGGTTAGGGCCACTATTAGTAGAAGCTGGACTACAAGGTGTTAAAACAGTTTTGTTGTTTGGCTATCACGGTAAGTTGATTAAATTAGCTGGCGGCATTTTTCACACTCATCACCATTTAGCCGATGGACGTTTAGAAATACTTACGGCTCATTGCGCTCAAGTAGGTTTACCAACACCTGTCTTACAAGCTGTTTTTGCCAGTTCAACGGCTGAAGCAGCACTGAAATATCTACGCGATTTAGATGCTACAGAAGGCAGCTTGGCTGTAAGTCAGGTTTATAGTGCGATCGCCGAGACAATTGATCGCCGCTCCCAAGACTATATTTTTAATCACAGCGAACGCCGGATTAAAATCGGCTCAATTTTATTTGACCGCGATCGCCAAATTATTGTCAAAAGTCAAACTGCTTCTACCTTACTAGCCCACTTATGTTAACTTTATAAAAATATCCATTTAACTATCAATTAATAACTTTTTAGGTATCTATCTAAGGAATATTATTGCTTCTAAGCTTTAGCTAAAAAACGTTTTATTAGTAAATGGCAAATGGTATTTGGGGGTTAGAAGATAAGGTATTTACCCCAACCCCTGACCCCTTTGTAACTCTATCTCTTGAACAGGAACTAAATCGGTGATCCAGACAGACATACCGCTACACAGCGAATCTTTGGTGCAGTTGAATCGCCAAATGATTGTGATCCTAGACTTCGGCTCTCAGTATTCTGAACTGATTGCGCGTCGAATTCGGGAAACTCAGGTATATTCTGAAGTTCTCTCCTATCGAACAACAGCTGAGCAGTTGCAGCAGTTAAATCCTAAAGGAATTATCCTTTCTGGTGGTCCCAGTTCAGTTTATGACAACGGCGCTCCTGTCTGCGATCCTCAAATTTGGCATCTAGGCATTCCCATTTTAGGCGTATGTTACGGAATGCAGCTGATGGTAAAGCAGCTAGGCGGGGAAGTGGTAAAGGCAGAGCGAGCTGAGTATGGCAAAGCATCGTTGTTAATTGACGATCCGACTGATTTATTCACTAATGTGGAAGATCGCACGACAATGTGGATGAGTCATGGCGACTCTTGTAATGTCTTGCCGGAAGGCTTTGAAGTGCTGGCACATACAGAAAATACATCTTGTGCGGCGATCGCTCATCACGAAAATAAGCTGTACGGCGTACAGTTTCATCCAGAGGTAGTGCATTCAATTGGTGGACTAGCTTTAATTCGCAACTTCGTTTACCACATCTGCGACTGTGAACCAACCTGGACAACTGCCGCCTTTGTTGAAGAAGCGATCAGAGAAATTCGCGCCAGAGTAGGTAATAAGCGAGTGTTGTTAGCGCTTTCTGGTGGTGTGGATTCTTCTACACTTGCCTTTTTGTTGCATAAAGCGATCGGCGATCAACTGACTTGCGTATTTATCGATCAAGGCTTCATGCGGAAATTAGAGCCGGAACGGTTGGTCAAGCTATTTCAAGAGCAGTTCCACATTCCGGTAGAGTATGTTCAGGCACGCGATCGCTTTCTTGCCCTGCTTGCTGGTGTCACTGATCCTGAAGAAAAGCGCCGCCGCATTGGACATGAATTTATCAGTGTATTTGAAGAAGCATCCAAAAGCCTTGGCCCATTTGATTATCTAGCTCAAGGTACTCTTTATCCAGACGTAATTGAATCAGCTGATACCAATGTTGATCCCAAAACTGGCGAAAGAGTGGCGGTAAAAATTAAAAGTCATCACAATGTCGGCGGCTTGCCTAAAGATTTACGCTTCAAGCTGGTTGAACCCCTACGTAAACTCTTTAAAGATGAGGTCCGCAAAGTTGGTCGCTCAATTGGTTTACCAGAAGAAATCGTGCAGCGCCAACCTTTCCCAGGTCCTGGATTAGCGATTCGGATTTTGGGCGAAGTCACAGCAGACAGGTTAAATATTCTCCGTGATGCTGACTTAATTGTCCGTCAGGAAATAAATCGTCAAGGGATGTATCATGAGTTGTGGCAAGCCTTCGCCGTGTTGTTACCTATCCGCAGTGTAGGTGTTATGGGCGACCAGCGCACATACGCTTATCCGATTGTGTTGCGCTTGGTTAAGAGCGAAGATGGCATGACTGCTGATTGGGCGCGGGTTCCTTACGACTTATTGGAAACGATTTCTAACCGCATTGTTAATGAAGTACAGGGTGTAAATCGAGTAGTTTACGACATTACCTCGAAGCCGCCTGGAACAATTGAATGGGAATAATTCAATAGAGCCTAGAGAGGTTTGCGAATCATCCCGAAGCGCTCTAGTATTTGCTCGTCATGCGATCGCTCCGGGTTGGGTGTAGTCAACAGAATTGAGCCAGTGAAGATCGAGTTAGCACCTGCAAGTAGACAAAGTGCCTGTAGCTCGTCACTCATCTTCACTCGACCTGCTGAAAGGCGCACCGTCGCTTGAGGAAAGAGGATGCGTGTAGTTGCAATCATCCGCACCAGTTCTATTGGATCAACTGGTGGAGCGTCCTGTAATGGAGTTCCTGCTACTTGATTTAAGCAGTTAATCGGTATTGATTCTGGAGCCGGATCTAGGTGGCATAGAGCTTCTAGTAATTCCAGACGGTCTTCAACTGACTCGCCCACTCCTAAGATGCCACCACAGCAGACAGAAATACCAGCAGCACTAACAGCGCGGATTGTATCCAGGCGCTCTTGGTAGGTGCGCGTTGTGATGATCTTTCCATAGTAGGCAGGTGAGGTATCGAGGTTGTGATTATAGGCAGTCAACCCAGCTTCTTTGAGACGCATAGCCTGGTGCGGCTTCAGCATACCGAGAGTACAACAGGCTTCCATACCAAGGGCAGCCACTTGGCGCACCATCTCTAGAACCTGATCAAACTGGGAATTATCTTTAACTTCTCGCCAAGCCGCACCCATGCAAAAGCGGGTAGAACCATTTGCTTTAGCTGCTTGTGCTTCAGCCACAACCGCCTCAACACTCATTAGTTCTTGAGGGACGAGTCCCGTTTTATTATGAACACTTTGGGAGCAGTAGGCACAGTCTTCTGGGCAAAGACCTGTCTTGATGTTGCTGAGTGTGCATAGCTGTACAGCACAGGGATCGTGATGTTCCCGATGAATTTGTTGAGCATTGAAAAGCAGATTTGGCAAGGGCTGGTGGTAAATTTGAGTAATGCGATCGCGTGTTGCAGGCATGGCACACATGGTAGTACGGGTTGTTACGTTCTTCTCGAGTAGAAGAAACCTACGCTCCAAGTACAGATTACCAGCAAGTAGGTTGAGCAATGCCCACTCTATTTCTCACTTTTGGCGATTGAAAATGATCTCTAACCGCATTATTAATAAAGTACGGGCGTTTTAGGATATCACCTTGAAGGCGCGTGGAACTATTCAATAGGAGTAAATGTAGTGCAGTTGCTCAATTTCAACAAATCCTTACTTTAAATGGATGTGCTACAGGCATAGACAAACAGAGAATTACCTGTGTATGCTTCTTTTGTTACGTCTGTTTGAATGAAATTTTTACGCAAATACGTTTTTTTGCCCTCCTGGCTACCGCAGCTAAATCCTCAAGTGTGGATTTTAGGGATTGGTCGCTTTTTATCGGAAATTGGTACTGGGTTTACTCTGTTTTACGCCCCCATCTTTTTTGTTAATCAAGTAGGCTTATCCGCAACTGCTGTAGGCTTTGCCTTGGGTAGTGCCTCAATTTCTGGCGTATTAGGGCGTATTTTGGGGGGTACATTTTCCGATTCGAGATTTTGGGGCCGTCGCCGTACTTTGTTACTATCGGCGGCTGTTGCTGCGATCGCTTCTTTAGTTTTAGCTACTACCAGCAATTTTTCTACTTTAGTTGTAGGGAATTTGCTAATGGGTCTAGGTCAGGGTTTATACTGGCCTGCAACCGAAGCAGTAGTAGCAGATTTAACGCCACCCGAACAACGCCGAGAAGCTTTCGCCCTCACACGGCTTGCAGATAATCTTGGTATGGGGATGGGAATTGTTTTTGGAGGTGCGTTGATTGGGACAACTGGGGCTTATCGAGCGCTATTTATAGTTGATGCAATTTCGTTTGTGGTGTTCTTTGGCGTAGTATATTTTGCAATTACAGAAACTTATCAACCTCCAGAAAGGCAGCAAAATACTTCTATCCAAAGCAGTTGGCTACAAGCACTGCGTGATCGCCCTCTGCTTGTCTATGTCATTGTGAATATCATCTTCACCACATATATTTCTCAACTGCATAGCACTTTACCCCTCTACCTCAAAAACTTTGTTGCGGTAGGAGCAGAAAAAGGATTTGCCGAAACAACTATTAGTGCTTTATTTGCCTTGTATCTTGCTTTAGCTGTCGTATGCCAATTACCCGTCGCCCGTGCCTTAAAGCGGTTTAGTCACGCCCAAGCACTCACTATTTCCGCTTTGATGTGGGCAGTGGGATTCAGTTTAATTTGGGTTACAGGCGTTGCTACAACAAACAATTTAGGATGGGCAAGTTTTAGTTTGGGCGTATTTGCTCTAGCTACTGTTTCCTACACACCTTCTGCATCTGCTCTAATTACAGACTTAGCACCCGAATCACAACGCGGAGTTTACTTTTCTATCAACTCCTTATGTTGGGCTGCTGGTTATTTTATTGGCCCTCCTTTGGGCGGCTGGGCATTGGATCAGCCGCGAGTAGTCGTATATAGCTTTTGGTTAATTCTTGCCTTGAGCGTAGTTATAACTATCGTAATTTTGCAGTACCTCAACCGAATTTTGGCTGATAAATAAACTCTATTTGGTCACAAGCTGTAATTAATGTTTTTGCCGCGCCGAATTTTAGAGTGGGGCTATACAGCGCCTAAATTTTTTGGTATATTTATTTTATACTAGAAACTTGACTATATTTATACGGTCGCACGGATTTCCATTATTAAACTATACCTTTGAAAAAGTAAAATAGCAATCCCAAAAAGCTAAAATTAACCAAAAATTTTGCCTATTTGAGTTAGCGAGTAAAAGCAAAATTAGATATTACTAAATATGGCTAATAATGTCTTTTCTAGTAGTCTCAACAATGTCGAATAGCTCTTGTTGCTCTGCCAGGGGTACATTGAACTTATCTAAACTGAGTTGAAAGTCATCTAGAAAAACCTGCCACTCTTCGCGAGAAATATTGAGATGAGCATGGGAATCATACATTGAACGACCGGAATATTGTTGAGACCCACCTGTTGCCCAGCAAACCATTTCGGTGACAAGGTATTTAAACCCCGCCTTGGATACTCGATGATGTGCTTCATCTACAAGCGGATTAGCATTTAATTTCGGATCGCTCATAATTCTGTCAATGAAATCATCTACTACAGATGCAATGCTGTAAACACCGCCTAGACGTTCATAAAGGGATGGCTTTAAGTTGTTAGACATATGAAATGATATTTCTACCTTCAATTAAGAGATGCTGCTTGTTCCTAACGGCGACGCTCTTGCAACTTGCGATAGACATCTTTTAAATCAACTTGGTGGTGAGCTAAAGCAACAAGAGTGTGATACAGCAAATCAGCCACTTCAGCTGCGATCGCATCTGGCTCATCGTCCTTACACGCCATTACGACTTCAACAGTCTCCTCACCGAGTTTTTTCAAAATCTTGTTATCACCAGCTGCTAATAACTGGCAAGTATAGGAAGCTTCAACCGGGTGATCGCGGCGATCGCAAATTACAGCAAATACCTGTGACAATGTGTCTGCTGGCGGTGGGACAACTTGAGTATCTACTTGATGAAAACAACTACGTTCCCCAGTATGACAGGCAATATCTCCTATCTGTTCTACTCCAAATAGGAGCGTGTCACTATCACAGTCATAGCGAAGGAATCGCACCTTCTGAATATGTCCAGAAGTTTCTCCTTTATGCCACAACTGAGTCCGAGAACGACTCCAAAACCATGTTTCTCCTGTATCCAGTGTTTTTTGGAGTGAGTCTCGATTCATCCACGCCATCATCAAGACTGTGCCATCTAGATAATCTTGGACAATAGCTGGCACTAATCCCTGCTCATCGTAGCGAATTTGATCTAGGGGGATAGCTTTGTGGAATAAATTTTGTTGAGCGGCAGACATACTAGCAGTTATCTCAGGCAATGACTCATTCGTCCAAGATACCATTGAGATGAGTTAGCTAGTACGTTTATCTTTAAGTACTGTTACTTTATGGGGCAAGTTATAAATATCAGAAAGTTAAACTAGGACACTCAAAGTTCTAGCCAATTAGATTTTTACTGCTCTTGAGGCAAATTTGTGAGCTTTTCCTGTATCTTTTGTACCAGTGAATTGCTGAGTTATAGGCAGCACGATATCAATTTTGGATGGATTTAGATAAGCGATCGCAAATTTCTAGGCACAAATCTTAAATCGTCTTATTTTCCCTAGCCCTATAATTCATAAACGTAGGAGTTCTCAAATAAAGCCTACAACTATCTAGAAATAGACTTTTAAAAATTCCCACTTAGGAGAGAACCTTGGTTAATACAAGCATTAGAACAACCAAATCAGCAGAAATTTTTGCCGCCGCCCAGAATTTAATGCCTGGGGGAGTAAGTTCGCCAGTCCGCGCCTTCAAATCTGTAGGAGGACAACCGATCGTTTTTGATCGCGTCAAAGGTGCATATATCTGGGATGTAGATGGCAACCAGTACATTGATTATGTCGGTAGTTGGGGCCCAGCAATTTGTGGTCACGCCCATCCTGATGTAATTGCAGCACTTCATCAAGCTTTGGAAAAAGGCACGAGCTTTGGTGCGCCCTCAGTTTTAGAAAATGTACTAGCAGAAATGGTGATTGATGCTGTACCTAGCATTGAAATGGTACGATTTGTCAACTCTGGCACTGAAGCTTGTATGTCGGTACTGCGCTTGATGCGGGCGTTCACCGGACGCGATAAAATCATCAAGTTTGAAGGCTGCTATCACGGTCATGCCGATATGTTCCTAGTTAAAGCAGGTTCTGGTGTTGCCACACTGGGTTTACCTGACTCACCCGGAGTACCCAAATCCACAACTACCAATACCCTGACTGCGCCTTTTAATGACCTAGAAGCGGTTAAAGCATTATTTGAACAGAACCGCGACGAGATTTCTGGTGTAATTTTAGAGCCAGTTGTAGGTAATGCTGGATTTATTCCGCCTGATGCTGGTTTTCTAGAAGGCTTGCGCGAATTGACTCAAGAACATGGGGCGTTGTTGGTGTTTGATGAAGTGATGACTGGGTTTCGGATTGCCTATGGTGGCGCTCAAGAAAAGTTTGGCATTACTCCTGACTTGACGACACTAGGCAAGATTATTGGCGGTGGTTTGCCAGTGGGAGCTTATGGCGGTCGTCGCGATATTATGTCGATGGTTGCACCAGCTGGATCAATGTATCAAGCTGGGACACTTTCTGGTAATCCTTTAGCCATGACAGCCGGAATTAAAACGTTGGAGTTGCTGCAAAAGCCGGATACATACGAGTATCTTGATCGCATTACTAAGAAGTTGGCGGATGGCTTGCTGCAAATTGCCCAAGAAACAGGTCATGCAGCTTGCGGCGGTCAAATTAGCGGGATGTTCGGCTTATTCTTCACATCTGGCCCAGTGCATAGCTACGAGGATGCGAAAAAGTCAGATGCGGCTAAGTTTAGCCGTTTCCATCGCGGGATGTTAGAGCGCGGTGTTTACCTTGCTCCGTCTCAATTTGAGGCTGGGTTTACCTCAGTGGCTCATACGGAAGAGGATATTGACAAGACTTTGGCGGCGGCGCGGGATGTAATGTCTAGCATTTAGTGATGCGGGAGGGGTAAGGAGTAATATCCTGCTCCCTCTTGATCTGCCATTAAAAAAAGCAATGTCTTACCACAAGCCATTCTGCGTCTAGGTCCCTGCGTCCAGTGCAGAGGCAAGTTAGATATATATTTTCAAATGGTTATCTATGACTATAAAATAACCGAATGATACGACGGCGAAGAAATACAAATAAAGTAGAGGAATGCTTGATACAAATACTGCGAGGCTTAGAGCAATCAGCGCTCTTTTATTCTGACGCTCCACCCACATAAGAACTAAACCAAGAGCTAGAAAAAACGCACTCATTATTATTACCTTATCAAGTACAGCACCTAGCGGCATACACCCAAATCTTTCACAACTGGGTGTGTAAACCAAAATGAGCAGCCCTAGTGGTAGCCAACATCCCAGAAAGTCCACAATTTTGAGCAATGAATATAGGAGTCTCAGTAAATCTCGAAGCAATTTACCATTCAATGCAGTCTAACTCCACTACAGAACTTTCTTAATCGCAACTAATACAAAATACTTATCTAGATACAGAACCAGTAATTGCTCTAATTAAAAAAGGCGGATACTCCCAAATAGGCTTTTTGGTGTATGCGATCGCCCACAAACTATGATGGCTTAAACTGTGAGTGTAGCCTCAATGCCTTTGATCACCTTTTCCCAAGGCAGTATGGAGAGATTATCTTTAGCAGTTGACTAATCTACATTGAAGTAGTAAATATGTACTAGATAGAGGATATTCTATATCTCTGATATTAGGACTGTTCTTGACGAAAGTGACTGGGTAAGGCTTTTTACCAAAAATATCTTAGATGGTGTTGCTAGTCTTATGGCAGTAGTGCCAGAATCTGATCAACAAACTTTTGATGATCAACGACTGGCTTAGAGATGTATCCATCAGCGCCGCTTTGTTTGAGAAAGCTCTCGCGATCGCCCTCCATTGCGTGTGCTGTCACTAAAATGATTGGCAATGAAGCTGTATTTGAGTTTGCCTTCAACATTTGGGTAATCTTGATGCCATCAACTGCTTTACCTTGGTAAACACTACGAGCGAGGGAAACATCCATCAAAATAATATCAACTTCTCCAGATGCCGCAATTTGCATTACCTCTTCTACATTTTCTGTATGCTTAACATCCAAGCCGCCTCGCTTAGTCAAAATTTTGGAAAAAACGCGAGCATTATTGAGATCGTCTTCCACAATCAAAACAGTTTTCATAAGAATTTGCTGCTAGATACTCCATATTATTAATTGAAGACATTGAGGCATAAAGGATTTACTTCCTTTTAAAGAATGAATCGGTGCTTTTATTTAATCAAGGATGATCCTACTGCGGATTAGCTTACGGCTACCGAAGATGATTGGCAAAAGCACTTACTCCGTGATGCTGTAGTTCATTCTTATTAACTTACAAAAACTTTTTTGTCGAATCAGGGAACAGAACTCATGGCTAAACAGTTAAACCTTCTCTCAACGGGACAGGTCATTACCACAGCGCTGCATACAGAGATGCAACGGTCTTATCTTGAATATGCCATGAGTGTAATTGTCGGGCGGGCATTGCCAGACGTACGCGATGGATTAAAGCCAGTTCACCGACGCATTTTGTATGCGATGCATGAGTTGGGATTGACCCCCGATCGCCCCTACCGTAAGTGTGCGCGTGTAGTGGGAGACGTGCTGGGGAAATATCACCCTCACGGCGACCAATCTGTTTACGATGCGCTAGTACGGCTTGTACAAGACTTTTCTAGTCGCTACCCGTTACTCGCAGGACATGGCAACTTTGGTTCAGTGGATAACGACCCACCAGCAGCAATGCGTTATACCGAAACACGCCTAGCTGCGATCGGTCATGAAGCGATGCTGGCTGAAATCGGCGAGGAAACAGTTGAATTTACAGGAAATTTTGATAATTCGCAGCAAGAGCCAACTGTACTACCAGCTCAGTTACCGTTGCTGTTACTTAATGGTTCTTCTGGAATTGCTGTCGGGATGGCGACTAATATACCGCCACACAATTTGGGAGAAGTGGTAGACGGGTTAATTGCTTTAATTGATAACCCGGATCTACCAGATGAAAAGTTATTTGATCTGATTCCAGCACCGGACTTTCCTACTGGGGGTGAAATTGTCGGGAATGCTGGAATTCGAGAAGCCTACACAACAGGTCGGGGTAGCATCACTGTCCAAGGAATTGCCAACTTTGAGGAAATTCAAGCTGGACGGGGGCGCAAAGCGCGGACAGCAATTGTGGTGACGGAATTACCCTACCAAGTAAATAAGGCTAGCTGGATTGAAAAGGTAGCGGAGTTAGTTAATCAAGGGCGGATTGAAGGTATTTCTGATATTCGGGATGAAAGCGATCGCGATGGGATCAGGGTAGTTGTGGAATTAAAGCGGGACACCAACCCCCAAGCTATTCTCCAGCAGATGTATCATCTAACTGCACTTTGTAGTAACTTTGGTGCAATTCTATTAGCCCTAGTGGATGGACAACCGCGTCAGTTGACTTTGCGGCAGATGTTACAGGAGTTCTTGAAGTTTCGGGAATATACTCTTGATCGTCGCTACACTCACCAACTGCAACAAGCTGAAAGTCGCCTGCATATAGTTGCAGGATTGTTAACTGCTTTATCTGGGTTGGATGAAGTGATTTCAATTTTGAGACGGGCTGCTGATGGTAGTGGAGCAAAAATTAACCTTCAAAGCTCATTTAATTTGAGTGAAGAACAAGCTGACGCTATTCTTGCTATGCCATTGCGACGGCTGACAAGTTTGGAACAGCAGAACTTACAAAGTGAATTTGACTCTTTGAGTGAGCAGATTCAATCGCTACAGGGGTTATTAAGCGATCGCCGTGAGTTATTGAAAGTATTGAAAAAAGACTTGCGATCGCTCAAGCGGAAATATGGTGATGTGCGCCGTACTAGGATAGCGGTCAGCAGTAAGAGGCAAGCAAAAGGTAGCCAAGAAGTAACAACCGATGTGATCGCCAATGACTCATCACTTATCAACTCCACTCAACAACTAGCACTCAGCAGTCAGCCTGCTGAAGAAGTTGTTTTGGAGTTCAGCCAGCGCGGGTATGTGCGGCGACTTGCAGCTAGCAATCAGAACTCCAGCAGAAAGCAAAAAGTAGAAAGTGGTACACCTGAAAATGATTTAGTTATCCAGACTGAAATTGCCAAGACTGACCAAGAATTAGTGGTATTGACAGGAAGTGGCAAGGTTTATCCGGTTAAAGTAGGCGACATTCCCCCAACATCGGGACGTAATGATCGACGCGGGAAACCATTGGTAAGCTTGTTACCAGGTGCTGCGTCTAGTGCAATGGAACTTGTGGTATCTCACTTTTTTCTACCAGATGATCCAGAAGCCGCACAAATGATTTTGTTAACACAAATGGGGCGGATTAAGCGTTTGTCGCTTTCTGAGTTGGTTAACTTAACTAATCGCGGTCTAACGGTGATTAAGTATAAAGATGATGACAAGCTACTATCTACACAAATAACTCAGCCTGGTCAAGACTTAGTTTTGGCAACTGGAGGCGGACGACTACTGCGCTTTCAAGTAAATGATGAGCAATTACCAATTTTAGGTCGTACAGCTGTTGGGTTACAAGCGTTGCGACTCCGTAAGCAGGAACAGATGATTGGTTGTGTGACAATCAGCAAGTTAAATCCAACTCTGTTATTAGTTTCTCAACTAGGATATGCCAAACGAATTTCAGCAAGTGTGTTGCGACGGGGTAATCGTGGAGATATTGGCACTCAGGTTTTGTCGTTTACTAGCAAGCTAGATGCTCTAGGTAGTATGGTGTTGGCTACTAATGAAGTGGTACTTGTGACAAATACTCAGCGAGTGCTGCGTTTACCTGTAGATTCAGTTCCTTTAATGGGCAAAGATGGAAAAGGCGATCGCATTTCCTCGCTTAAACCTGACGAAAAAATCATTAGTGTCACCGCGATTTAACAAATAAGCCAGAAGTGAGGGAAAGGCAAAATTTGAATTTCGTTGTCTGGGTTTAGAGAAAATGTCAACTAGACTTTGACCGTAAGTAGAGTGATTAGTGAAATACTACCCCACTACTCACTTCTTGCAAAAGTAACGGTGCAAGCGACTCTTCCTGAAATGTGCCTCTACTTACTCTCTTGTGCCAAGTAAGCTGAATTATCAAGCTAATGACTGTCCTGCGATGATATAATAATTAGGGGCTTTTAGGAGTTTAGGGTTGCCTATATCACCTAACACCCAAAAAAAGGGGAATTAGCTCAGTTGGTAGAGCGCTGCGATCGCACCGCAGAGGCCAGCGGTTCGAATCCGCTATTCTCCATCTGTAAAGTTTGTATTATTTTTTGTTGCTGCAAGATATCAGCTTAAGCAGCTGACGCGAGATCCCCTAACAGTTAGACTAAACCAAAAGACTAACTACTGGAGTGAGGTTTCATGAAAGATCGTGACTATACCTTAATCATTGACAAAAGCGGCAGTATGTCCACGCCTGATCAACAAGGTGGTAGAAGTAGATGGGACATAGCTCAAGAATCTACCTTAGCACTAGCAAGAAAGTGTGAACAATTTGACCCAGACGGTATTACTGTTTATGTCTTTTCAGGCAGATTTAAACGGTATGACGATGTGACTTCAAGCAAAGTGACCCAAATATTTCAAGAAAACGATCCTGCTGGTACAACTAACCTTGCCTCTGTACTTCAAGATGCAACTAATAACTATTTTCAGCGTAAAGCGGCTGGTCAAATTAAGCCAGCAGGAGAAACAATTTTAGTTATAACTGACGGCGAACCAGACGATCGCAAAGCTGTAATGGAAGTAATTATAACTGCTTCGCGCCGGATGGAGCGAGATGAAGAACTGGCAATCTCAATGATTCAAGTTGGTTCAGATCCCCAAGCAACTAAATTTCTCAAGGCGTTAGATGATCAACTGCAAGGAGTCGGCGCTAAGTTCGATATTTGTGACGCAATCACTCTTGATGACATGGAAGACATGAGCCTTGCGGATATCTTATTAAACGCTATTAATGACTAAGTAAATGTTAAAAAATAACACACTTAGTAGAGTCAAAACTGAGGAATTGAGTAATGTTAGAAAACCGTGACTATACCCTAATTATTGATAAAAGTGGCAGCATGGCTACAACAGATCAAAAGGGTGGAAAAAGTAGGTGGATAGCTTCCCAAGAGTCAATTGCTTTAGCAAGTAAATGTGAACAATTTGATTCAGATGGAATTACTGTTTATCTGTTTTCAGGTCGATTTAAACGCTATGACAATGTAACAGCAAGTAAGGTTACACAAATATTTCGTGAGAATGATCCATCAGGTAGCACTGACTTAGCCAGCGTGCTGAAAAGCGCTACTGACAGCTATTTTGAACGTAAAGCTGCACGTCAAACTAAACCCAATGTTGAAACAATTTTAGTCATAACTGATAGTGAACCAGATGACCGTAAAGCGGTGATGAAGGTAATTATAGAAGCTTCTCGGCGGATGGATCGCGATGAAGAATTGGCAATTTCTTTTATTCAAGTTGGCTCAGATCAGCAGGCAACTAAGTTTCTGAAGATTCTTGATGATGAATTACAAGGAGCCGGAGCAAAGTTTGATATTTGTGACACAATCACAATTGATGATATGGAAGATTTGAGTTTATCAGAAGTATTGCTTAATGCAATTAATGACTAGATATTATTTAATAGCAAGAATAAGGAAAATCTAAAAAAATGGACTTCATTGATGATTTATTAGCTCAAGTCAAAGCTGAATATGATCAACCAGATGTTCAACAGCCGCAGCAAAAAATCCAAAAAGAAAAATTTGAACAACGAGCGCAATCGACATCACCAATAGATAGCCTTTTAGCTCAAGTTAAGGCTGATTATCAACAACACGATCAAGCCGAGGAATTGGAAAGACAGCAACAATTTCAAGAAGAGCAACGCAAACAAAAACAGATTAAGCAGCAAGAATTTGAGGCAGTGAAAATAAAAGCGATCGTCTGGCTTAAAAAATTAGATCCTTTATCGAGTGAAGGTATCTGGTTTGAAAACTTTGCAAAAAAATATTCATCAAAACTTGCTGCTGCTATAGATTATATTCAATCTGTTTAAAACATTGATAGCTCAAATTAATACCTTTTAAATAAACATTTGGACTTTGTTCGTGTTAAAACTATATTGAAATCATAATCAGTTGTAATCAGCAGCCGTGAAAACAGATAAAGCGAAAGCAATAGAACCTGTAAATCAGTCCGCAAAAGTCGCAGCAACAGAACCATTTATGCCCATCGTGCGCGAATTAGTTCGAGCTTACCAAGCATTTAGAAGTTATTCTGATGCCCATGTTCGTCAGCTTGGCTTGACACCTTCTCAGTTCGACGTAATCAGCACCTTGGGAAATACGCCTGGGATGACTTTTAATAAGCTGGCAGAAAAAACTCTCACAACTAAAGGCGAACTAACAGGTATTATTGATCGTTTAGAGAAAAAAGATTTGGTGCGGCGGGAAGTACCATCAGAAGATCGCCGTAGTTTTCTTGCAGTGCTTACACCAGAAGGTGAGCGAGTGTTTGCCGAAACCTTCCCCGCTCATATTAATCATCTCAAGCAGCGCTTTGGCAAGCTGGATAAGCAGGAGTTAGAGGAGATTCGAGTTGCTTTAGAGAAAATCAAGCACTTATTTTAAAAATTTGCATGAAAACAATTTTCTGTTATAGTACGTATAAGTACATTACTAACGCAAACTTTAATAGCAAAGGATGATTATGACTCAGGAAACTTTTACTATCCCCCTTGAAGCTGGCACGTATTATATCTGTACCTGTGGACAAAGCAAAAACCTACCTTATTGTGATGGTTCGCATCAAGGTACTGGCTTACAGCCACTGGCGCTAGAGTTGGAATCAACCCAGACAGTAGAAATTTCTGGTTTACCTGAAGCGAAGTCGTCAAGGTAGGCGATTGTTTGCATATAGACAATTTAGAGTCAAATAATATCAGGTATAAAGAACATGAAACTGAAAATAGTAACGCCTGTATCCGATGTTAATTCTGAAAATGTGCAGCGCGATCGCCAGAAAAAGCTCAATAACTTGCTTTCTCTAGCAGCAAGAGTATTACTATCCGCGCTTTTTCTGATGTCAGGAATCAATAAAATTCTTAATCCTGCTGATACACAGCAATATATGGCATCTTATGGAATGCCGCTAACGGGTTTATTTTTGATGGGTGCGATCGCCCTAGAACTTGCTGGAGGATTATCTGTATTGTTAGGCTACAAAGCGCGATGGGGTGCGATCGCCTTAATTATCTTTTTAATTCCCGCCACCTTGATTTTTCATACGAATTTCGCTGATCAAATGCAAACAATTCAGTTTATGAAGAATCTAGCTATTTTGGGCGGATTGTTGATGATTGTCCAGTCTGGATCAGGTGATATTGCTATAAAACGCGATCGCGCTCTTTAGGAGGTGTATGGGTTTACAAGGAATAAATCATGTTGTTTTGAAAGTGAAAAACCTGCGGAGTGCTGACTATTTCTACCGCGAAATTCTTGGTATGCAGCTAGTAGGTAAGCGTGGTGGAATGTACTTTTATCATGCAGGTGGACATCCTCACGATCTTGCTTTATTGGAGGTTGGAACCAACGCCAAATCTCCACAGAGGCACGAAACAGGCTTGTTTCATTTATGTTTTACTGTCAGCGATGAACAAGCCTTAATCGAGATATATAATCGTTGTCAGGCTGCGGGAGTTTCTATTTTGGGTACTTCTGATCATACAGTGATGCGTTCTTTTTACGTTGTAGATCCAGATGGTCATGTAGTGGAGTTTGGTTTTGATGTGCCGCAGGAGGAATGGGGAGTACCAGATCCTTTTGCTAGAGACTTTGCTTACTCGATCCCGAATTTGGACGCTCAAACGCAAGTTGGATAAGTACCTTTTACTTGATTATCGCTCAATTTCTGTAGGCACTGGATCGTAACCGCCAGGATGTAAAGGATGGCAGCGCAACACTCGCTTAATTGCTAAAGCGCTGCCACGCCATACTCCAAATCGCTCTACTGCCTCAATTGCGTACTGGGAGCAAGTAGGATGAAAGCGACAGGTAGGGAGAAATAGAGGCGAAATCAAAACACGGTAGCCTTGAATGAGCAAAATTATTAATCTTTTCATCTTCTCAGCCAAATCTAGTTAGAGTTATTAGTAAGGTTTTACTTTTAGCTTAAATCCAGACCGTGCTTAACGTTTCCTGGTTAGAATCAATTTCAAGTGTATGGCTTCAAGTTGCGATCGCCGGAACTTGGGTAGGTGGAGTTTTGTTATTGGCAGCTATTGTCAATCGCTACCTATCTGCTGACTCAGAAATATTACGAAAAGTAGTTCACATTGGCACTGGCAATGTGATTTTGCTTGCTTGGTGGCTAGATATCCCGGCGTGGGTAGGGATTTCTGCTTCAATTTTAGCGAGTACAGTTGCCTTAGTGTCTTACAAATTCCCGATTTTACCTAATATTAATAGTATCGGTCGTCAAAGCTTGGGAACATTCTTCTATGCCGTTAGTATCGGTTTGCTGATTGCCTGGTTTTGGACTATTCAACAACCCCATTACGCAGTCTTAGGGATTTTGGTAATGACTTGGGGTGATGGTTTAGCAGCACTGATAGGGCAACGATTTGGTAAGCATCCCTATACACTTTGGGGAATGAAAAAAAGTTGGGAAGGCACTTTGACAATGGCTATAGTTAGCTACATTGTCAGCAGCCTGATTTTTCTAGGAGTACAGGGCAATGTGTGGCAAACTTGGGTAGTAGCGATCGCGGTTGCCTTAGTTGCTAGCAGCTTAGAAGCATTTTCTAAATTTGGGATTGATAATTTGACTGTTCCCCTTGGTAGTGCGGCTTTAGGCTTTGTCTTAAATCAGCTATTTCCACTTGGATAAAACTTTTAGCTGCTGACTCTAACAGTATTATTCGGATCAGTTGTTTTATCAATCTGGGGATAAATCATTCTCAGTTTTGTAAGTACAGTTGTCAAATATAATACAAGTGTTATACTCGCGATAGCAAATAAAATTTATTCTCTGTCTTCAGCTAATAGCGCTGATGGTTAGCTGTTTTGTGCTGCTGTCTTACTGGTATTACTTTAAGGTAAAAGGGTTTGGGATTAATTCAGGGTAGTAATGCTTTTTTAAAATTGCAACAACAGTTATGACAAATAGGCTTCTTGCATAAAAAGTAAAAAAAATGCTGATAACTATTACAGCTAAGTATCAACTTAAATCAAGAGGACTGTAATGATACTAAATGTCAATAAAAGTACAATTATCGCTGCTGATATTGCAACTATTTTCTATAGTTTGTGCAGACACAAATCTTCATCAGTACCAGTAGTTTTTTATCTAATCTTGCTTCCAAATTCCTAAGCTGAGGTAGCGAATTTAAAATGTATATTTATACAATAATGTAATAAATAGCATTGTTTAGTTGTATAGCTAGATACACACATAGTTTAAGATTATTGTGACAAAATACCCAAAAGTTCTGTTGGTGTAGCATGATAGTACGGACAATGCGATCGTTAAAAGCATCACTCGAAGGTATTAAACAAGCTAACGAAGCAATACTAAATTTTGCAAGTAAAGCTGACTTTGCATCTGAGTTAGAAATATCTAGAGCAACGGTTCAAAAGTTTTTTGCAGCTAAACCGATAGCACGAGAGAATTTTCATAAAATTTGCCAAAGGCTACAATTACCTTGGCGAACGATTGTTGATTTAAATGAAAATACTGAGGCTACAATCCAGCAATTTACTAGCAATACTTGTGATTTAGATACCTTGGTTCAAGAAGTACGCCTATATGCACACGCCAGCATTCAACAAAGATGCGGAGTGATGCGGGTATTAGATATGTCTCAGCCAATAGAGTTAAATCATATTTATACCACTACCAAAATTCTAGAGAAAATCACTGGGCGTAGGCGGCTAGAAATTGCTGATATCCTCACAAATTATGGCTCAGACGAATTTGAGCAATTCCAACTTAATGGAACTAAGCAACGACTATCAGCACTAGAAGCTGTCAACCAATACTCAAAATTAATAATTTTGGGTAAGCCGGGAGCTGGAAAAACTATGTTTTTAAAGTATGCAGCTATTCAGTGCAGTTTAGGCGAATTTCAAGCAAATCTTGTACCAATTTTTATTACACTTAAGGATTATGCAGAAACTGAACAGCAACCGAGCTTACTAACATATATTGGTGAGCAATTTGCTACTTACGGTATTAGCGATAGTGCAGCTATTAAAACAATATTAAGTCAAGGCAGAGCCTTCGTTTTATTAGAAGGACTCGATCAAGTACGGGAAGTAGATGAGGAGCGAGTTTTTCAGGAGATTCGCAATTTTTCAGCGAAGTTTCATGCTAATCATTTTGTCATAACTTGTCGAATTGGCGCAATAAAATATAGCCTTGAACAGTTTACTGAAGTAGAAGTGGCAGATTTTGATCAAGAACAAATTACTATCTTTGCAACTAAGTGGTTCTCAAACAAAAATGCCATTAATAGCAGTAAAATTATTAATAAGCTTCACCAAAATGCTCCGCTTCGAGAACTTGCTACTAATCCTCTTTTGCTAACCCTACTATGTCTAATTTTTGAAGAATCAGCAGACTTTCCTACTAATCGAGCAGAGCTTTATCAAGAAGTAGCAGATATATTATTAAGGAAATGGGATGCCAAGCGCAATATCGCGCGATCGCAGCTTTACAAATTATCAGTCCAACAGAAACAAGATTTACTCAGTCAAATCGCTTCAATTACCTTTGAGCAAGGTGAATACCTATTTAGAAAACAAGAAATAAAGCATTATATAATTGATTATATCTGTAATTTACCCAGAGTTAGTAGTGATGTTGAAACGTTGCAACTAGACAGTGAAATTATCCTGAAATCATTGGAAGCAGATCATGGAGTATTGGTAGAACGTGCCAAAGGAATTTACTCTTTTTCTCATAAAACTATTCAAAAACATTTCGTAGCAAAAGAAATTCTTAGTAGTCCTAATCCTCAAAAATTAGAAATAGCTTTGGCTAAAGTAGCTAGGTGCGTCAGCCAAAAACAATGGCACGAAGTTTTTTTATTAACTGCTTCTATGTTGCAAAATGCTGATTATTTAATGCACTTAGCAAAGCAAGAAGTTGATAATTTAATCAGGGAGGATAATTATTTACAAAAGTTTTTAAGTTGGTTAGAGCAAAAATCGCATACAGTTAATGTTACATATAAATTAGTTGCTGTTAGAGCATTTTATCTTGACGTTAGCCTTGGCTTAGATTTTATACTTAATTCTGATATTAGCCTGGCTCTTAAACTCGATCCTAGCATTGGTATTGACCTAGAAGTTCATCTTGAGTTTGAGCGAGAACTTAATTTTGCTCTTAGCCTGATTCGCGAACTTCATTATAACCTTGCACGTAGCCTTGGTCTTAGCCTCGATTGTAACTTACAGCGATCGCTACAACACCTCAAAGAGCAGTTACCTGAGATTGATCAAGATCATGAAAGCTTTAAAGTGTGGTGGAAAGATAAAGGCAAGGCTTGGATTGAGCAATTAAAAAATGTGCAGATTAAGTATTTAGATATTAGTCAAGATTGGCAATTTAACATCCAGCAAAGAAGAGTATTACAACAATATCATGATGCAAATAATTTACTAATTGATTGTCTCAAAGGTAGCTGTTATATCAGCCGTGCAGTACGAGAACATATTGAGGGAACATTATTTTTACCAGTTACATCCAATTATTTATGTAATAAATAATACATTCAAACTTTTATGTACCATTTGCAAGCTTGGATATTATCACCGAGTATTACAAATTTATATTACACATTTTAAAAGCACAAAAATAAATTTATTTTTACTATATTTTACAACCGATCTCTTCCAGATAATGTTTGTTAGCTGTTTAACTTTAGTTTCAGATAAATTTAGCTTTGCTAAAAATTATATATTTCAATATATTTGCGATCGGCTATCTGTCTTAAAGTAGCAATTATTACTTTCATTAAGCGAATCAAAGTAATTAACTTAGAAATTTTTGATACTATTCAAAATAGTATAAATACGCTTGTTAGCTAAAGTTATATACACAGTTGCTGCTCACCTTTGGAATAACACATATTTGTATTTCTAGGTTAATTTTATATTAAACTATCCAAATATTTATACTATTTTCAGACCTTAGAAGGATGATTATATAGTTTAAAAATTCTCTAATTTAAATTAATAACATCTCTGCTAATACGCAACTTTTAGATTTGCGTGTAGCTAAAATCTCAGAAGGAAAATACGATGTTTCAAAATGCAGGAATTTCGCTGAAGTTGTGTTATGCCTTATTTGGGGTAGCACAAATTCCAGTGAGTGAGGAAGTTTTTACTCCAGAAGAAGCAGCGCTTGTATTTTCAGGGCCACAATTCTTTGTTGCTTTGTTCGCAGGCGTTTTGATGGCTTTTGCTTTTCAATTACTGTTAACAAACTTCTCTGTTGCCTTTGGCATTTCCTCATTAGGAGGTTCATCAGGTTCTTCTGATGAATCAGAAAGCTTAGGCGGGACAATTCGCAAAATTGAAACCGCAGTAGGACTTTGGACTTTAATTACTGTCAGCATTGCTTTATTTATTGCTTGTTTTCTAGCCGTGAAACTAAGTTTGGTTGAAAGTACCATTTTAGGAGCAATTACTGGCATAGTAATTTGGGCGGCGTACTTTTCGCTGATAGTGTGGCTAGGTTCGACTGCGGTAGGTTCCTTAATTGGTTCTGTTGTCAGCACGGCTACTTCAGGCTTTCAGGGAATTATGGGTACAGCAGCAGCAGCACTCGGCGCTAATGCTGCTTCATCTCAAGCCGTTTCTACCGCCGAGGCAATTACAGCCGCAGTTCGCCGCGAATTGACTTCGGGAATTGATCCTAATAAGATCAGCGAGACGCTACAGAGTTCTTTAGGAAATCTCCAGCTACCAAAGCTCGATTTTGATGAAATTCGGGGTCAATTTGAAAAGTTACTCAATACTTCAGATTTGCAATCTATAGCTGGAAGTGATTTGCTGAAAAATGTTGACCGTCAAACATTTGTAGATTTAGTCAGCAATCGCACAGATTTATCTAAACAGGATATCAATAAGCTTGCAGATCAGCTTGAAGGCGCTTGGAAGCAAGTTGTAGACCAGCAAGGACAAGATCCCCAAGCACAATTGCTCAACTTTTTAAAGTCTGCCACTCCAGAGCAACTTCAGTCAAATGAGCTAGGTGATCAACTGTCGCAGTTGATTAAAAGTGGACAAGGCCAAAGCACTAGCTTGACGAATAAAGCAATGCAGTTAGGCTTCAACACCCTCCTTGGCACAGTTTTGGACAGAGTAGACTTATCTGATGTAGATGTTGAGAAAATTTCTGCTCAATTGCAAAAGGTTACAGATAAACTGCCTGGAGTAGATGTTGAGCAAATTTCTGGTCAGTTGCAAAAGCTCAAAGATCAAGCGACAGAACAAGCTAATAAGGTTGCAACTCAAGTTGCAGACAAGTCACCAGCGTTACCCTTCAGCACTATTAAAGCAGATGTAGATAATTATCTGCTTAATTCCTACGCTTGGCATTTGAACCGAGAAACGATTAAGCAGGAATTCCAAGACGTTATTTATGATCCTGAAGCTGATCCAGGAACAGTTCGTCGCCAATTAGAGCAAATTAATCGCGAGTATTTCATTCAAAAATTGACTTCTCGTGGTGATTTACTTCCCGATAAAATCAATGAACTTGCAGATCAGCTTGAAAGCATCCGCATGGAAGTGTTCAATAATGTTCAGGGTGCTGAATCTCAAGGGCGATCGCAAGATGTTCGTAGTAGAGTAGAAAATTATCTGCGCTCAACTGGTAAAGAAGAATTAAATCCAGAGGGTATCCAAGCGAATTTCCAAACTCTGTTGGAAGATCCAGAAGCTGGTTTTAAAGCACTAAGCGATCGCTTGTCGCAATTTGACCGTGACACCTTGGTAAAACTACTGGGTGAACGTCAGGATATTAGCGAAGAAGAAGCAAATCAAATTGTTAGTCAGCTTGAAAGTAGCCGTAATTCTGTCTTAGATAAAGCCTTAGAACTTCAAGAACAGGCAAAAGCTAAAACAGACGAAGTGCGGCAAAAGGTAGCAGAGTATCTGCGTAATACAAACAAAGACGAACTCAACCCTGAAGGTATCAAGCGCGATTTCAAAACTCTTTTAGAAGATCCACAAGCAGGATTAAGCGCGTTAGGTGCAAGGTTATCTCAGTTTGATCGCGATACTCTAGTGCAACTGCTTTCTCAGCGTCAAGACTTGAGCGAAGAGCAGGTAAATCAAACCCTTGATTCTATTGAAGAGGTGCGAAATAACGTCCTCCAAGCACCACAAAAAGCAGCAGAAAAAGCTAAGGAACAGTACGACAAAACAACAAATGCTTTAGCTGAGTATCTCCGCAGTACCAACTTGGAAGAACTCAACCCAGAAGGTATCCAGCAAGATTTGACTAAGTTACTAGATGATCCTAAAGAGGGAGCTTTAGCACTACGAAATCGCCTTTCTCAAGTGGATCGGGAAACTTTAGTTAAATTACTCTCTCAGCGAGAAGACTTGAGCGAAGAGCAAGTTAATCAAACTATCGATCAGTTACAAGAAGGTATTCGCAGTATTGTCAAAGCACCGCGCCGTGTAGCAAGCCGTGTTCAAAAACAGGCTATTGATTTTGAAGGTACTCTCTCTAGCTACCTGCAAAACACTGGTAAGGAAGAACTTAACCCAGAAAGCATTAAGCGCGATCTGCAATTGCTACTGAACGATCCACGCGCCGGAATAGGCAGCATAGGCGATCGCTTGTCACAGTTTGATCGTTCTACCTTGGTAGCACTATTGTCGCAACGCGAAGATATTAGCGAAGAAGAAGCAAACCGAATTGCCGATCAAATAGAGTCTGTGCGTAACTCGTTTGTTGAGCAAATTCAGAAGATTCAGCAAACCGTACAATCAACAATTGACGGCATTTTTGACAAAATTCGCAACTATCTCAACGCGCTTGAGCGTCCCGAACTGAACTATGAAGGTATCAAGCAAGACTTCAGCAAATTGTTTGATGATCCAGAAGCTGGATTAGAGGCGCTGCAAGGTCGTTTGAGTCAATTTGATCGTGGTACTTTAGTCGCCGTTCTGAGTTCCCGTGAGGACATTTCAGGGGCAGATGCTAATCGAATTATTGATCAAGTTGAAGGAGCAAGAAATAGTGTACTGCAACGAGTCGAACTCATCCAGCAGGAAACTCAAAAACGCTTGAAAGAGCTTAAAAAGCAGGCTCAAAAGCAAGCAGAAGAAACTAAAAAAGCCGCCGCAGGTGCAGCTTGGTGGCTATTTAGTGCGGCTCTTACGTCGCTTGCTGCTTCTATCATAGCTGGTGTAATTGCTGTAAATAATCGCTTTTTCATAGGCTAAATTAATTGCAGCCAAACATTAAGCCTCCTAATCAGGAGGCTTTTTTATTAAAAATGCGATCGCTTATCTATTAGCACGCCATATTTCACTAAGTTTAGCTACGACATCTCATACTGCTTTACTAATTTTTGCTCTTCAACAGATAGCGGGGTAGGTGCTTTCTCAATTTGTGGATCAGTCACTTGTAGATGTTTTTCTAAAAGTGCCAAGTTGCGAATATTAGATTTGTAATATGCGTCGAATAAGTCACCCACTAAAGGAACTGAACCTACTACTGCTTCTAACCCAATGTTAAGTACCATTTTTGTCAATACTTGACGCGGTAAGCCAAACCTAGCCGCTAAATAAATAATATAAGCTGAAAATCCTGTACTGACTATATCTCCAGCACCTGGGATCAAACCAATAATTGGATCTAAGCCGATCCGAAAATTTATTCCCGGAATTCTAATTGCACTATCCATCAAGCGACTGAGCTTACGGATACGGTTGAGAGTAACAAGACGTTCAGTAGTATTCATACCTTCAATGTTGGCATGGTTAAGTAATCTTAGTCTTATACCATGAGAAGGAAAATCAAGATAGGTTAATTACCTAAATAATAGTAATTCTCACTTATCGGGCGTAGTGCGATCGCCTAAGAATCCAGAACTTCTGTATCATAAATTTAATTTATCACTCACAGGACTTACGCAACGCCACTAGGGGTAGTGTCTGGTGATTTGCTAGAAGAATCGATACAGTTGAATTATCAGCTTATGAGCGGACGGTGTATGATGACGTTCAGCAAACTGAATTACTGTCAATA
>JAHHHE010000044.1 GCA_019359535.1 Gloeocapsa sp. UFS-A4-WI-NPMV-4B04
TGAACTGCGCGGAAATCTTTAACATTTTCCAGTGATTGGATCAAACTCGCTCTCATCTCTTGCCCTCAACTGGTTTACCTCATCATTGTTCTATTGTTTTTTATTTTTTAAGTGAATTATCCCTGCTCTAAAGTCCTCTCAAATTGCTAACTGTCTTTTCTAACCACGACAAATCGAAGAGTTTGCAGTGAATGTGCGGGGTAAGAAATAATAGCAGGTTAAAAATGAATTATTTAATTAGCCTTTCTAGTGAATATAACGATCAAACTAACCAAGAAAAGCTAGTAAAGCTTTGGGGTGATAGTTTAAAAAGACTTACTCCAAAACAACGGCAATTAGTTGTTAAAATTTTGAGTCATTCTAACCTAACTCAAGTTAATGCTGAGTAGTGTAATCAAATATTAAGATAGAAAGGCATTCTATAGTTCAGCTAGCTCGTCTTTCAAGCAAGGAAAAGTGTGTATCCAAAGTTATCTAGAAATAGCAGAGAGATTATAAGATACATAAATTAAACTTCTAGTTATTAATAATATCCTACTGGGCTAATTCAATTTCTTTATTTGCAGTTTCTTGTGCTTTTGTCATAGCATCTTGTAAAGATTGTTCGCCTAGCATGGCACTGATGAACTGGTTATTAAAATTATTTAGAATAATTGGCAGATTTTCCCCTGCTTGCCAAATAGTTGCATAATCCGCTCCAGCAATAAATGATGAATAAATGGAATTGCGATCGTAACCGAGTTCTACGGTAACAGATTTACGAGTTGGTAAAGCAATTCCTGTACTTGTCCAAGCTTTCATTCCCTCTTTGCCTGTCAGGTAAGAAATTAACTGCCATGCTTCTTGTTTATGCTTCGATTGCTTATTCATTACATAAGCAACTGTATAAGCCATCGTTCCTTTTTTATCTGCAACTGTAGGTACTTCAGATGTTGCATATTCAATATTTGGAAATGTTTGTTTGAGGTAAGGAATTAGCCAAGCGCCTTCAATTACCATTGCAGCTTTATTTTGACCAAATATTTCACTACCTGATGTTGTTCCAACGTCCGTTGGTTGGGCAGATGATTTGTCTTTACGATATTGATCGATAATTAATTGCAACCCTTTTAAACTTTCTTGAGAAGCAAATGTAGCTTTTTCATCTGAGTTAATTAACTCCCCGCCAAAGGCTTTAAGCATGAAATATTGGCGGGCAAGTTCTGGGGCGACACCAAAACCATATTGCTCAATTTTGCCATCTTTATTATTATCAATAGTTAGTTTTTTGGAGTATTCGCGTAGTTCTTCCCAAGTTGTAGGAGGTTGAGATAAACCCATTGCTGCCAAAGCTTTTTTGTTATAAAACAGTGCTAGTGTAGAAAAATCTTTGGGTAAGCCGTAAGTTTTACCGCCCTGCTGAAAAGCATTAAGCAGCGTTGGTTCAAAATCTGCAATGTCAAATTCAGGTGCTATGTACTTATCAAGTGGTTCTAGTGCGCCTGGTTTGATTAGTGCGGGGGCTTCCAAGGCATCTAAATAAAATACGTCGGCTGCTGTTTCACCAATGAGTCGTGTCTTCAAGACATCCATGTACTGATCTGCAATTACTTCATATTTGACTTTGATTTTGGGATGTTTTGCCTCAAAATTATTAAGTACCTGTTGTAGCAGTTGTTTTTCAATTGGATCGCCCCAACCACTAAGCGTCAGTGTAACAGTATTGTTATTAGATATTTCTCTACCTAAGTCACATCCTGTAAAAATGATTATTCCTAAAACAAAAAGGGCAACAAATGATAAAAAATTATTTCGCATAACTCCTAAAATTTGCATAGTAAAAATTAGATATTATTTTTTTAGTTAATAAAATAACTAATCAATTAACATAAAAAATTGTTATTTAAATTACAATAATTTGGGGATAATTTGGCTAAGTTGTTAATAAAGAGATTCAAATTACTAATTTTATTGATGGTAGGGTTACTCGCTTTAGGAGGATGTCAAGTTTTACATGGAAGTCCTGAAGCAACTGCTGGTGTTACTAGAATAACGTTATGGCAGGGTGTAAATCCGCCGCCTAATCGGGACGTGCTTCAGGCGCTAGTAGACCGATTTAATCGAGAACATCCAGACATCCAAGTAGAATCACTATATGTAGGACAAGCGGAACAACAGTTACCTAAGATTTTGGCTGCGGTGGTAGGAAATGCGCCGCCAGATTTATTATGGTTTAACGCTACAATTACTGGTCAATTGGTAGAATTGGATGCAATTCGCTCTTTAGATGATTGGCTACCAATATCACCAATACGGGACGAAATTGATCCGGTGTTGTTTGAATCAATGCAGTACCAAGGTCATACTTGGTCTGTTCCTTTTGGGACGAATAATGTCGGAATTTTTTATCGTCCTAGTTTGTTTCAAGCAGCTGGAATTACTCAGTTACCCCAAAGTTGGGACGAATTACGCCAAGTAGCGCGTAAATTGACCGTTGATTTAAATGGCGATCGCCGCTTAGATCAACATGGAATATTATTGCCTTTGGGAAAAGGAGAATTTGCCGTTTTCCTGTGGTTGCCATTTATGTGGAGTGGCGGCGGGGAATTAGTGAGTGATGCCAAGCAGGAAGCAAAGGCAGTTGCTTTAGAAAATCAAGGCGCGATCGCCGCTTTACAATTTTGGCGTAATTTAATCGACGATGGTTCAGCTGTTTTATCTTTACCAGAACGCGGTTTTGAAATTGATAGCTTCCTTGCGGGTAAAGTAGCAATGCAATTAACTGGCCCTTGGACGCTGGGACAACTCAAGGCTACTGGTGTAGATTTTGGTGTTTTTCCAATTCCGGCTGCTGTGAAACAGGCAACGGCTATCGGCGGCGAAAATCTATTTGTGATGAAAACTACATCCCAACGGGAAAAAGCAGCGCTGAAGTTTGCCGAATTTGTATTAAGTGAGGAATTTCAGACTCAGTGGGCAATTGGTACAGGCTATTTACCAGTAAATTTAAAGGCGCGACAAAGTGACAAATATCAAGCATTTGCAGTGAAACAACCTGCTGTAGAGGTATTTTTAGAACAAGCAAAGTATGGGCGATCGCGTCCTATTTTTCCTGGCTATAGTCGAGTTTCTGAAAGTTTAGGCCGTGCATTGGAATCAGTGTTGCTAGGTAAAAATTCGCCAACAGAGGCACTTAAAATAGCCCAACAACGACTAGATTTGATTTTCCAAAATGAATGAGAAAAAGTTGGTCTAATTAATTGGATTAATACTCTAAATCTAAAAATGGGGCAAGTGGGACACCTACCCCGCAGCTAACTTACACCAACTGACTCAACAAAGCACTAACGTCAACATTTAATTTTTGACCTAAGTTGAGCAACTGGCGCAGCTGATTTGATTCAAAGAAATTTGGTGATAAGCTTTGGTTAGTATCAGCCGTACTACGATTTTCAACACTACTCTGAGATTGCACTTGTAGACACCAAGTCCCAATTTGATGCAGGCAACTGATATATAGTTCCTGAACTCTGTCGAGGCACAAACCGAGATTTAGCTCATGTCCAACATCAATTAATCGCTCTAAGCGTTGGATGTCTACCTCAATTGTGGCAGGGTTGCTGTCGTGTAATAACTGCCAAAGCGATCGCGTTAGCAACTGCTCTAATGTCTGCGTACCTTGGGGTATATTCAATTGACAATGTAGATGTTGAGCTTCAGTAGCGATCGCTTCTAGTTCTGCTAGATGATGCAGACTCAATTCCGGCTGATCAATTTCTTGCTCAAGCGATCGCACTAGACTTAGACAGCGATTCCCCAAAGCAATTTCAGCCGCCACTTGCAACTCTTGTGGCACACTGAGATCATCTCGGTGGAACGCCATCAACACGCCGTAATTATCTCGATACACCTGCGTATAAAGCTGATCTAGCCGCGTCAAAGTTTCCTGACTCAGTAGCTTCATAATCCGATGCCGTTCTTCAGCAAACAAATTCTGCAAACTGAACGACTGATTCCCAAACATCTGCGTCATTGCCCGAATCGTATAAGCAGCACTAGCTTGTTGCAAAGCCTCAAACACCTTTTCTTTCATTTGGCTATAAGCACGTCGCCCCGAAAAAGGTTGAATGCAGCAGTGGAAATCCCAACCACCCAAATGCAGAACGGCAAAAACAAGATGTTCACTTTCCCAAGTAATTCCTGAAACCATCCGCACTTGCCCAACAGCTAAAGTGAGCGATCCCATGCGTTGCATTTGGTAATCTAATTGCTGGACACTGTAGCAATAGACGCGCTGTGAAGAGTGAGGAGTGACAAGTGGTGAGTGGCGAGTGGGAAACGTATCTGCATTTCCCTGATCCCTGATCCCTGATCCCTGAACGCCAGTTCCCTCAACGGAGGGAACCTCCGCACGGGACTGGCTCCCCCTAAATAATGAAGTAATAGCGTACTGTGCTGCTACTTGCTTGAAGTTAATTTGGGCTGTCGCTACCAATTGCCGATATATTTCTGAACCGTGCTTGAATAAGTCAACATTACTAGGAGCAAGAGCAAGGCGTTTAACAAAGCCTTTTTCTAACTGCACACCTGCAACATCTCCAGCTAATTCTAAGGCGCGGGCAGCATAGCGGAGAATCTGTGTTCCTTCGGGGCGTGATAACTCTTCAAAAAACCAGCCGCAACTCGTGTACATTAGCAGAGCGTGACGCTGCATTTCCAATAGACGCAAAGCATCTACTTGTTCTGCTGAGGTTAGTTTGTGGTTTTGATGGCGGGCTAGGAAACGATTAATATTGGTAACGGAGCGATCGCGCATTACTTGAATATACTCATCCCGCGCCGCCCAAGAATCACGGAAAAACTGCCGCCCACTTTCTTCATACACCTTAATTAACTGATCCCGCAGCCAATCAAGCGCTTGACGCAATGGCCGCCGCCATTTCTGATGCCAACCGCCTTCGCCACCACAACCGCAGTCATCTTGCCACCGATCTACACCATGAGCGCAACTCCAAGCGGTAACGGGTTTTAGTTCCACTTCCCAACTAGGAGGATTGATACTGAGATAGTGAGCAAAGTTTGTTACTGTCCAGCCACGCTGCGGAAACTCACGTAAAAAGCTGTAAGCTAATGTTTTTTCAGTCCCACCTTTATGATGCCCAAAAGTTTCTCCGTCAGTCGCCACCGAAATTAACTGAGACTGTCTATGATCTCCACGTACTGCTTGCCCAATTCTTCCCGCTAAATGATTGGAATTATAGAGAACATCACTAAAGCCCATATCCCGCGAGATCGGCCCATCGTAGAAAAAGATATCAATGTAATCGTGGTTAGGATTACCGCCAGGTAGAAAACAGCGATAAGGACGGGTGGGATCAATTTGACTACCACCAACTTCATACCATTCACTGATTGGCTGATCGTCTTTAGGGAGTGTACGGCAACGCAGCGCTTGAGAAGGTGCAAGCACAATGAAGCAAATGCCCTCTAAAATCAATGCTTCTAAGGTTGCATAGTCTACAGCAGTTTCAGCTAGCCACATTCCTTCGGGATCGCGCCCAAAGCGAGAACGGAAATCTTCTTTCCCCCAGCGAATTTGAGTATATTTATCGCGCTCATTCGCCAGGGGCATGATGATGTGATTATAGACTTGAGCGATCGCATTACCGTGTCCATTTAAGCGATCGCAACTCTTACGATCTGCCTCTAAAATTCGCTGATAAACTTCGACATCATAGCGTTCTAGCCACGACATCAGCGTTGCCCCAATATTAAAGCTGAAATACTCATAATTATTAACGATTCCCACAACTTCACCGCGATCATTCAACACTCTGGCAAAAGCATTCGGGCGATAGCATTCGTGGTGAATCCGCTCATTCCAGTCATGATACGGTGAGGCACTCGGCTGACGCTCAATCGCATCTAGGTAAGGATTTTCGCGGGGAGGTTGGTAAAAATGACCGTGAACAGTAACATAAACACCTGTAGCCGTCCGCAGCGAATCAAGTGTTGTCGTGTTAGCGTCTCGGTACGGTGTCAAATCTAAGCTAGCAGCAGGTGGAACAGCAGCAGAAGTCATGCAATATTATCCAAAATGATTAATTTAGAGTTATAGATGGTATCCATTCACCGCTCTATAGAAGCAGATTGTTGTTAACTCGTGGATGACTAGATATTTTTAACCAAACTCAACAGATATAGCTCTTAGTGTTGCAGGCAATTGATATTACTTTATAGCTCTGCCCAACAACTCGTTGACATAAAGGGATATGTGGGAAAACTAATTTAAGTGCAATCTAATCTACTTTAACTGCAATGCCAAGGTGTAAGTAAGTGACAATTGCTGGTTTCGCATTAAACTTGTGCGATTGCGGTCAAAACGAAATATTCTGTTACAAATACGATGGGAAGTGAGTAGTGAGTAGTGAGTAGTGGGGAGTGGGGAGTGAGTAGTGAGTTTTTTCTACTTACTCTTTACTCTTGAGTATTTACTTCCTACTCTTTTCTACTCACGTTTCACTGATCACTTATCACTCTTTTCTACTCACGTTTCACTCATCACTTTCCACTCTTTTCTACTCACGTTTCACTCTTTACACTTGTAACCAAAGCTAGAACTTGTTATGTCGATCAAAAAAATTATTTCTTTAGGCTTGTTAGTCTTTATCCCGATTTCAATTGCGGCTGAACATTTCGAGTGGGGTACGCTGACAGTTTTTATCACATCTGCTTTAGCAATAGTACCCTTAGCTGTCTGGTTAAGCACTGCTACTGAAGAAGTTGCGATCGTGACTGGTTCTTCAATTGGTGCTTTGTTAAATGCAGTGTTTGGCAATGCGACTGAGCTAATTATTGCCTTAGTTGCGCTCAAAGCCGGATTAGTTGACATTGTGAAAGCAAGTATCACTGGAACAATTATCAGTAACTTACTTTTAGTGATGGGACTATCAATGCTGTTGGGTGGACTGCGCTATAAAGAACAGGATTTTAAACCCGTTGTAGCGCGGGTAAATGGTTCTTCGATGACCTTAGCAGTAACCGCGCTGATTTTGCCCACAATGGTTATTTACACTTCAACTGGGGTTGAGGAAACAGCGATTCGGAATCTGTCAGTCACCGTAGGAGTAGTTTTAATCGTAGTCTATGCTTTGACATTAGTATTTTCGCTGAAAACTCACAGCTACCTTTACGATGTCGGCTTAGTAGATTTAGAAGGAGAAACACCATTAGCTATTGTTGAATCAACTGCTCATAAGCCTAATTTGTGGCTGTGGGTAGGTGTATTATTAGCTTCTACTGTTGGAGTTGCTTTTGAATCTGAAATTTTTGTTGGTGTCGTAGAGGAAGCAACAAAGGGACTAGGCTTGACTCCACTTTTTACAGGTGTTATTCTTTTGCCTCTAGTTGGCGGTGCAGCAGAATATGTAACTGCGGTGAGTGTAGCACTTAAAAACAATATGGATTTATCTGTTTCAGTAGCTATGGGATCTAGTCTACTGGTTGCTTTGTTTATGGCTCCACTGTTAGTTTTAGTAGGACTAGCGATCGGTCAACCAATGGATTTAGACTTCAATCCTTTCGAGGTTGTAGCTGTTGCTGTCGCTGTCACAGTTGCTAATCTTATCAGCCTCGACGGACGTTCTAATTGGCTAGAGGGAACACTACTTTTGGCAACCTACACAGTTCTAGGATTAGCCTTCTACTTTCATCCAGCAGTGTAATTATGCCAATTGTTAAAGGAATTTATCACTAACCTGCAAGTTTTTCATACTGGCTTACAAGACTCAACTATAGTGTCTAAATAATAACTACCCCTTCGTAAGTACCATCTATTACCTAGAAATTTCTTTCTAGGCTAATACGCGATCGCCTTTCTGGAATTGCTACTCTACTAGCTACATCTAGTTTGTTATATAAGTTGCGCTCCGCTCGAGCCATCTCTATAATTTAATAAATTTAATAAATCTTCATAAAGATTTTAATCTCTACCTTTTGGTACTGTTAGACCTACCTTGGGGATTATTACGCTACGGAGAGTTTAGTGTTCTTGGATTTGAGGGTTTAAAGTAAGGTGATTTTCGGGATTATACCTTCATTTTTGAGCGAAAAAGGTAGAAGGCTCCTAGTCTTCATTAGCTCACGGTTTCAGGCAACGCGATGGTTCGCCTAGCTTTGGTTTTAACCTAGTAAGCGCGAGATAAGTCGCGTTGATGCCTGAATAACTGTTAAATTAAGGATACAAGAACATGAGTAACGTCCAAGCCAAATTTGCAGCAACCGAAACTGCGTTTCATGTAGAAGGTTATGAGAAAATCGAGTTTAGTCTCATTTTCGTTAATAAAGCCTTCGATATCAATAACACCGAGCTAGCAGATAGCTACAGAAGTTTTGGGCGCTGTCTTGCTGTTGTTGACCATAATGTGCATCGGCTGTATGGAAGCCAGATCGAAGCATACTTCCAGCACTACAACATTAACCTTACCCTATTTCCGATCGTCATTACAGAGCCAACAAAGTCTCTAGATACACTGCAAGCGATCATAGATGCTTTCGCTGATTTCGGTTTAGTTCGCAAAGAGCCTGTCTTGATTGTCGGTGGCGGATTACTAACAGATGTTGCTGGTTTTGCTTGCGCCACTTACCGTCGCAGCACAAACTTTATCCGTATTCCCACAACACTGATTAGTTTAGTTGATGCTGGCGTAGCAATTAAGGTGGGAGTCAATCACGGAAAGCTCAAAAACCGCTTAGGTGCTTATCACGCGCCAAAAAAAGTGATTCTTGACTTCTCGTTTTTGCAGACACTACCTACGCCTGAAGTCCGTAACGGCATGGCAGAACTTGTGAAAATTGCCGTTGTCTCCAATGCTGAAGTGTTTGAGTTGTTGTATGAACACGGAGACGAATTACTTGCTACTCACTTTGGTCATATCGGTGGCACTCCCGAACTGAAGGAAATCGCCCAGCAGGTGAATTACAAAGCGATTCAGACAATGCTGGAATTGGAGACTCCTAATCTGCATGAGTTGGATCTAGACCGCGTAATTGCCTATGGTCATACTTGGAGTCCTACTCTAGAACTAGCACCATCTGTACCCCTGCTGCACGGTCACGCAGTAAATATTGATATGGCATTGTCAGCAACGATCGCCCAACAACGAGGTTACATCACAGTTGAGGATCGCGATCGCATTCTAGGACTGATGAGCCGAATCGGTTTATCCCTAGATCATCCTCTGCTAGACATTGAGCATTTGTGGTATTCCACTCAATCAATCACACAAACGCGAGACGGGTTACAACGGGCAGCAATGCCAAAACCAATCGGCGAATGCTTCTTCGTCAACGACTTGACGCGGGAAGAACTAGAGGCTGCTTTAACTGAACACAAGCGCATTTGTGCTGAATACCCACGCGCAGGTGCTGGGATAGATGCGTATGTAGGTAGCTATCAGCAATTGGCGGAGACTACAGCTAATGTCTAGCGCTCTTGATGTGGCAACTCCTCGCCCCGTCACGCCACTAGGTATCTTAGTTGAGCATCTTGAAACTGCGGTGCAGATGGCGCAAGAACACAATGTGCCTGCTCCTGTAACCGCCCACTTGCAAAAAGCATCGCGTCTAGCAGCAGGTTTAGATCCTTACCTAGAAGCGTGTACTACCCAAGAATCTCCAGATCTTGCAGAGATCACCCAACAAACCCGTTCCCAATCGTGGGACAAGCGGTTTGCCGAAGGCTCTACGGTGCGCGAGTTAGAGCAAGAGATGTTGTCGGGACACCTGGAAGGGCAGGTACTCAAGATGTTTGTGTATATGGCTCGTGCCAAAAACATCTTGGACATTGGAATGTTTACTGGGTACTCGGCACTGGCAATGGCAGAAGCTTTGCCTGCTGATGGGCGTTTAGTTGCTTGCGAGGTTGATGAGTATGTTGCCAACTTTGCCCAAAATTTGTTCCAGAATTCCCCGCACGGCAACAAAATCCATGTGGAATTGGGTTCTGCATTAGCAACTCTCGACAAGCTGGTAGATAAAGGTGAGTCTTTCGACTTCGTGTTTATTGATGCCGATAAGAAGGAGTACGTGCAGTATTACCAAACGCTGTTAGACTCCAACTTGCTTTCCCCCCAAGGGTTTATTTGTGTAGATAATACCTTGCTTCAGGGGCAGGTTTACCTTTCTCCAGACGAGCGCACCGCAAATGGAGAAGCGATCGCGCAATTCAACTCTGTTGTTGCTGACGATCCTCGTGTTGAGCAAGTGCTACTGCCAATTCGAGACGGCTTGACAATCATCAGGCGAGTGTAGCGATACCAAGAGTGGGGTACTCAGGCAGTTGGATTAAAGCAGTAGCCTCACCTACTGCTACCAGATCCGCTGCCATAACCCTTGTAATATTTTTTTATTTTCAATTCAAATTTTTTCGAGCTAATGGGTGAATCACAACTTATCAAGGCGCGTATTTTTGCAATATTCCGAAATTTAGGGACGCTAGCATTACTGGCGATCGCATTTCCCATTAACTGCATGATTGTCTTCGCCTCGCTGCTATGGAGTTTTTTCACTAGACCATTTCAGCAGCAAGTGGTTTTAAGTGAGAATTCCAAAAATATTATGATCGTTGGCGCTAGGATGACAAAAACCCTTCAGCTAGCACGATCATTTCACGCTGCTGGACATCGGGCGATCATAGTTGATACCGATAAATACTGGTTAAGTGGTAATCGCTTTTCTAACGCTGTTGCTGGCTTTTACACCGTCCCTGATCCGCAGAAAGATAAAGACGGCTACATTAAAGCCATGCGGGCGATCGCCAAACAAGAAAACATCGACCTTTTTATTCCAGTAGCCATTTTCGCCGTTATCTACTTTGACTCCAACGACAAACAAGTATTATCCGGCTGCTGTGAAAGTTTCCACTTCGATGCTGATGTAACAAGAATGCTCGATGACAAGTTTGCCTTTGCTGAAACATCACGTTCTTTCGGCTTGTCTGTCCCCAAATCATTCAAAATTACTCACCCCGAACAAGTTTTAAACTTTGACTTTTCTAACGAAAAGAATAAGTACATTCTTAAAAGCATTCCCTACGATCAAGTGCGCCGCTTGAATCTCACCAAGCTACCTTGCGATACACCAGCAGAAACAGCAGCATTTGTCAAGAGTCTGCCGATCTCAGAAGATAAGCCTTGGATTATGCAGGAATTCATCTCTGGAAAAGAATACTGCACTCACAGTACCGTGCGAGATGGGGAGACAAGAATGTACTGCTGCTGTGAGTCATCCGCTTTTCAAGTTAACTACGAAAATGTCGATAATCCTGAAATTAAACACTGGGCAACTCATTTTGCTAAAGAATTAGGACATACTGGACAACTTTCCTTTGACTTCATTCAAGCTAGTGACGGAACAGCCTACGCTATTGAGTGTAATCCGCGCACTCACTCCGCAATTACGATGTTTTACAACCATCCAGGGGTAGCAGATGCTTATCTGGGTAAAGAGCCTCTAGCGGAACCAATGCAACCTCTCCCTGATAGTAAGCCTACCTATTGGCTGTATCACGAACTTTGGCGGCTGAATGAAATTAGATCGTTAAAGCAACTGCAAACTTGGTTCAAAAATATTTTGCGCGGCAAAGATGCAATTTTTGAGATTAATGATCCACTGCCTTTTTTGATGGTGCATCACTGGCAAATTCCGATACTCATCCTCGACAATCTACGCAGACTCAAAGGTTGGATCAGGATAGACTTTAACATTGGCGAACTTATAGAGTAGGTCAATTTTCTAGATAGTATATAGTGTGCGATCGCATTGCACTCATTTCCCACAGTTCGGAGCTACTCTACATATATCACTTGCTAAAAAAATACATTGTGAAGCGCAATTTTTTATGTATTTCAAGCAATGGCTTTGAATAAATTAGGGTCATAATTGGTATCTCATGGGTAAACCAAATTAACCTAATCTTATTCCGCTAACCCGTGTAAAGTAGAGGTAATGAGGTTTATATAACTTTAGCGCCATTTTAAAACCCGCCACATTAGGCGGGTTTTATTTATCTAACTTCTTCAATCTAACGATTAGCGATCGCGATGTTGTTCTAACAGTTTTTGCGCTCTAGGCTTATAAAGCAAATGAAACAAAGTCTCGATATAGCGCAACAAATCCTCGCGATTTTCCTTTGAGCTAAAGTTCCAAAAACCATAAATCCGCGCTAACGATAGTAACCTTGTAGTGTGAATTTTCCAGGTATAAGTGCTATAAACTCGGTCAATACCTCGTGTCGAAATTTCATACCAATAGTTGGGATTTTGCTCACATTTAGAGGCAAATTCTAAAATCTTTTCTGCTGTCTCTTCCAAATGCGTTGGGTTAATGTAAAAGCCATTTACTCGATCCTGAATAATCTCTAACGGACCACCAAATTGTGTAGCAAAAGTTGGCAAACCAGAAATCATTGCTTCTAAAACTGTTAAACCAAAAGCTTCAAACAAAGCTGGCTGCACAAAGATTCCTTTATGATCGGCAATTACGCGATAGATTTCACCAGATTCAGTTTTGGATAAGCGCACACCTAGCCAGCGAAACTTACCATGTAAATTGTATTGGTCAATGATTTGGTAAAGTTTAATGATTTCGTCGCGTTCTTCGTTGTCGCCTGATTCCTCAACACGCAATTTACCTGCAACCAAAATTAAATTGCAATTTTCCTGCAAAGCTTCACTTCTACCAAAGCACTCCGCCAAACCAGTGAGGTTTTTAATTCTGTCGAGACGCGCCATTGAGAAAATAGGGCGCTTGCTAGGATCGTCAAGTTTCCCAAAAATATGAGCAGGATCTTCTCGCGTGAATAGCATTTCTTCTACTGGAATGCGATCGCTTTCTATCCTGTCTTGTGTCTGCGAGTAGGGGAAATAGTAACTTTCATTCACTCCTGGCGGTACAACGTTGAACTTAGGACTAAATAGCTCAATTCCACTTACCACATGGTACAGTTCCGGCATTGTGAAGCACTTGTAAGACTCATACTGCCCCACACTGTCTGGTGTGCCAACAATTTCCTGGTAGGTGCTACTAATCACAAAATTAGCCGCATTCATCGCAATCAAATCGGCGGTGAACTGCAACGAAAAATGATATTTCTCCTCCAAATCTTGCCAGTATAAATTACTAAACAGATATTTCGACTTTTCTAAGGCGTGGGCAATATTGCACTGAGTCACATTCAGCCGCCGCGCCAGTAGAAATGCCACTAAATTCCCATCAGAATAGTTACCGACGATCAAGTCAGGCTTGCCTCGAAATTCTGCTAAAAGTTCTTTTTGGGCATCAATAGCGTAGGTTTCTAGATAAGGCCAAAACTCAAACCGCGAAATCCAGTTCTGAGTCATTTTGGGATTAAATTCCCTTAAAGGCACTCGCAAAATCCAAGCATTTTCAGTGCCATGAACTTTCTCTAAACGTTGATTACAAAGAGTGCCATCACTATTAGGAATCAAGCGGCTAAGAATAATTACCTTTGGCTTGACACCCATTACATCTAAGCCAGCTAGAGTAGTGTCTTCTTGCAGCTGTTGTTCTAGGCTTTTTGCTTGATCAAGAACATACACCACTTGACCGCCAGTATCGGGTCGCCCTAAAACTCCCTCTTGTCCAAACCACCCGTGAGGAGATACCAAGACGATCTTAAAGACCATCGGAATCCGAGAAACAAAGGCCTCTAGAGTCTGGTGATCTGGCGAATCTATCAGTTCATCTAGAATTTCTAATGTTTCTCGCACCCTACCAGCAGTATTACCCCAACCCGGTTCAAAACCCATTAATTGAATCACAAACCGGAATTTTTCGTATGATTCGTTACTATCAAGATCGCTTACAAATGTTAGAGCTTTCTTAATTTGCTCTGAGAGTTGCTGCTGCGATTGAATTCGGGTGTTAATCAGTAACTGGCTACCATCATATTGGTGGAGACGCAAGAAATCAAACAAGCTTTCCAGCCATTGTTTGGGGTCTTGAAATAGTTTGCTAGATAGATAACGGTTGAGATACTCTACGCCTTTACCAATATTTTTGGGGTCACGAATTGTCGGGGTATAGTCGTAAAATGGCTCGAAATCTATTTCTAGCATTTCGCCTTCGTTGGGGTGTGAGCGATTGACAAAGCGATCGCGCACGTTCAACAGTTCCTCTGTTGTCAGTGACTCTACATTTAAGTCTTCAGTTACCCGATAAACTTCTTGACTAGCAATTTTAGGACGAATAATTAAATAGAGGTTTCCGTCCTCTTGAATAATTTCTTGGGTATAGTAAATCAGTTTACCTAAATTTGACGATTGGTAAAATCCTTCTGGCTTCTGATTTTTGGTGCAATAATCAGCATAAGCACCAAGGATATCATTACGTAGTAAATACCGCTTTTCTTGATGGCGTAATTCACTGATAAATGAGCGCAGATCGCTTTTCTCTTCACTATTAAGAACGGCTTGGATCAAGTCGGACACGGCAACTCCTTACGGTAGATTCCTAATTTTTATCAATACTTAAGTTACAAAATATTACTGATTTTCTCCTCCCTCTGGAGAATAGCAGCAAAGGTAGAAATCAATTTAAAATTCCGGTAAATCTTTGTCTAACACGATTACTTTTTTCTAGTTCCAAGCCTTTTTCTCTATTCCTAGTTTGCGTATAAAAAACTACTAAATGTATTACTGTATTATGGAGTCTAAGAAGCAAGCAAACGAGTTTCTTTTTGTCTTGTGATTGTCAAGCTAACTTCAAAGCAAATTTACTCCGCCCTAATTCTAGTATCTAAAACTCTCCTGTTACACAGCGTCTAATAAGTTTATAACCAAGCCCCGAAGGGGCAGTGAGTAGTGAGTAGTGAGTAGTAAAAACTGCCCTGAAGATAATAGTCTCAAAAAGAGCGAATGCGCGTTGTGGAGAAGGAAGTGTCTGGATTTAAGGCAGCCCAACAGACATGGCAGCATTGCGGGAGGAAATCTTCCGTATTTAAGCTGACAAAGTATCCTTGTTTCAATTCCCTAGATTTATTTATGGTGATTGCACTACTCACTACTCACTCTCCACTACTCACTCTTTTAAGAACAATCAATAAATTGCCCTTACCTTTACAAGAAATTTAGCGCTATCGTTACTCGGTATCCAAGTAAAATTTCACTGAGAACTTTATTTTTACGTGCGCCTCAATTCTAATTTAATTCAGTGGATCTACGATGGCACAAAAGAGAAAGTTATGCCTCTGTACCCAAGGCTTTATGCTTGTGTTTAGCACAACCGAGTTCTAGATTACAATGCGTAAAGTTCTCCGTATTTTCGCTTAATGTGACTGATGAAGGGGTCAATACTCAAAGTAGCACCTGTGACACGCTCAACCAATTCAGCAGGTGGATATTTACGCCCGTGCTGATAAATATTTTGTTTCAGCCAATCATGTAGCGTGTTGAAATTACCTTGTGTCATTTGAGTAGGAATCGCCGAATTAGCCTGAAGCGCGGCATCAAAAAATTGAGCGCTCATCAAGTTACCCAGTGTGTAACCTTGGAACATTCCCCCAATCATGCCACCGTACCAATGCACATCTTGTAATACACCGTTACTATCGCTGGGAGGAACAATACCTAGATCACTGCGGTAGCGTTCATTCCAGGCTTGGGGAAGGTCACGTACTGCGAGAGAGCCTTCTAGTAGCTGTAGCTCCAAATCAAAGCGAATCATCACGTGCAAGTTGTATGTTACCTCATCAGCATCAGTGCGGATCAGCGATCGCTCAACTTTATTAATCGCCCGATAGAACGTCTCTAGAGAAAGATTACTCAACTGACTAGGAAACGCCGCTTGAATTTGAGGATAGAAGAACTGCCAAAAGTTACGGCTACGTCCGACAAAGTTTTCCCACAGGCGAGATTGACTTTCATGCACACCGGATGACGTACCACCAGCAAGCGGCGTAGCTTCAAATTCGCGGTTTATGCCTTGTTCGTACAAAGCGTGTCCCGTTTCGTGGATGGTGCTAAATAGCCCTTCATTGAGATCATTTTCTCTAACCCTGGTAGTAATTCGCACGTCTCCAGTGGAGAATTTTGTCATAAATGGGTGCAGTGTTTTATCCTGCCTACCTCGCTGGAAGTCGTAGCCTAGCTGTTTGATGACTTGAAGGCTAAATGCTAATTGTTGATCTTCGGGGAAAGTTTGATGTAAAACTGAAGCATCAGCAATCGGTTGAGAAGCTATGGCTTCCACAATCGGAACTAACTGCTGGCGTAATTGAGCAAATAGCGATCGCACACTCGTTGCTTTCATGCCATGATCAGCTTCATCAATCAGTGGATCAGCGATATGCTCATAGCCTGGAAAGAAATTCGCCATTTCTCGGCTTAATTCCAGTGTTTTTTCTAGATAAGGTTGCACAGCAGCAAAATCATTTTCTGGCCGCGCCTTCGCCCAAGCTTCATAACATTGAGCAGAATGTTGCGAAAATTTAGCTGTAAATGATGCAGGAATTTTTACCGCTTTTTCATAATCATGGCGAGTAATACGGATTAAGCTTGCTTCATCAGAATCGTAGGACAAGCTAGCCTCGTAATCGCGTAAATCTGCTAATAGTTGCCCAATAGCAGCATCTGTAAACTTGATGTGGGCAAGCTGTCTTAACGTAGCCATCTGTCGTCCCCGCGCCGCAGCACCACCAGCAGGCATATAAGTTGCCTGATCCCAGTACAGCAACGAAGCAGCCGATTCGATATCGTTAATTTCAGTCAGACGGGTTTTCAGTTCTTGGAGTTGGGGATGAGTTCTTTCAATCGTCTGCATAAGTCAGTGTTGATGCTGGTTTTATCTAGTTTGACGCAGACAAGCAAGTATCCGCTTTTAAGAGATAATTTGATCTAAATTTTGTCATATCGCCAAAAAGAGCGATCGCTTTAAGAACCAATCAACTCTACCGCATCCCGTCCATCTAAATCTTGTAAGTAAACCTTGACCTGTTCTTCCTTCGCAGTAGGCAGTTGTTTCCCAGTAAAATCGGGATGAATCGGCAATTCACGATGACCACGATCAATTAAAACCGCTAACCAGATTGTTGATGGTCTACCATACTCGTTTACCGCATTTAGCGCTGCTCGAATTGTACGCCCTTTATAAATTACATCATCTACAAGCAAAACTGTTTTGCCACTCAAATCAAACGGAATTTCCGTTTTAGCTGGCGTTCGGACACCAATTTGATCTAAGTCATCTCGATAGAACGTAATATCCAACGCCCCTACTGGCACTGATACTCCTTCTAGCACTTCAATCTGACGCGCCAATAGCTGCGCTAAGGAGACACCTTTAGTATAAATACCTAAAATTACCAGTGATGACAAGTCACGCGATCGCTCTACAACCTGCGAAGCAAGGCGAGTTAATGTACGACGGATTTCTTCAGATGATAAAATTTCAACTACTTTAGCAGCCATAAGACGGGCTAGGGGTTAGGGGTTAGCAGCTGGGTGAGAGCATAGAAAGTAGGAATCCTCTCGCCTCTTGTTTAATACTTACCTAATTCATAACTTTTCAAAGGAATTGCTAGCGCTCTAAAAACAAATGTAGATTCAGCCTTAACAAGATCAGCGTTGCTAGCGAAATTGCCAGCCAAATCAAAAAGCAATACCGAGTTAGCTGCAAAGCTTGGTGAATTTGTACTGGAGTAATTGGATGAATCGGATCTCCAAGTAATGGTTTGTGTTTAGCAACGCCACGATACCAATTAATACCACCCAACTGAACACCTAGAACGGCTGCATAAGCACACTCACTCCAGCCAGAATTAGGGCTAGGATCTTTGATTGCATCCCGACAACAAATGCTCCAGACGTGCAGAGGTTTACCAGATAAAAGCGCTAGAGTTATCACTGTTAACCGACAAGGCAACCAAGTTAACTTATCTTCTAGCCGCGCACTAAACCATCCTAAATAAGTATACGGCGCTTCTCGATAGCCAACCATTGAATCTAAGGTACTCGCGGCTTTATAAGCTAAAGCCAGGGGAACACTACCCACACTTGGCACAAATACTCCAGCTACGCAATAAAACAAAGGAGCCATTACCCCATCCGTAGCATTTTCCGTTACTGTCTCTAGAACCGCACGCAGAATTTCTGGTTCTGAGAGATTTTCTGTGTCTCGACCCACGTAAAGACTTAAATTAGAACGAGCTTGATTTAGATTACCAGTTGTCAACGGCTGCAAAACAGCTTCAGCTGCTGCTCTTAAACTTCTACCAGCAAAACAGCTAGCAAGTAGGATACTTTCTAAGCCAATTCCGAATAGCGGATGCAGCAAATTGGCACTACGAATGATTAACCATCCTCCTAAACCGCTACCTGCTATTAGTCCAATGCCCAATCCTACCCCAATCCAACGCTGTGTTACCGGACGATCAAAATGTTTGAAACTAAATTGAGTGCAGCGAGAAATTACCCAACCCATTGCTTGGACTGGATGAGGCCAACCCCAAGGATCGCCAATTAAGTAATCCAAAATGGCAGCAATGATTAAAACAACAACTGAATGAGAGGTACGAGGAAAAATAGCAAAAAACAAGGAAAAAAATCTCACATGAAAATATCTACTTTCTCGCCACTAGCTTAAACAACAAAACTCGTTGCCTCTCCTTGCGCTGCTTGCCAACTCCGAGCATCGTAGTAAAGGTCTGCCAGCGTAATACTGTACAACGCTTCTTTGAGCTTTTGGTGTAAACATTGCCATAGGCTAAAAGTTACCCAATCTTCTGCTTGCGATTGCGCTGGCGTATGGTGGGGTAGCGGTTCTATTGTTTCGCCTACCGCTTCTAAGATTTGTCCTAGCGAAATTTGTGCAGGCGATCGCGCTAATTTATAACCTCCTTGAACGCCACGAATTGATTTCACTAATCCGGCGCGGCGCATTTCAATCAGCAGTTTTTCTAGGTAAGGAGCTGGAATTTCTTGCCTAGTTGCGATCGCTTTTACAGATTCCGGCCCCCCACCTTGCTGTAAACTCAAATCAAGTAATGCTTTCACACTATAGTGTCCCCTCGTTGTTAGCTTCACATTCAATGCTCTCAATTAGTCAGAATTCAGATATTACAAGTGGATTTTTTAGTTTAAGATTGATTGACGCGATCGCATTTTTTATTTTTATTGCTTGACTTTCCAAAATCATTGCTTGGGCAAAGAATGATCTTGCCAATGCGATCGCTAAATTCTTGGGATAACTACATCCCTGTATAGCTTTTTATTCTACTGGTAAGTTTTGCTCTCAGTATATTTTTCACACTGCTGCATAAAACGTAAGCTTACAGACAACAGTTAATTTAGCAATGTGCTTTAGCTAAATTGAACAACTAAAGTAGGTCAAGCATCTCTAAACTTTAATATAGTTATCACCATTTACTTGTGCTATTTACCTCAGATTATTAAAGCAAAATAATGTTGAATTAATTTAAATAATAACAGCTACTAAGGTAATATATTTTTTTAAGCTGATATCAATCTATAGCATATTGACTAAGAACGTTAGTAAGCTAAGATAGAATTTAGCTAACCACTTAATCCATTCATTTTTCCCATAAGTTGATGACAAAAAGTAAAAAGATGGAGCCGCTACTCGGTGAAGAACTCATCAAGAAAGTCAAAGAGCTAGGAAACTTAAGTAAAGATGACAAGGCTAAAGCCTGTGGCTACTACACCAAGACAAAAAATGGTGTTGAGCGCGTCAATATGATGAAGTTTCTCAATGCCTTAATTGATGCCGAGGGTATTCAGTTAGACAGCACTCCAAATGCAAATGGACGTGGAGGACGCAGTGCTAGCTTTCGGATTAGTGTGCAGTCAAATGGAAACTTATTGATCGGCTCGGCTTATACAAAACAGATGGGTTTGAAGCCAGGAGATGAGTTTGAAATTACTTTAGGTCGTAAGCACATTCGTCTAAAGCAAATGGATGAAGAAGAAATTGCAGCAGCCGAAGCAGCATCTTGACACGGCTAAGTGGTAATGACTTTAGCACTGAAGGATGAGGAATGGAGAGTAATAATAAATTTCTCCATTCTTCACCTTCAATGCTTGAATTGTACCTTTATAAAACCAATTTATTGGAAGTAGATAAAGGCAATTCCTCTATTTTTGATGGTATTGGTAAATAATGGCAGAGTGCCTTGCGTGTTGTCGCTACATTGCAGGTTAAGGCAATCTGATCTTGTTCTAGTAAGCCTAAAACACGCTCTTGGTTGTCTCGCTCTACTACTGGTAACTGATGCAAACCCCTGGTACTCATCCGAGCTAAAGCTTCAGATAAAGGCTCATCAGTATAAGCGTAGAGGATCTCAGTAGTACAAATATCAATCAGTTTTGATAACGGTAAATTATTGTCTAACTGAGAGTAATGTGTTTCACTTTTAGCGATCGCGTACTGTTCCCAAACAGAAATTGTGCGGTTAATATCGTCAAGAGTAACAATTCCAACCAAGCGGTGCGCGTCATCCATTACCAAAGCACTACGACAGCGATCGCCCGTCATTGTCAAACCTGCTTGTAAAATAGTTAGCGTTGCTGGTAGCATCAACGGCAACTGATTCATTGCTTCTGCTACTAAAATTTGCGATAAAATTTCTGTCTGCTGGTCTTTTTCGACATTTAAACCTAGCTGTTGTAAATTCGCTCCTGAAGCCGAAATTGGCTGAATTCGCTCCACTAGCCAGACACTCAAACCCACCGCCGCCATTAACGGTAAAACAATCCGGTAATCCCGTGTGAGTTCAAACAGTAACAAAATTGCAGTCAACGGCGCTCTAGCACTTGCAGCCAAAACCGCCGCCATTCCTACCATTGCATAAGCGGGAGGAGCAGCAATATATTCACTTAATGAAGGTAATAGACCAAAGTGTATGCTTTGGGCGATCGCTGCTACGATTTTTCCATAAGCCGCTCCCAAAGATGCCCCTAAAAACATCGCTGGCGCAAAAACCCCACCTACCAACCCACTACCTAAGCTAATCGCCGTCATCACCAGCTTAATCACCAGCAGCACAACTAATAGCTGAAGCGAAAACTTCACATCTTGCAGCATCGCCTCAACTGTTTCATAACCGATACCCAAAATTTGCGGCCATTGCACTGCTACTGCTCCTACACAAGCTCCGCCAATCACACAATGAATAGATGGCGGTATTTGACCCAGCCAGCGAAAACCCCGAACTTCACCTTGAAAACAGGCTCTAGCCAGCCGCAGTGATTGAGTATAAGTAATAGAAACAAGACTTGCAAATACACCCAATCCCATATACAAAGGAAATTCTAGGGGACTGCGGACTTCGTAAACAGGTAGAGTAAACGCAGACTGTCCCCCCAAGCCAATTTGAGCAATTAACGCTGCTACGACTGCCGCAAGCAGCACTACACTCACAGCTGAAGTTGCAAATGTAGTTCCGAGTACCACCTCTAACGCAAAGAAAACACCAGCTATAGGTGCATTAAACCCAGCTGCCAAGCCAGCAGCAGCCCCAGCACCCAACAGCAAGCGTTGTCGCTCTTGGGACATTTGCAGCACCTGACCCAACAGCAGCCCAAGATTTGCCCCAATTTCTACACTCGGCCCCTCTGGACCAAGAGAAGCACCACTACCCAAGGAAACCGAAGCCGCCACCATTTTTGTAACTGGTCGTAATTGTCGAGGGGTCCAATGCCTTACCGAGCTTCCCTTCACCGTTGCAATTAAAGCAGAAAGCCCAGGGCCAAAGTCTTGCTTTGCACCACGCATCAACCCAACAATTACACCTCCCAAAGTAGGAATCAAAGCTAAAGTCCAAGCTCCCCAAGCCGAAATCACTCCCATCAACTCTTCTAGCATCAGGTGGTGAACTAGCTCGATCAAATAATGAAAAGTCACCACGCCTATGCCAGTGCTACCGCCAATGAGAAGGGCTAAAAGTAGAACAACACTTTCTGGAGATAGCTGGAAACGGTTAAGCAGACGGGTTAATCGAGGGGAAGAAGTCGAAATCACAGGCGGTTCAGACACCTTCCATAACTCAGCAGGAGGCACAGTCATTAACAGGCGGGGGAAATGTGAGAAAAACTTAAATTTTTATATCTTCCTTTTCATTGTGATTGATTTCCCAACAACCCGACAAGTCAGTTATATCTATAATTTAAGGAGCTTTGCTTGAGCAGCTAGTTCCTGAGAAATCTTAATTATGAGAATGCTTAAATGAGGAAGAGAGTGAGCAGTGAGTAGTGAGTAGTGGAGAGCTTATTTTTTTCTATCCCCTGTTTACTGCAAGAGAGTAAGTAGTGAGCAGTGAGTAGTGGAGAGCTTATTTTTTTCTACTCACTACTCACTCTTCACGCTTCACTGTACAAAGCGCTTAATACTCCTTCCCGCCCTTGGGTGGATAAAATACAATAGAGGAAAATTGCGCTTCAGTTTGTAGTTAGACTCGGCTTTGATGCGTTGATTTATCTTAAGAATGCAACTCTATTTGGATTTTTTAGTCTAAAAATGGGCAAACTAAAAGTAGGGTATGCAAAAACTTTTAGTTAAAAACTATTCTATATAGCTCGGCAGTAGAGCGAGTAAGTGAACTAGGTTGACGATAATGAACACTCATACATTTGGTAATCATTCTGTTACTTGTCCCATTTGTCAACGATCTGGCAATCTTAAGCCATTCAAGATGTGCAATGGGCTGTTTACCTGTCCGTATTGCCAAGAACGGCTGGTTGTTAGCTGGAGTGGACATTACGTCCGCGATCCACATAACTGTAATCAGGTAGTAATTACCCACGTACTACGCCGTCAAAGCAGACCTTGGGCTAGAATTGTGCGCGATTTTGGTTCTTTAGCACGTCCTTCTGTAATTCTTGCTGTAGGCAGTGCCATTCTTTTAGGTGCTAGCGTGATTACTATCGAAAGATTCAGCTCTTCTGGACAGCAACCGTTACAGGGAATATTAGAGCAAGTCACAGATATAGTGACACCAGAAAATTCTCCTTAAAAAATAGGGGTTAGGAGTTAGGGGTTAGGGGTTAGGGGTTAGGGGTTAGGGGTTAGGGTAATATCTCCCGTTGCTACTGCTTCGTAATCAGCGTCCACCCTGCGGCTGTACCAACTGATTTTACTGATTCCAGCGTTAGATTACCAAGGGTAGATTCATCAAGTAAAAGATATGGTTGAGGGTTTTGCTGCCAGTGATGTTGAAGTTCACTGGTAGCAAGTGGGATAATTTGGCGATCGCTATAAAAATCTAAGGAAGGACGACCGTAGGGATAAGATGTGTAAATTTTCTGATTGATTGGAGTATTACTCTGAATCATCGCTGCTACTGGTTTAACTGGATAAGCTTCTGCTAACTCCCAAACCCAATGGCGAGAAGTCAGAAATAACAGCAGCGAAACATACATACCCCAAATCAAAATTAACAGAAATTGGCGATCGCCTCGCATTGCTAAAACGGTTGCCAATGTCATTGTTCCAGCCGCCGCAAGTAAAATTAACTGTAATTCCCAATCCTTTGCACCACCCCAACCGAAGTAAAAGCTACCAACCCAAGCACCCACAGCCATTAGTGTCAAAAAAGCAACCCAGGCACGGGGATAAGATGGTGGACGCATCTGCCATACTTGGGCTAGCTGTACTCCCACAGCTAAAGCAATGGCTGGATAAATCGGCAAAATGTACCAGGGAAGTTTAGTTCCCATAATTGAAATTGCTAGTAGATATATACCAGTCCACACTAGGACAAGTTTTGCCCAGCTAAGATTGCGATTTTCCCAGGTTTTACGCAAGCCTTGAGGTAAAAATATTAGCCAAGGCCAACCATATTTCAATATTTGTAGGATGTAATACCAAGGCGGCCCTGCATGGCCTTCAACCGATGTCCAAATCCGACTTAAAGATTGATTTACGATGCCCGTATCAGTAAAAGTATTACCATAATGCAGCCATTGGGCTGTGTACCAGGCAATAACAGGCGCACTACCTATAAATATTCCAGTCCACAGATACCAGCTAAAAAGTAATCGCGGCGTATCCCAGATTAGAAATAAAAGCGCGATCGCTCCCAACAATATCCCGATAATGCCCTTGGTTAGACAAATTAGCCCGAAACCAATCCCAACACCCAAGCAGTAGCGTAAGTTGCGGCGCGATCGCAATAAACACCAGATCATAAATAGAAAGAAACATACTACCGCCCCATCTAACATCGCTAGTCGCCCATGACGTACAACTGGTAGCAAAGTCAGGTAAACTAGGCTAGCGAAGATGGCTGGTGGGCGCTGAGAAAAGATTTCTCGACCGATACAATACAGCAACGGTACAGAAATAGCAGTTAGAATTGCCCCTGGTAAGCGTGATGTCCACTCATTTACACCACTAATTGAGTAGGCAAAAGCAATCAATAGATGAATTAAAGGTGGCTTATTTAGATAAGGTTCACCGCCCAATGTCGGGTAAACCCAGCGCAGGGAATGAGCGGGACTACGCCAAATTTCACGGGCTACCTGCGCCACAGTACCTTCATCCCAATCGCGCAGGGGCAAGCCACCAAGATTAATACTAAATAGGATAACTGCCGCTAGTAGCAGCCCTAGAATCCATAACGTATCAATCCAGGTATCAGCACGGCGAGCGCAGTTTTTTGAATAATCCCAATTAAAAATTTGATGTTGCATATTCCGGAATCATCATCTGGGCTGCTGTATAGATTACTTAGAAAGCGCGATCGCCTACCTGTAGTACATCGTCAAGGAAGCATTACGAAAAGTTGCTATGTGCGACAGCGAATCTTGCTTCCAACTTTTTCTTTAAGTTATTGAAAAAATCAATAACTTACTTAATATTCCCAAACACTATCCCTTTTTGAAAAAGATTTCAAAAAATTGGAGGGTTCAATGAACTTACCTGTTATTCTCGATATCGCTATTGGTTTAATATTTGTTTACTTAATTCTCAGCTTACTAGCATCTGAAATTCAAGAATTTTTAGCTACTGTTTTGCAGTGGAGAGCTAAAAATTTAAAGGAATCTATAGAAATTCTGCTAGCTGGTGATAGTAAAAAAAAGGAAGACAGAAAAAATGCAATAAAACTAGCAAATAAACTTTATTCCAGTCCTTTGATCGAAAACATTAGTCAAGAGGCAAAAGGACAGTTTGTAAAGTTACCTCGCGAAATAACCTGGGACATTGGTAAATTGTATCGTTCAATTAAGCCCGATGAAGAACGTTTGATTAGTCCTGAGACAGAAAGTTCGATTAGTCCTAAGATAGAAACCGTGTTTGGAGACGAGAAGCACACTGGCCCCTCTTCCATTGCTTCAGAAACATTTGCAACTACCCTACTGGAAGTGTTAAAAATTCCAACCTTGGCTCACAAATTCACCGAAGCAAAATTGGAGGCATTTAAACAAAAGCTGCTAAATAGTATAAAAACTTCGCTTTTAACCGATTTCAATCCAAGTCTACCGGGTATGAATGAAAATTTATTTAATCTACCCGATGAACAACTTAATGGCATTGGCGCTCCGACTGGAAGGCTTTTAGAAGGGTTTAATCAAGTTAAACAAGAATATGAGCAAATTATTGAAGATTTTAAAAACAATAAAGCTACCATAGAGCTTACCATCAATCGAATGGAGGAGAGACTGAATCAATATAGCTCATTATCTAAAACTTCTTTTCCTCCGACAGATCCAAGTAGAATAACCTTTGATAGAAATATGGATTTATTAAAGGAGCGTTTTGGAAAAAACGATCAAAATGAGCATAATGAGCGAAATGTGTTACTGAGAGGAATGAAGCCGAGTTTAACTCAAGTTGTCAAGGCACTTGACGCAAGCAGTGAAATTCATAAACAAATTTTAGAAGCAATTGAAGATAAGGATAGTCCAACTTGTCAAAAAATTGCAAAAGAGATTGAAACAATTAGGCAAGAATTTAACGATTTACCTGAATCTTTAAAAAAGAGTATTGCTGCTCTTGCTGACCGCGCTCAATCAAGAGTTGAAATTGTAGAAACAGATATTAATCAACTACGTCAAGAAATTGAACTATGGTTTGATCGCTCGATGGAGCGGGCTACTGGTGTTTATAAACGCAATGCTAAAGGAGTCGCTATTTTGATTGGCTTCTGTATTGCTTTTATTATTAATGCTGATGCCTTTTATATGGTAAGAAAGCTGGCAACACAGGAAGAACAGCGTAACGCGATCGCTCAAAATGCACAAGCGGTATATGCAAATTGTCAAACTATATCAACATCAAGTGACGCAGCAACAGAACAATTAACCGCCACCGACGCAGCTACACCTACAACATCTGCCATATCAACAGCAACATCAGTAGATCCCGCATTAAATTGTCTCTACGATGAAACCAATAAAGCTTTAGATAAAGTTACTCTTCCTGTTGGCTGGAGCGCTAACAATTTAATAGAACAATGGAATTTTCCATACCAATATAATCGTAATAATTCTCAAGTGAAAAGAAATTGGTGGATATGGCTAGGAGCTAACTTTTTACTCCCTATTACCATATTTGGTCTATTTATTTCTTCAGGCATCAAAATAATTGAGATGATCTTGCAACACCCAACTAAAGTTTTAAAATCAAATTATTTTTGGCTTGGCTGGTTATCTATTTTCACTGGGATTTTAGTAGTTTTTACTGGTGTCAATGTAGTTTTGGGATGGGCTTTAAGTGCTATAGCTATTTCAATGGGAGCGCCATTTTGGTTCGATCTACTTGGTAAGGTTGTCAATGTTCGTAACACAGGCCCCAAACCTGTATCATCTTCCGACAATCAAGCTACTTCTGAAGATCAAAGGGCATCAACCCGAAGTGGAACCTAAATTTATTTATGAATCATCGCCTCTAAAGCCGTTTGGAGATCATGAGTAAGATCGGTAACAGCTTGTTTCCCACTACGGCGACTAGCTTGATAAGTGTCCCAGCGATCTGAAACTGATATCGGTTCACCCACCGTTATCTGTACCCACTGCTTACCCAGACGCGGACGATGAAAAGGATTGCCGCCTTTAATTCGAGCGATCATGTCCCACATGAGCAAGGTTGTTTCAGCAAATCGCTCTACTGTAGGATTTTCTAAAACATAATCCCCTGTAACTGCGACAAAACTTTCAACTAGCCGCATATGCCACATTCGCAGATTTGCTTCTTCAGCAATGCGATCGCTTAGTCCTCGTTCTAGAGGAGAAAGTGCTTCAATATCTTTGATATCTTCGCGATAAATATAATCCCAACCTGCTTGTTCTACACGACGACAGCGATCGCTCAAATTCCCCTTGGGTAGAATACCAAAATACTGCTCTGCTACCTGCAATGCTCTGTCTAGTAAAGCCTGAAGTCGAGTCGCAAACTCTTGAGAAGAACGAGGCAATTTTGATTCTAAAGTGTCTATTGCTACAGTAGAGACTTTCGTTGAGGCTGTCGGCTGATGATAGAACCGAGTATAAAACTCCTCCATTAACGACAGTAAATGTTCTCCCAAGCAATAAAGCCGTCGATAAAGGCTCTCTTCGCCTCTCGCCTCTCGCCTCTTGCCTCTTGCCTCTTCCTCCAACCCGCTATCTGCTTCCAATTGCGTCAAAAGCTTTTCCAGAGCTTTCCAGGGAGGCTCAACGTAACGGTATTGAATTCCTATTGGGACAATAAAAACCTGCTCACAGCGTCCAGCCTTGAGTAAATCTTCAACACACCAAAATCCCAGTTGAGCTACGCCTGGTTCTAGAGGGCTGACAATTTCATTATGACCATTAGTGGCTCCCTCTGGGGCTGCTGCGAATGGCAAATCACCATTGGCAAACAAATTACGAGCCGACCGCAAACCAATTCTGTCTACCTTACCACGATGGATGGGAGAACCGCCCAAACGTGAATATAACCAACCTTGACGCTTTCCAGCCCATAGGGGAATGCCGCGATCGTAAATAAAGTGGGAGTGAATTGGTTTTTGCAGCGCTATTTTCTGTTGTCTTGCTACTTGGGGAACTATGCGAGAAAGCAAATATGCCATGCACAGTGGATCGTCGATACTAGGATGACGAAACGCCATCAAAAACCGAATTTTACCCGCTTGAAACTGTTGATATAGGTCTACTAAAACTTCTACATTGTCTGCTTGAATGTGGGTAATTGCTGTCTTTGAGCGCAACCAAGCAGGTAACAGCAGTTGAGTAGCTCTCAAAATTACTGGATTGAGGGCTGGTGGGATAAATTCTAGGGGTGGTTGAACCTGAACAATTGGATCAGGCAAGGTTGATTTCTCCTATCACTTCTAAAATATAAAAATTAGTTGCAGTTGCCATCCCGAATCTTGGCGGATAAGCTCAATTGAGCGAATAAACTCCCGAAAGTAAAATCGCCGCTCAGATTCAGATAAATCTAGCCAGAATTGCTCAATTGAGACAGCTTGGGCAACCGATCGCAAATTTACTGGCGGTAGAGTTGATAATTTTGCCTGAAGTTGGGAAATTTCAGTATGGACTTTGTAAGTTCGTAGCTGCGCTGTTTCTGCATCCAGAACCCCAGTTTCAATCAAAACGGGCAATTGAGTCAGTATTTCTTGCTGACGCGCGATCGCATGAGTCAAAGAATTCTTTACTGTATCGAGAGCCGGAAAATTCATGCCAGCTACAGCAAGAGGTAACTCACGGCAAATAGTAGCGATCGTCTCTTCTAACACCTGCTGATAAGCAATGGCGCGGCACTTCGGACGCTGAGGACAGTTGATGGGACGTAAGTAGAGATACTCAGTATCTTTGCGGCGTGTGGTGACACGAGCCACCGTCATTGGCGACTGACACTCTTGGCACATAACTAATCCAGCTAGAGAACGCGGCGCACTAGCACTCCGAGGTTGCAGACGACGGTTGCGGCGCAATAGCCGATCGATCTGCGCGGCTTCTTCCCTGGAGATAATTGGCACATGGGTATTTGAGACAACTTCGCCATTTTGATATGCTGTATCGCCACGATAAACAGGATTAGTTAACCAGCGTCGCCCAGTTGATACAGAAATTTTCCTGCTATATTTTTGGGCTAGATAGCGAACTGCGCCTCGGAGAGAGCCATAAAGGAGGAACTGTTCAAAAAAATCTTTGACTACAGGGGAAGCACTGCGATCAAGGGCGTATTTATCCTTGCCTCGTCGGTAGCCGTAGGGCGCTTTTCCAGGTGGTGGTAAGGTGCTGATTCGATTGCGGGCGTGTCCCTTACGGATGCGGCGGCTGCGCTGCTCACGCTGGATTTCTTGCAGCAAGAGAAGTAAGTCTGCGCGAAAATTGGTAGACTGCTCCTGCTGAAATGAGTTGTAGGTTTGTTCGGTGGCAATTAGGTGGACTCCTAATGCTTCTAATTGAGTTAGGCGATCACTAACTTCCTGTACAGAATCCCCCAATTCTTCCAGGCGGCGAATTAACAGATAACTACCAGGCTCTGTTTGACACTCACGCATTAGCTGCTGTAGCTGGGAGCGTTGTCCCAAATCTTGATAAATTCGATCTACTTCCCATCCCCAAATATCTGAGTTAGGTTTTTGTTGCAACAATGGATCGCTGTAGGAGTAGGCGATGATTTTCATTACGAACCGCCAAGACACCAAGAACACTAAGGTAAAATTTTAACGCTGACTCAGTTCTATAATGTTGCCGTCTGGATCTTGAGTAAAGAGTGCTGCTCTACCGGAGGCGCTCACTTGAATGGGGTAGTTCTGCGCGATTAGCTCATTTTTCGCCACTTCTAAGTCTACGACAGAAAAGGCGATGTGCAAGTTGCGTCCCCATTTTTCAGCATTTTGGAGTTGGGATGAAATATCAGGCGTGACTATCAGGTGAAGTTGAAACTCTCCAAGTTGATACCATGCACCAGGAAATTTAAGCATTCTGTCTACTTTGGGTAATCCTAATACATTGCTGTAAAAATGTTCAGCTTGTTTCAAGTCAGAAATGAGAACAGCTGTATGGAGACATTGGGTAATTTGCATTGATAATTTGTTACGAATAATACTAATTGTCTAATGTAATTAAAGTTATATGAGTAACAGTTTTAGAATGCTGATACTTTGCTTAGTATCTCTTTTTAATTTTAAAATCTTTTGTTTAATTCACACTACTAGAAATAAGTAAGAGGCATATATGAATCTAAATGAGATTTTAAAACGCTATGCGACAGGCGAAAGAAATTTCAAGGGGGTAAACCTGATTGGTACTTCCTTGAGGGAAATTAATCTCAGTGGAGCCAACTTGTAAGAAGCATCTTTTAGTGAAGCTGATTTGAGTAAAGCAGAGTTAGTTGGAACTAACTTAAGAGAAGCATCGCTGAGTATGGCGAACTTGGCTGAGGCAAACCTTAGTGCAGCTAACCTCGATGGGGCAAATTTGTCTGGCGCTAACCTTAGAGGTGCTAACCTAAGCAGAGCGAACTTGAAAATGGCAAACTTTACTCAAGCAGACTTAAGTGGGGCAAATCTGCAAGGAGCTAGTATCTGGGGAGCATCGCTAACTACTGCAAAATTGCAGGGGGCAATTATACCAGATGGCACAACCCATGATTGAATCAATTAATTTTAGATTAATCTGCTTATAGGTTGCACGTAAACTATTACTGTTTGCTCAAAGTTTGTATTTTCACAAGTGATGTTACTAAGCCCAATGTTGGACTAGGTAATAATTGTTTATCTGCTCAATTATTAAGTTTTTTCGTACTTACAGCAATTTGAGATCAAGCTAGCCACAAAGAAGATAAAGTAAAGAGATGAAAACAGAAGGTTAATTAGAGTTGGCAGCATATTCCATTGACTTACGAGAAAAAATATTAAAAGCGTGGCAAA
>JAHHHE010000045.1 GCA_019359535.1 Gloeocapsa sp. UFS-A4-WI-NPMV-4B04
CATAAGGTAGAAGCCATTGCACCGGGGAATTGAGGCTGTTGGAGCAAGGATTCTGTACCTATCTCCTTACTCTCCAGAATTTAACCCAATTGAGCATTGGTGGTCACAGTTAAAAGCCTTCTTACGGTAGTTCTCAAATGGTACAGACGCTAATCAAGATAGCGATGGATTTAATCGCTCCTAACCATCTGCGAAACTGGTTCGCTCACTGCTGCTACTGTGCCTTATAAGACTGAAAACCGCTGTAATACAGCCAATAAGTTTTTCATTGTGGATGGCAACGAAGCTCAAACCTGGATTTCTGAGAAGATATCGTTCGGTAGCCTCTCTTCAATCTGCATCTCTAACAGTAATACCTGGTGTTTCCTGCATGAGGCGAAGGACATCTTCATAATGCTCTATGACCATCTCAGTTATGTGCATAATTTCTACTATGTCTAAGCTGTACTTATGACGCGCAAAAGAGGCTAACCTAATGGTAAAAACACCTAAAAAAACAAGCACTCTAGAGGAGTTTCTAAAGCTCCCAGATACTAAACCAGCTAGTGAGTACATTAATGGTCAAATCATCCAAAAACCAATGCCACAAGGCAAGTACAGTAAGTTACAGGGTGATTTAGTCACTACCATTAATGAAGTAGTCGAGACACAGCGAATTGCTCTAGCTTTTCCAGAATTACGGTGTACATTTGGCGGACGTTCAATTGTGCCAGATGTGGCGGTGTTTGCTTGGGAAAGAATACCCGTTGATGAAAATGGCGATATTGCTAATGTATTCGCAGCTGCTCCAGATTGGACAATTGAAATTCTCTCTCCAGATCAGAATCAGACGAAAGTAACCGGAAATATTCTGCACTGCCTTAAATAAGGTAGCTCATTAGGTTGGCTAATCGATCCAGATGAACGAGTTGTACTGGTATACCCACCAAAACAGCAACCAGAATTGTTGACACAAAACGATGTGCTACCTGTTCCAAAATTGGTAAAATTGCAGCTAACTGTAGCAGATTTGTTTAGCTCGCTGAGGATAGGAGGTGATAGGGGACAAGACGTAAACATGGGCTAACGCTAGTTTCAAAAAAGTAATCATTCTCTTCTCTAACTCTCAAATGTACTTGTGGCTATAACTATTAAGTAAATAAGCAATTTAAATAATTTCTTCAATGGTAGATAAAGCAAATATTGATAATTATAAACAGCGAGTAATTGCTGATTTCAATTCAAGAACTAACTATGACAACGATTTACGTTATCGTCTTGCAAATCCTTTAGTTGAATTAGCTCAACTGCAAAGCGGACAGAAAATATTAGATGTAGCTACTGGTACGGGTATAGTTGCTATAGCAGCTGCACAAATTGTCGGTAATCAAGGTAAAGTCATCGGAGTAGATATTTCTAGAGGAATGTTAAGCCAAGCGCAGCAAAAAATCACGGTGGCTTGTTTGCAAAACATTGAACTTATTGAAGCAGATGCAGATTATTTGAACTTCAATGATAATAGCTTCGATGTGATCTTCTGTTCTTCTGCAATTCCTTGGTTTAGTGACATACCTGGTGTTTTGCAATCGTGGTATCGCTTTCTTAAAAAAGGTGGGCTGGTTGCATTTTCTTGTTTCGCTAAAACAGCCTATACAACATCTGTTGTGTATAGAACAGTTGCTCAAAGAAATGGTATTTCCATATCTAACGTCAATGAAATACTAGGTAAACCAGAAAAATGTCGCCAATTATTACAAGAAGTAGGCTTTGTAGATATTGAAATAAAACAAGAGCAATTTGGCGACTATATCAGCCTTAGTGATCTGGAAAGTTGGTGGGACATAAATTTAAACAATGCCATGGGTAATCCACTGTTGCAAGTACCAGAAAAATTAGAGCAATGCAAGGTTGAATATATTGCAGAACTTGAGGCGTTAGCAACAGATAAAGGCATTTGGAATGATATTACAACGTTCTTTGTATTAGCTCACAAGTAAAACAAGTAAAGCACGGTTAATTACCGTGCCAATCAAACAAATCGCTTTAAGATGGTGCAGGAACAGGATCGAGTTCTGGTACTAAGTCAGCAGGATCAGGCGAGGGAATTGGTTCCGGATCTGGTTCTGGCGCAGAATCAGGTGAAGGAATTGGTTCTGGATCTGGTTCTGGCGAGGAAATTGGATCAAGTTCAGGATTAGTTATAATCGCCTTTGGATCAAACTCAAGGATGCTTGAAAGTAGTTGTGGGGAAGTCATAATTTACCTTAAGAAACTTAAGCCCTTGACAGGGGTTTGTCTGCGATCGCACTTACCAATACCTTACTATTCACTAAATGGCGCTTCAATCTTGGCATTATCACCAGGATTACCAATTTGCTTACCTGTAACAAGTGCTTTCGCAAATCCAAATAGACGCACTGCTTTACTTGATGGTGAATCCCAATATTCTGCCTTTTGAACACTAACTTTTAATAATGCTAGATCCGGATCGTCCAAACCTTGGGGGAACCAGGCTTTAAACAGAGGATTCCATAATTCTTCTATTTTGGCGCGATCGCGTACAAGTTCCCCAGTACCGGATACGGAAACGTACTTTTGGTCTTTTGGTTCAGAGTAACTGACATTGACGTGCTGATTGTGCTGTACTTCATCAACTTTCGGTGCTTTAGCACTGGTAAAAAACCACAAATCACCATCAAACTCGAATTCTTGAGTTGCCATTGGACGGCTGTGTAATGTGCCATCTTCCTCAACGGTTGTCAACATCGCGAACCTAATGTCTTTAACCAGATCGTGAAGCTTCTTAATGTTTTCTTGTTCTGTATGTTCGGTCATTGTCTGCTTTTTCCTAATACCTTTTTCCAACAATTTGGAACTCTTATAGGAATACCATCCACTTGTTTAGCGCAGGTCTATCTACAGTAGTGTTTCCTTGCAAAGAAAAATTTAAACCAAAGCCCCACCACAACTAGAACCACATCCAGCTGTACAACCATAGCAATAAGCCGCAGTTTTGATCTCATCAATTACGTCTAAAGATTCTGCCTGCAATAACTTGGCAACAGTTAATGTTTCACCATCACGACTTAAGCCTGGTAGGTTTTCCATCTGGTTAAAATCGCAGTCATAGACATTACCTAAATAATCAATTGAAAGTTCATCTCGGCACATTAAATGTTCAACTGTACCGGAATTAAAGTTTGACTCTAAAAAATGCAAATAAGGCTTATGCAACTTCCTATGTTCCAATTGGAATTTAGTACGTCCAATAGGTAGATTTGTAATCGTAAACAGATTGTTAAATACAATACCGAAATGTTTTTTGAGATATACTTTATAATCTTTTTCTAGCTTGACTTGATCTGGAGTTAAAGCAAAGTTTTCTGAGCTTGGAATCGGAGGGTTATACACCAAATCAAGGATTAAGCTAGTGCTTTCACCGTAGCCTAGCTGATTGAGCTTTTGAAGAGCGCGGATTGAACTATCATAAACGCCATTACCCCGCATCTTATCAACATTATCTTCTAGGTAGCATGGCAGAGAAGCAACAATTCTTGTTTGGTGTTTGGTGCAGTATTCAGGAATATCCTCAAATCCTTTTTCAAAGTAAATAGTAAGATTAGACCGCACAATTACTTGTTTATCAGTTTTTCGTGCTGCCTCAACCAGTTGCTTAAAGCCATAATTCATTTCCGGTGCGCCACCAGTGAGATCAACAATCTTGATTTGAGGAAATTTATAAATCAGTTCAATTAGCTGATTACAAATTTCTGGGCTAAGTTCTTCAGTCCGCCTTGGCCCTGCTTCCACATGGCAGTGAGTACAAGCTAAGTTACAACGCTTACCTAAATTAATTTGTAAAACTGTAATCTTATTCTTAGTTAATGGCGAATTCAGTTTTCTACGAAATGGTGTTATTGCTGTTTGAATCATGATTTACTTTTTTAAAAATTAATCTAATTTTGAATAAAAACGGCTTAAAAACAATTAATTAAGACCTAGTATTAGCTGATTTGAAGCCGTCAAACAGATGAAGTATTAGATAGATGGCATTAACAGCAACCGCCGCCGTTATAGTGCCAAGTTGAATTTGTAACTAAGATTTCTTGTGGTTTTAATGCTGCTAGCTTAGAGGCTGTTTTATCACATACAGCTGCTGGCACACTTGGCTGAAGAATATGCCCTGCTGAGTCATCAAAAAACGATTCTGAACCAGCATAAATAGCAGTTTTCCCAGTGAAAATGCAGGGGCCATCTTCGGGAATGGGAACTTTGAAGGAGACAGAATCAAGGCTTTCTAGAAGTAAATTGTCTTCTAAATTGTAGTTGTGGCGATCTAGCAGGCGATAAGGACGACGCGCCCGAATTTCGACTTGACCAAAGCCAGCATCAACAATCCGCTCGATATACTGTTCATAGGTAAGCGCGCCAGAAAGACACATTGCTCGTAATCGCTGATCTTGTTGCAAATGTTCTGGAATGGGACGAGTGGCGATTGGATCGCTCATCTGCAAGCGTCCGCCTGGTTTTAAGACTCGGTATGCTTCCTTCAGCGCTTTGGACAAGTCAGCAGGTTCAAAGATGTTAAACAGACAATTTTGTGCAACTACATCAACAGAAGCATCGGGAACGGGTAAGGCAAAGGCATCGCCTTCACGAATCTCGACAAAACTGGAGTCAAACCAAGAATTTTCTTGTGCTGCGATTTGGAGGTTACGCGCTGCTGCTTCGCGCATGGAGGCGACTGGATCAACGGCAATTACAGCACAGGGACGACGAGAAAAATAAGCAAATTGCAATGCTTCTAAGCCGCCGCCAACGCCGACATATAGGACTGTAGGATTGTTAGTAAGTTCAGCTGCATGGACGGTAGTGCCACAGCCATAGTTCATTTCCTGCATTTGCGGAGAAATATGAAGTCCTGGTAGTTGTAGAGGAGTGCTTTGGACGCAACAAAGACCGATTTGCGGTGTTTCTGCTACTTCACTGTAAAATTGCGCCGCCGTTTCGAGATAAGTCATGGTGATGAGTGAATTTGCCACTGCTTCGACTTTACCAAATTGAGCGAGTGGCGGGGAAAATTGCGATCGCACCTTACGCTACTTGTAGTCGGCTATCAGAAAAGGGAATTTATTTTGAGATGGGCGATCGCGCGCTATACCACCAAGACGCTTGAAATTTATGCCCAAGCGGATTCGTTACACCGCCAATCCGCCTAGGAATTAATTCCCAGGCTCATAGCTTAAGTCCGTTCAAACGGACTAATTTAATTAATGTTTAATTAAGCTGAAAGTCATTCTGGTGTCGGATCTCGCTTCCAAGGTACAGGGGGATTATCTTCGTAGGTGTCTTGTTCTAAAGACGCGACGGTAGTTCCTTGTGAATGATGTGCTTTCTGATTTCTAACGTAGCCCACAGCCTGATTAAGTTGTTTGCCTCCAAGTGAAAAGACAGCATACCCGCGTTGCCAGTTAAATGTAAATGAATCAACCAAGCCATAATTCAAATGATGAGCGCTACTACCTTTGATATTTTTGACAAAATCCGCAATAGAAAGACGCTAGTGGAATAGAAACCACTAAATGAATATGGTTTTCTATGCCTCCAAGTGCATGAATAATAGAGCCAAGTGCCTCAGCTTTGCCGATGATATAACTGTAAAATCAGTGTTTATTCTGATGGCTGATTTAGATTTTGAATTTACTTTAATTAATAGTGCTGAATTAATAGTTCTATTAACAATTAAATTCTGATAGGCAAACATATTTGGTATTTACAGTTAAAAGTATTTAATAATTTTTATGATTCCAATTATTCTTGGTGCTGCTGCCATAGCTAGTGCTGCCTTTGGAGCAAAAAAAGGATCTGAAGGTATTGGTGATATGAATAAAGCAAAGAAAATTGGTGAATGCGCCCAAAAGCGCTGCGAGGTTGCCGTAAGCCAGTTGAGAGCAGAGGAAGAAGTCACAAATAAGCTAGCAAAAGAATATGGTCAACTTCAGATTGATGTCAAGATGCGTACAATCGGGCGATTTGTAGCGTTCCTTGAACGCATCGGTCAACGTGCTTCTGAGAGTGATATGCACTTTTTAGAGGGACTAGACATTTCAGTTCAGCAGTTCCAGGAGTACAAAGCTACAGTTATAGAGGCTCAGGAGTGGGCTAAAGGCGGGGTGTCAGCAGCAGTTGCAGGAGCCGCCGCCGCTTCTACTGCAACAACCCTTGCTAGGTCTGTGGGTACAGCTACTGTTACAAGATTCTTTGGATTATGGGCTACTGAAGTCGGAATTTCACAACTGAGTGGTGCTGCTGCTAGGAGTGCGACTGTAGCATGGCTAGGTGGTGGCAGCATGGCGGTTGGTGGTTTTGTAATGGGAGGCATTGCGCTTGCTCCAGCCTTGATGGTTGGGGGTTTCCAAATTGCGGGTAAGGGTGAGGAGGCTTTGACGAAAGCACGGGAATATGAAGCTAAAATCAACACTGAAATTGCCAAAATTGCAGCTGCTAAGGATTTATTGGGACAAGTAGAAAGGCGGATTATCGAAATGAGGGATTTGGTTGAATCTCTTAGTGATCGTGCTGTTCTAAGTCTTAACGAACTTGAATCTCAACCAGCGTTTGATAAAAACAGGGATGCTAGTAAGTTTCAACAGGTAGCACTTCTGGTGACAGCACTTGTAGAAATCATTAAAACCCCTATTTTAGATAGCCAAGGCGACCTGAATCCTGCTACTACGACTATTCAAGCCAAGTATCGTACTTTGGGAGGTAATTAGAGATGCCAATAGCGAACATTGCTGCAATACTCACAGCAGTTAATGCGGCAGAATGCTTAATGGAAGTCGTTTCAGGGTATACCAAGTGTCAGCAAGTTGCACAGCAGGAGCAGACTAAGCGACGTGAGATTGTAGCCCAGGAGAGAACAGCGTCTTTAGGTGTAATTGCTTCTGCATACACAGAATATAAGCAGGTTGCCGAGCAAGAGCAGACTAAGCGGCGTGAGATCGAAGCCTGGGAGAAAGAAACAATCACTAAGATAAACGCCCAAAGAGATTTGCTGATGGCGTACCTTGAACGCTCGTTTGATGAACGCTCAGAGAACTTTCGCTCTTTGTTTAAAGTGGTTGATCAAGCAATTACAGCAGGTAACAACGAGCAACTAGCATTAGCTCTACATTCAATCACAGGAATAGCGAAGTCAAGCCCTTTTAAAGACCTTGGTAATTTAGCTTCTGTCCGATCAGCACTTGATGATCCAGATCATGAATGGAAATTTTGAGCTATTAATACAGGGACTTTTCTTATATTAACTTGACACTGATTAATAGTTATCTATGCTAACAGTGGAGCGATCGCGCTTATACATAAACTATCAAAAGTGCAATAACTACTTTAAACATGAGTTGAGATGATTACTCAAGTTGGAAGACAAATTATTTATTTGTCTTCAATTTCGGTGATTATTACTATACCGAATCCTCGCTCCCGCCCACTGCAACTTCTCTCGTAGTGTCTGATAATATGAATAATTCTCCCTCAAAATAATAAACTTAGCTTGACAATTTGCCATCCGCACATCTACACGCTGTCCAGGCCAGATAGAGGTTGCTAGTACACCATCCATCCACAACTTAGTATTCAACTCGTAATCGGCTAAAGGCCAAACACTAACTACTGAACCAGGGGGCAAAATCAAGGGGCGGCTAGAAAGACTCATCGGACAAATGGGAGTAACCGTAATTGCCTTCATCCCATCGTGCATAATTGGTCCATTCGCGGACACCGTATATCCCGTAGAACCTGTGGGCGTAGAAATAATCAGCCCATCTCCTTGGTATTGATCCACTACCGCACCGTCGATTTCCATCTCTAGAATTGATGTAATCATGCGATCGGCTGAAGCGGGCTTGACACACATCTCATTTAATGCTAGGTAGCGGTCGCTCACTGATTCTCTATTCGCGCGATCGCCCTCAAAAATTCTTGCCTCTAGCATCATCCGCCGTTGGATGGCATAACGATCCTCAAATAGCCGATCCCAGACTTTTTCGGTATCTTTAAATTCGTCAAAAGACTCTGTTAAAAACCCCAGATGTCCGCCAACATTCACGGCTAAAATCGGAATTCCATCTGCGGCAAGATGTCTAGCAGCACTTAAAGCCGTACCATCTCCACCTAGTACCACAGCTAGATCAATCGGATGTATTGCCGAAGCCAGAAAAACGGGATAGGGGTTATCCTTCGGTCCACTCGGTCCCATGATAATCCGACAATTGCGATTCTCTAGCTGCTTGGCACAAGTTTCGGCCCAAGTGCGGCTGAGGGTATCTCCTGCCTTGTGAGCGATAATAACCTGCTTAAGCTGCACTCACTTACCACTTTAAGAGGTTAAATTGCTCCATATCAACCGTATCACGGTTGCGATAGATGGCAAGGATAATCGCCAAACCAACCGCCGCTTCTGCTGCTTCGACGGTAATCACAAATACGGTGAAAACTTGGCCTTTAATTGCTTGGGGATCTATAAAATTGGAAAACGCCATTAAATTGAGATTTACGGCATTCAGCAGCAACTCAATCGACATCAATACTCTGACAGCGTTACGGCTGGTAACTAAGCCGTAAATGCCGATGCAGAAAAGGGCAGCTGCTAGTAATAAAAAATATTGGAGTTGCATGAATTTTCTAGTTTTCTACTGAAGTGCAAAATAGAAAGCCTGCCAATGCAGGCTAAGTTAATTTCATCCACGTCGCCCATCATCAAGATTGCTGCTTTTATCACTTGATACTGATACTAATTCACGGGGACGCTCTGGCAAAGTTAAAATCGGTTGCTGCTTAGTCGGTGACATTACCTGATCTGGCAAGAACTCGCGACGCGCTAGGATAATTGCCCCAACCATTGCCATTAACAACAAAATGGAGGCAAGTTCAAATGGCAGTAGAAAGTCAGTAAAGAAATGCTGTCCAATTAAGAAAATAGCACTATCACCAGCGCTGACTTGAGTTGATAACGCCCAAGGTGTTACCAATACCATCGTACCCAAGAGGGCAAATAGTCCTACACTAACCAACCCTGTGAAAACTGGACGTACCCAAGCATTGCGAAGAGGTGCAAAATCTTCTCGCTTGTTTACCAACATGATGGCAAACAAAATTAGAACGTTAACCGCTCCAATATAAATCAGCACTTGTGCAGCTGCCACAAAGTCAGCATTGAGCAAAAGATACATTCCAGCAATGCTAATAAACACGCCTCCTAGCAAAAAGGCAGAATAAACGATATTGGGTAGCAACACTACACCTAGCGCCGTACCAATCATCATTACAGCCAGAATGCCAAAAGAAACAATTTGTACCCCTTCCGCTAAATTCACAATTACTTAGTCTCCTTATTAGGTGTTAGGTGACAGGTGTTAGGTGTTGGCAAGTAGCGATCATACCCAAAACCCAAAAACCAACACCTTTACTTACTATTTTTTATTTGCTTCTTGCTGTGCAATTTCTTCTGGCAGCATACCAGCACGACGGGCATCTGTGGGCAGTCCGTGTGGTTCCATAACTCCTTTGGGCAAGTAAACCAGTTCACGCAACGGTGTAACCATCGGGTCTTCCGTCACTTTGTACGGTAGACGGCCTAAGGCTACGTTGTCGAAGTTTAACTCATGGCGATCGTAGGTGGAAAGATCGTACTCTTCTGTCATCGATAGACAGTTCGTTGGGCAAAATTCCACACAATTGCCGCAAAAAATACAGACACCAAAGTCGATGCTGTAGTGGTTGAGTTTTTTCTTTTTACTGGCTTTGTCAAATTCCCAATCTACTACGGGTAGGTTAATCGGGCAAACTCGAACACAGACTTCACAAGAAATGCACTTATCGAATTCAAAGTGAATCCGACCTCGGAAACGCTCCGAGGGGATTAGTTTCTCGTAAGGGTACTGAACAGTAATCGGTCGTCGCCGCATATGGTCAAAGGTGACAGATAGACCTTGACCAATGTAGCGAGCGGCTTGCACTGTTTCTTTGGCGTAATCGCTAACTTGTTTGAGGAACTTCAACGGCATAGTGTTTCTCTCTTTAATAGGGCTTAGGGAGCAGGGGTCAGGGAGCAGAGTATTGGCTCTAACTAAGTTTTCCTAACCTAAGCGCCCCTATTTATCCACCAAAGGCAACGGGAAATGTTAGCTTCAGGGCTGCTGTTAATAGCAGATTAGCTAGACCAACTGGCAGTAAGAACTTCCACCCTAAATCTAATAACTGGTCAATTCGTACTCGTGGAACTGTCCAGCGCAGCAAAATCGCTAAAAAGACCAGGAAGTAGGCTTTAAATACGGTCATGATGATTCCTAGTGAAGCATCAACTACCTGTAACCAGGAACTATCGTCGCTGACTCCTACCAAGTTGGCTAATAAGTTGAGCGGAATCGGGAAATCCCAGCCGCCCAAATACAAAACTGCAAACAGTAGGGCAGAAAGCACCAGGTTTACATAAGAACTCAGGTAGAACAAACCAAATTTCATGCCAGAATACTCGGTTTGGTATCCGGCCACCAGTTCTTCTTCAGCTTCGGGCAAGTCAAAAGGCATTCTTTCGCACTCTGCTAGGGCAGCAATCCAAAAAATGACAAAGCCAGCAGGCTGTCGCCAGATATTCCAGCCCAAAATGCCGTAGCCGGATTGCTGCTCAACGATGTCAATGGTGCTGAGACTGTTGGACATCATAACTACTGCAAGTACCGATAGCGCCAACGGAATCTCATAACTAATCGACTGAGCAGCCGCCCTTAATCCCCCTAGAAGTGCGTATTTGTTATTCGATGCGTAACCAGCCATCAATAAGCCAATTGGCGCAATGCTAGATAGGGAAATCCACAAAAATATTCCTGTACCAACATCTGTAATTACTAGATTCTGTCCAAAAGGCACAATTAGATAGGACAGAAAAATGGGAATCACAACAATGATTGGGCCCAAGGTGAATAATATCCGGTCTGATTTAGCTGGCACTACATCTTCTTTGAAAACGAGCTTAAGTCCATCGGCTACAGGAGCCAGCAACCCAAAAGGTCCCATAAAGTCAGGACCAATTCGCTGCTGTGCGGCGGCGGAAATCTTCCGCTCTAGCCAAGTTGTTACAAGCACTCCCATTGTTGCGCCAATCAGCATCAGTCCCATTGGTAGTGGCATCCAAATGGCTTTGGCAACACCGGCGGGTAGTCCCAAATCCATCAGGGTTTCAATAAATGTTCCTTGAAGGTCAATTCCTGGATTCATGTTTTAGCTTTTCAAGTCATCAAGTCACGGATATTTACACCTAGAGACGTTGCATGCAACGTCTGTACTTATTACTTATTACTTGTAAATTCGCTCAATAGTGTTTTATCTGAATGACAGCTTTTGTGAAGATTTTTTACCATCCACTGCTTAGTATATCGTTGGATGGTTTTGGTAAAGCTGGCAACTAAGAAATTTTACTCATGAGCGAAAAGGGGTTAGGGATTAGGGAGCGGAGGAGCAGGGGAGGCTCGGGACCCCCTTGGGGATAAGGGGCAAGGAGGGGAGAGGGGAGCAGAGGAGATGGGGAAATATATTTTTGTATTCCCTAACCCCTAGCCCCTATCCCCTGACCCCTCGCCTATGTTTAGCGTTGTTCAATTGGGATGTAATCAGCTTCGTGCAGACCGCTATAAACCTGGGTAGGACGAAAAATGCGGTTTTCTGCCAGTTGTTCTTTCCAATGGGCTAGCCAACCAGCAACACGGGCGATCGCAAATATCGGCGTAAACAAATCTGTTGGAATCCCTAATTTTCTATACACTAAACCTGAATAAAAGTCAACATTGGGAAAGATTCCTTTTTGACTTAGTTTTTCCTCTGCCACCCGTTCTATTTCAACGGCAATGTCATAGTATTTATCGTGACCAAACTTTTCAAACAACTGCTCTGCGAGGTTCTGAAGAATAGTTGCTCGTGGATCTTTGACCTTGTAGACGCGATGACCAAAGCCCATAATTTTTGCTTTGCGTTGTAGGCACTCCTCTATGTAGGGACGCACATTCTCGACAGAGCCAATTTCTTCCAACATCCCAATGACTTCTTCATTGGCTCCACCATGCAGTGGCCCTCCCAGTGTCCCAACCGCGGACGCAACGACAGCGTAGGGATCAGTAAGAGTAGAGGCTGTCACCCTCGCACTGAATGTAGAGGCATTCATCGTATGTTCAGCATGAAGCATCAAGCACACATCAAAAATGCGAGCAGCAAGGGGATCTGGTTCCCGCTCATTGAGCATATAGAGAAAATTAGCAGAGTAGTCCAAGTCATCACGAGGACGTACAGGATCATTACCTTTTCGCATCAGATCGAACGCCGCCACCATCGTGGGAATTTTGGCCAACAAACGGACAACTGCGTCCCTGATGTATGCAGGATTATCCAAATCGCGGCGAGAATAAAATAAACCCAAAGCAGCAGCTGAGGCTTGCAGCGCATCCATTGGGTGTCCGCTTTCAGGAAAGCATTTCATCATGTCCCGAATGCGATATTTAATCCGCCGATGGTAACGAACTTCATGCTCAAAAGCTGCAAGTTGTTCTCTGGTGGGCAATTCACCCCAAATCAATAGATAAGAGGTTTCTAGAAAGGTACTTTTTTGGGCTAGGTCTTCAACACGGATACCACGATATTCCAGTAATCCTTGTTGCCCATCAACAAAGCTAATACTGGATTGGGCGGCGGGAATACCCTCTAAACCAGGCTTGAATTCGCAGACGGACATAGGTACACCAGCTGCATTGGATGGAACAATACTCACGCTAACTTACCAGAAACTGGACTGATGTTGCTATTTTTACGGGAAGCATTTAAACCAAAAATTTAGGGGGTGTGAGCCAAAACAAATTCCCATGACCCACAGGTGAATTTTGGGGCATTGTTAAGCCAATAATACCGGCTTTTTTCAGCATCAGTTTAGAGCGGGCTTCACCCCAAACCAAAATTTCTGCCCACTGTCCTAAATCTGGTTGATGACCAACGATCGCTATCCTCTCAGGCTGCGGCTCCAATTGTTCTATAAACTTCAACCAAGCATAAATATCACCACCAGGAGCAAGGTAGCTAGATTCTTCTAGCTGATAACTTAGTCCAGCAGCTTGGAGGATTTCTGCCGTTTGACGCGATCGCACTAAGGGACTGGTCAAAATAACATCGAACCGCAAACCCAATTCACGTAGCCGTTTTGCCACCTGCTCAGTTTTTTGATGCCCCACTTTTGTAAGCGATCGCTTTTCATCCTCAATGTCGCTTGTCCGCTCTTGGGCTATACCATGACGAATTAAATACAATTCCACAATTCAATCAAATTAAGTTTTTTCCCGATTACCAAAGCCCTTTCCGGGCAATGAGTAGTCAGTTAGTAAAAACTGCCAAGCGGGGGAATGCAGTAAGCGGATTCTTACTACAAAACTCGCACCCGAAAATAATGGTAGTAACGCCCCAGCACTAACGTTATGGAGAACGAGAAAGAATTGGCATTTTTGTTCCAAGCCTCTGCTTTTAAGCTTTGTTGCACCCACTACTCACTACTCACTCTTAACCCCTACTCACTTGGAATCGGATTATCTTGAGGATTAACTAACCTCAGTAGCTTCTGCTTGATTTGACCATCAAACACTTCCCATTTCATCTTGGCATAACCAGGATTTTCGTTGAAGCCAGATAAGAAACCCATCGGAATTTCAAAGCCACCCGCGCCTGTACGGCCACCACCAAAAAAGCGCCCTTGACTATCTTGTCCAAAGGCTTCTTTGATAAACTCATCAGGGTCAAGAGTAAGTTTAGTAGTTCTTAAGGAACCGATCACAACTTCGAGTTCTTCGTCTTCGTCGTGAACAATGCCATAGACGACAGCAGTGTGGACGTTTTCTTCTGTAACTAAAAAGTCAGCCGCTTGAGGGATAGCATCTCGGTCGTCATAGCGCAAGTAGCCAACACCAGCAATAGAAAAGTTATTTTGGACAATGCGGTTTTTGAGCGATCGCTCAATTACATCCATTACCCGCTTCGAGCGATTTGCCTGCAAGACGGCGTTTAATAATTGCGAGTCATAAAACCGACTAAGATATCCAGCTGCTTGGAAGTCTTCTTCTTGCGCTTGCATCAGCCGATTTGTATCCGACCGTAGACCATGCATTAAGGCTGTGGCGCACTTAATGTGCTGATTGACACTGCTATCCAACACCAATAACCCCGCTTGCAGGTATTGGGTAAAAATGGTAGCTGTGGCTCTTACTTGCGGACGCAGATCGATAAACTCTGACTTGAGATCCCCTTGTAGACTGTGATGGTCAATTACAACTGTAATTGGGATGCCTGCTTCCTGTACCAATGACATCAACTGGCTAGTCGTTCCCTGGTTATCGATCAGCGCACAGCCTTTGTAAACGGATAAATCCTTACTCTTAGCTATTTGACTTGTCCAGCGTTGCGCTGGTAGTCCAGTAAGTTTAACTAAGGCAATATTTTCTTGATGGCTGAGAGTGCCAGCATATACGATGTCACATTGGATATCGTATTGTTGGGCAATTAACTGGTACGCCCAAGCACAGGAAAGAGCATCTGGATCAGGAAAATCTTGCAAAATTACTAACTGGCGCTCATGCTGATGCTGCTCTAGTATTTGGCGTAGTACCTCCGTTTTGGAAGGAAGCAAGCAATTATTACGCTGACCGATATGATTGTTAGATTCACTCACTGATGGTGCTGATGACGGCTCATTAGCTAGTGATTCAATCTGCACTATTTGAGGATCATCGGTTGATGGTGTTGTTAGTTGCAAAGTGCCAGGTAGTTTATTCAGCGAATTCAACTGCATAAAAAAGTGAAGTTTTTGTGAGTGTGAAGCGAAAAGTGTTTATAAAAGATAGCGACATCAGTGTTTTTTAGTGACTCCTAGTTAACTGAGCGCTAGGCAAAATGGTGTAATATAGCTCAATCAGGCTAAGTTGAGTATAAATACTTGACGAAAATCGAAATTATACATACTACGATCTTCGCAAAAAAATTACCGATCTAACATCTGTGAGCCACTATATTTCTAAAGACATAACTTTTAGGCGCTGATTGAGCTACAGATAGTTAAAAAATGTGAAGCGCTCAATTATGCGGAATTTATCTCAGCGTTGATCAACTCAAATAAAGTCATATATCTACCCAGGTACTACTAGATATATGGTTTAGTCGCGCACGTAGGAACCAGTTTAAAGCCCAATAATATATTTTTGCCATTCCTCGTGTAGTCCACTTTTAAGGTGTCTACTCACTTCAAAGTAAAGACTACTATACGGTTTGCGGGGGGGATGATGCAAAGGCATTTGGGCTTCATGAGGTGTGCGGCTGCCTTTTTTGACGTTGCAGCGAACACAAGCTGTGACAATATTTTCCCAACTATCGCCACCGCCACGCGATCGCGGAATCACATGGTCTAACGTCAAATCCTCCCCAGTGTAACCGCAGTATTGACAAGCGTGACCGTCACGGTGGAGGATATTGCGGCGAGTCAAGGGAATTTCCTTATAAGGAACCCGTACATAATGACGCAGCCGAATCACGGTTGGCAGAGGGAACCCAGAGTAAATCAGTTTACCATTGTGTTCAACTTGCTCTGCTTTGCCTTTGATTAGTAAAATAATCGCTCGCCGCCAACTTGTGATATTTAGCGGTTCGTAAGAGGCGTTCAGGACTAAGACCTTGGCCATTGATATCGCAAAGCGCAATATTTTTTACTGAAGATAGTAACATAAACATCCGGTTGTGCGCTTTTTGAGGTGAATTAAAACGTTAAACCAACAGAAGATTATTTCGCACACCCTCAATGAAGTGAGTAGTGAAGAGTGAGTAGTGGCAGAAAACTTATTACTACCTACTCTTTTTGCAAACAATACACCCCTGCTCCCCTGCTAAGAATGCTCCCCTGCTAAGAATGCTCCTCTGCTAAGAATGCTCCCCTCCCGCCTCGGTTAAGAGTAGTTTTGTCTAGAACTAGATCGCGATTAAACTTATAGCCCTTGTGCAATCCTAGTGCGAACGGTAAACTTCCTGATTAATCTGACTAAACTGTCCTTGGTTATTTAGATGGGTAAGTTAGAAAAAATCGTTGTGGTAGTGTGAGTGATGCAGGAGTGAGTTGCAATGTTGATCAAAAAGCACCATAGTGTTACATCTATGGAGTACGATGCCTATGGCGGACTATGCGATCGCGCTTGGGTAGAAATTGATTTAGCAGCATTAGCGCACAATGTATGTCAGTTAAAAAGTCTTTTATCACCCAAAACTGCACTTATGGCAGTGGTAAAAGCCGATGCCTATGGTCATGGAGCGATCGCAGTTGCCCAAACTGTCTTACAATCTGGTGCAAGCTTGCTAGGTGTAGCCACAGTGCCGGAGGGCATTGAATTACGCGAGGCTGGAATTAAGGCTCCAATTTTGATTTTAGGCGCGACTTACACGCCAGAACAGATTAAAGCGATCGCCGAGTGGCAACTACAGCCAACTCTATGCAATTTTAAGCAAGCTCTGGTGTTTGCGGAAACGTTAGAGGCAATTAGCCTATGTCAACCTGTACCTGTACATCTCAAGCTAGATACAGGAATGTCGCGTTTAGGGCCAGCTTGGCAACAAGCAGAGCAGTTTGTGCAGTTAGTTCACAGATTGCCCAAACTCCAAATTGCTAGCATTTATTCTCACCTAGCAACGGCAGAAAGTATCGATCAAACCGTGATGAGACAACAACAGACTCGGTTTGAGAGTGCGATCGCTTCTATCAAATCAACTGGATTACCCCTACCGCATTTGCATCTAGCCAATTCAGCAGCCACACTAACTGATCCAGCGTTGCATTATAACACGGTGCGTGTAGGTTTAGCGATTTATGGTCTTTATCCAGCGCCTCATTTGCAATCTAAGATTAACCTTAAACCTGTCCTCCAAGTTAAAGCGCGGGTTGCTCAAGTGAAGACAATTCCACCTGGAACTGGCGTAAGTTATGGTCATCAATTTATCAGCGATCGCGAACTTTGCCTCGCTGTTGTCGGGATTGGCTACGCCGATGGTGTACCTCGCAATCTATCTAACAAAATGACAGTATTAATTAGAGGTAAGCGCGTACCCCAGATTGGCGCGATTACGATGGATCAATTAATGCTGGATGTTAGTAATATTCCAAATTTACAACCAGGAGAAGTTGTGACACTCTTAGGACAAGAAGGAGATGAAAAAATCTCAGCAGACGATTGGGCAACTCAATTAAACACTATTTCTTGGGAAATTCTCTGCGGCTTCAAGCACCGATTACCCCGTGTAGCAGTTAATTAGTTCTTTTAAGCTTGCTGTAGCGCATTCCTAAATAATTTTAAAACTTATGCCCAAGACACCTGTAAGGCTAAGTGTAATGTAATAGAGCGAAGCATCTTGTATGTTCTTCACATTGCTATATTATTAGACAATTGCTATAGAACTATGTGATTAATTATCTAATTAAGATGTTATCTAAACTTAACGATACTTATCTTGCTTGCCAAGCTTTATTCGTTAAGCTAGTAAGAATATGATCTTGCCATTGCCCATTAATGAATAAATATTCTCTAGCATATCCCTCTACAACAAATCCTAGTTTTTTAAGAACATTACTACTTCGCTGATTTTGAGGTATATAGTTTGCCATTACACGGTGCATCTTTAATTCTTTAAATACATAATTAATGGCAGCTTGCAGTGCTTCTGCCATATAACCCTTACCTTGTTCAATTTCTGCTAGACTATAACCCAAATAACAGAATTGAGCAGCACCACGTACAAAGTTGTTAAAGTTAACTTGACCAATAATCTCTGTGGGATGCGCTTTGAATATAAAGAGCTTTAAAGAGCGATCGCTTTGAAATTCCTTGAAATTTTCTTCTACTTGCTGTTGCCAAAATTCTTGGGTTAGAAAGTTTGAATGCCAAAGTGGTTGCCAAGGGGCAAGATAGTCTTTGTTTTGATAAAAGTAATTGATAATTTCAAGCACATCTTGTTTAGTTCCAAGTTTTAAAAAAAGTCTTGGACTAGAAATAAATGGAGTTTCTATCATCATTATTTTATCTTTAAGTTAGAGTGCTAGTATATATTAACTATTTATAAAAAATCTAACTTTTAACACTTAACAATGCTTTTTATCGCCCTTCATATTGTCACTAGACTTGTTGCAACCAAAAAGTGATGAACGCCACTGCCAATAATTAGCTTTAAGCCAGGTTTGCCACGCAGCTGCGACTTACCAACAGCACAAACCAGAGTTTTCTTACCCTCTGAACTGCTGACATTTCATTTAAGGACATCCACCAGAAAAAAGCAGCTGCAACAGAAAACGGAAGCAAAAAATTAATTGCGGTTGCTACTACTTCACCGTTTTAAGCAACAGATACCAGTTCTTCTAATGGTACAGGGTTAGCCCAAACATCCAACTGTGCCTTCCCGTCAATAATTGCCGTAATCACTAACGGGAACCACGCACATATATGTGCCTCAATTGGTTTATACGCTGTCCACTCAACCTGATCGCCTACTTTAAAGCTTTCCGTTAGCTTGAGTTGCTTAATCTTGTCAGCGAATTCTTTGTTCACAGCTATCCAAGCGCTAGTGAATCGCAAATCTAATTTCTTGCCCAACACCTTAAGATACTTTTTAACTTCTGCTGTATTAGCGCATCTCGAACGATGCAGCGCCCATGCTTTAGCATCTTTAAGTCTAATACGCTGCTTGTCGTGCAATTTAGCTTTACGCTGTGGCGTTGAAAAATGAGCGCCTGAATATGCGGTTAACGAGGAATTAGAGATGGCGGCGCCAGGCGACAGATCGGCAGTCGCCTTCAGCGCAGGTATCACTTCGTCAGCTTTTTCGGTACAATTCATATATACCCTGTGGTAATTCATATATATGCCCTGGGGTGGGTATTGCCAGAGGATGTAAGCACCAACTTTTTTTCTCTAGCTTATCTCAATTATATCCGGTTAACTCAAATAAAGCAATAGGTTATGGCAAGGAAAGGCGGCAATCCAGATACTTATTACAAGTCAAACTATAAAGGCAAAGTGTCAAAAAAAGCAGTTGCAGTCAAGTTGCCTTTGGAAATAGAGGAATTTGTGCGATCGCTGCCTAATCAGTCAGATTGGATTAGAGAAGCGATCGCCGAAAAAATAGAGCGAGAACAAGGAAATTGTCAGCATTAAGTATGCGCTCATTTCAGATACTATGTATTGCCTTCTAGAGAAGTAATTTTAAAAAGGCGATCGCGTTCATGCTGGACAAACAGTGGCAATTTTGGATTCACGCGATCGCCCACAAGATGAATTGCAACAGGCGCAAGAGCAAGTAATAGGCACAACAGGCAACAATCGCCCGACTAGAGGCAAAAATAGACGGCAGCATTGCAACTCAAAAACGCTGCGTTAGTGAAGCGTGAGCGGGGTTATCGCCCTTCATATTGTCACTAGACTTGTTGCAGTCCAAAAGTAATTAACGTCACTGCTAATAATTAGCTTTAAGCCAGGTTTGCCACGCAGTTGAGCCTTACTAACGGCGCAAACCAGAGTTTCCTTACCCTCCCAATTGCTAATATTTCATCCAACAATGGCATTAACTAGAAAAAGTAGTTGCATTTAAAATTGAGTCGTGATAATTTATAACGAACGTTAGATATAAAGTCAATCATCCTAGTTTTCTGGGATAGCAATTGCTATTGATTTACGCCCTATGCCGAAGATTGTTGATCATCACCAGTACCGTAAAGAGTTGCTGATGAAGAGTTTTGATTTGTTTGCCCAAAAGGGTTATAGCTCAATTACAATGCGCCAGCTAGCTCAGGAGTTGGGAGTTTCTACGGGAACTCTTTACCACTACTTCCCCAGTAAAGAAGCTTTGTTTTTGCAGTTGTCTGAAGAACTAGAGCAGCAAAATATACTGCATTTTTTAACTGAGGCGGGGAATCTTCCCACTCTATCAGAGCGGATTGAACACTTGTTTAATTTCATTGCCAAAAACGAAGATTTTATTGGTAAACAAACTCTTCTGTGGATTGACTTCTGTCAACAGCAAGACTGGGCTGATGTTTCGACTAGAGAGAAGCTAAAGGAAATAGACGATCAGACAATACAAGCGATCGCTGATTATTTGGAAATTTCAGACAGAAAGCTCGTTGATTTTATCTTTAACTTAATCTATGGTTTGCTCTTGAGGCGGCTGTTTGGAGAAGAAACTGTTTCTTACGCAGAACAGGGAGCCTTGCTCAGTAAAATGCTAACTGCTGACATGAAGCAATAGCCTGCGATCACTTGTTGATTTAAAGTTTAAAGAGGAAATATGAATCTGCAATCGCTTTCAAAACCCTCACGATCAGTAATTAGATTAGTTGTCGCTGCTACGGCGATTACAGGCGCGATCGCTTTCTACGGCATCTCTCAGTTTGCGACAGTGGGTGTAAATAAGTCGTCTCAGCCAGCCCAAACTATCCCGATTGTGAAAAAAGTTACGGCTTTGGGGCGCTTAGAACCAGCAGCAGAAGTGATTGAACTATCGGCACCTTTGGCATTGGATGGCGATCGCGTTGCTCAATTGTTGGTTAAAGAAGGCGATCGCGTTCAAGCTGGACAAACAGTGGCAATTCTAGATTCACGCGATCAATTGCAAGATGAATTGCGACAGGTGCAGGAACAAGTAAGGAATGCCGAAGCAAAAAGGGCGCAGGTGAAAGCAGGCGCAAAAACTGGCGAAATTCAGGCACAACAGGCAACAATCGCCCGACTAGAGGCAGAACTAGACGGTAGCATTGCAACTCAAAACGCGGCGATCGCGCGTTGGCAATCTGAAGTTAATAATTCTCGCACTAAGTATAACCGTTATCGGCAGTTGTATCAGCAGGGAGCGATCGCCGCGTCTAATTTAGATACTAAGCGTCTAATAGCCCAAACGGCACAGGCACAACTAAATGAGGCGATCGCCACAAAAAACAGAACACTACAAAGCTTGCAAGCACAACTGCGTGAAGCCAAGGCTACATTAAATCGCATTGCCGAAGTTCGTCCGGTTGATGTGCAGGCGGCTGAGACTGAGGTAAAAATGGCGATCGCAGCAGCAAAACACGCCCAAACTGCATTAGAACAAGCTTACATTCGCGCACCCCTCTCAGGACAGATTCTCAAGATTCATACACGACCTGGGGAAAAGCTGAGTGATAACGGCATTGCAGATTTGGCACAAACTGACCAAATGATCGTAGTGGCAGAAGTTTATCAAACTGACATTGGTAAAGTCCAACTTGGACGGCAGGCGGTGATTACCAGCCAAGCATTTGCAGAGGAAATCAAAGGTACAGTTTCACAAATTGGCTTACAGGTGAGCCGCCAAAACGTTTTCAGCAATCAGCCAGGGGAAAACCTTGATCGCCGTGTGGTTGAGGTAAAAATTAGCCTTAATTCTGAAGATAGCAAATCAGTTGCAGGTTTGACTAACTTGCAAGTACAGACAGCAATTCAACTATAACTTTTACTAGCTTAATTTATAACGAATGATTGATATAAGGAGAAATTCATGCTGCAAACCACATACTTGATTCTTTGCATCCTGGGTACTATCTTGCCGTACTCTCAATTCGTCCCATTTCTAATAGAAAATGGACTTGATTTAAAGCTTTTCTTCGAGCAGTTATTTATTAACCGAATTTCCAGTTTTTTTGGCATGGATTTAATTGTTTCATCGCTAGTTCTTTGGGTTTTTGTATTTTGGGAAGGTTCGCGCCTTGGAATGAAAAATATGTGGGTTTATATTACTAGTAACTTGCTAGTTGGTGTTTCTCTGGGACTACCTTTATTTCTTTTAATGCGACAACATAAGTTGGAAGAAATTGCTAAAAAAGAGCATTTAATTACTTAAAAACTAAGTAATACTGACATATTTAGTAACTCATTCTATTTAAAAAATGAAATAGCAATTGTGGAAGGCAATATGTACAAATTTGCGGCAGCGTCAAAACAAGAAATTACTGTATTTGGAGCTGCTAAACCTGGCTACTCAGAACAAAACGTGCGTGATTGGATTGAATTTATGCAAAGTCAAAAAATTGAAAAGGTTTGCTGTCTGTTACCCAAAAAGCAACTTGCTCCTTACTCAGATTTGCTAGGCATTTATAAACAAAAGTTTGGGCATCAGCGAGTTTGTTGGACACCGATTGCAGACTTTACACTACCTGATCTTGAAATACTAACTGGAAAGAGCCTGCCATTTTTGGTTGCAGCAGACCAACAAAGTGAGAAAGTGGTCGTGCATTGCGGCGGTGGTATTGGACGCACTGGACTTGTTTTAGCCGCTTGGTTAGTACACGATCGCGGCTTCTCAAATCGCGCGGCAATTGCGGCAGTCAAGCAGACAGGTAGAAATCCATACGAAGCAGCGATCGCCGCAGTATTTCAAGCAAAAAACCCATTCAAAATAATTGCTGATCTTGAATTAGTTCTGAATCAGTGCCGCCCACCAAAATGATTACGCTTTGATGATAGAATTTATATTTTTTTCGCTGGATTTATTATCTTATTTTGTACTTTTTCAATCGTTAACTATGGCATAAAAAATGCGAACAATAAATACTTTTAAGCAGATTAGAGCAACTAATTTAATTCTAGGAATAGTAAAAATTGTCTGGTACAAGTAATTTAATTATGGTGTACAAAACTCGCGTTTGGTTCCGATTGTTTCGACAAAAAATCTACCCTTGGACAATTTTCGCGATCGCTGCTTGCAAGTTCGTTTACTTGTGTGGAAATGAGCAAGACAGAGAGAAAGCTCGTTTAATGGTGAGTTTAGCAAAGATTGACTTCGTAGCTTTTTATGCATTCATAAATGATTTATTGTGGTGAACCATGAGTAGTACAGAAGTTGTTTGTTTAGAAAAATCGCAAATTGAAGTAGCAAGTGAAATTCTTGCTTATGCCTTTAATGATGATCCGATATTTCGTTACTTTGCGCGTGAACAGGAGCAGGCAAGGATTAATGCAATTAAATTACTAGCTAAAACTGCATTATGCTATAGCCAGCCTTACAACCACATTTATACAACTACAAATGATTTGAAAGGTATCGCACTCTGGATACCTCCAGGGAAATTTCCGCTCAACGATTTTCGTCTATTGCAATTAGGTTTGTATGCTTTACCTTTTCAGCTACGTTTGAGCAGACTAAGGCAAATGATGTCACTATTTTTAACTATTGAAAAACACCATAAGCATGATATTCCCGAACCGCATTGGTATCTATTCATGTTAGGAATTTCGCCTGCTTATCAACGACAAGGAATTGGTAGTTTGCTGCTAATCCCAATTCTTAAACAGGCAGATAGTGAAGGATTACCTTGTTACCTGGAAACCTCAACTGAGGGCGGCGTTCGCTTCTATCAAAGGCTGGGATTTAAAGTAGTGCGAACGGGTGGTTTACCAGAGGATAATCTCAAATTTTGGACGATGAAAAGACCAACGGGGAGTTAATTATGTTTCGTAAAACTCCACTAGCATGGCTCCAAGTAACGCGAGAAAAAACTCGGCTTGTCGTCGCTATAGCTGGAATTGCCTTTGCGGATCTGCTGATGTTTATTCAAATGGGGTTTGAAAGTGCGCTTTATGATGCCGCAGTCAAGCCGCATCGCAATTTACAAGCAGATTTGGTCTTGATTAATCCTCAACTGCAAACTTTATTTTCGGTAAAAAGCTTTTCTAGAGAGCGGCTGTATCAGGCTTTAAGTTATGACGGGGTTAATTCGGTTAGTCCAGTCTACATTTCTACAGGACAGTGGCGCAATCCCGAAAATAGCAGCGATCGCGCGATTCTAGTGTGGGGAGTAGATCCCGCAAAACCTGTGTTTAAGTTTCCCGAAGTAAACCAAAATTTAGACCATCTCAAGCTGCTGAATCAAGTTTTATTTGATCAAGCCAGCCGTCCTGAATACGGAGGAATTGCCGAGATATTCAAAAAAACAGGCAGCGTTGAAACTGAACTGAATGGCAAAGCTGTCAGCGTTAAGGGCTTGTTTACTAATGGTGCTTCCTTTGCCGCCGATGGCAATATTATCACCAGTGATTCAACTTTTCTACAACTGTTTCCACGTCAAGCAAGTGAAGTTGATATTGGTCTGATTAGCCTTAAACCAGGCGCTGATATTGAAAGAGTGCGATCGCAATTAGCAGCAGGTTTACCCAACGATGTTAAAGTGCTGACTTTAGAAGGCTTTGCTGAAATTGAAAAGAACTACTGGGCAAATGGTACAGGTATTGGCTTTATTTTTGGTCTAGGCGTGGGAGTCGGGTTTATTGTTGGCATTGTGATTGTCTATCAAATTCTTTATTCTGATGTCTCCGAGCATTTGCCGGAATATGCCACTTTAAAAGCAATGGGATACAGCGATCGCTACCTATTAGGAGTTCTGACGCAAGAGGCGTTACTTTTAGCCATATTAGGTTATATTCCTGGATTTATACTCTCGTTTGGGCTGTATCAAGTCGCTTATGCAGCCACGCTTCTCCCGATAGCCATGACGCTAGAACGCGCAGGATCAGTCCTGGTATTGACAATTATTATGTGTAGCGTTTCTGGGGCGATCGCTATGCGAAAACTGCGTTCCGCCGATCCTGCTGATGTGTTCTAGATACTTCTATGCCAACTTCCTCGTATCCTACCAGTGCATTACTAGCTTCAGTTGTGGCGATCGCCGTTATTGATAGTATTAACCCAAATGCAATGGCAATGCAGGTTTATTTATTGACTACACTTAAGCCTGTAGCTCGTTCTATTGCTTTCATCTTGGGAGACTTTGTTGCTGCTTGGCTCACTGGCTTACTGTTAGCTTTTGGAATTACAAGCGCGATCGTGCGTATATTCAATAGTTTGAACGAAGTTATTTATGTGCTTCAGTTTATCCTTGGGGTTGTACTGATCATCATAGGCTATAATCTCGACCACTTCCTCAAGCCGCAGACACCAGCCAAGCGCCCTAAATCTCTTAAGCCACTACATACGTTTTTACTTGGCGCAACGATGGCATTTGTAGAAGCTCCAACTGCATTGCCTTACCTTGTGGCGATTGAACGTATAACTCGCGCCAATTTACCTTTACACCAAACTATCGCTGTTCTCACTCTCTACAACTTTATTTTTGTTTTACCGCTAACTGTTTTATTAGGGATGTATCTCTTGCTTAGAGAGCGTTCTACTCACTTAATTAACCGGATTAATCGGGCAATTGTCGCTTGGTTTCCCCAAATTATGCGCGTTATTCTGATCCTTCTTGGTTCTGCACTAATCCTAGACTGCATCGCTTATATAGGTCGTTTTTTGCTATAAGGTCTGGCTGTTCCATATCTTGAATGATTCCCGTGCAAACAACTGTTAATGTTCCTAACCAATCCCTGACTGCTGAACCTGTCATCTCTATTTCCAATCTCAATCACTACTTTGGTGAAGGAAACCTGCGTAAACAAGCATTATTTGACATCAACTTGAACATTGATGCTGGCGAAATTGTAATTATGACTGGCCCTTCTGGATCGGGCAAAACTACACTGCTGACGCTTATGGGTGGCTTACGTTCTGCTCAAGAAGGTAGTCTAAAAATACTGGGACAGGAAATATGTGGCGCAAGTAAGCAGCAGTTAACTCAACTTCGTTGTCAGATTGGTTATATTTTCCAAGCACACAACTTGTTGAAATTTTTGACAGCAAAACAGAATGTCCGAATGTCTTTGGAACTGCACGACGAGATGCTGCAATTGGATACTGAGGCGATCGCTATCTTAGAAGCCGTAGGTTTAGGAAATCGCGTAGATTACTATCCAGAGAAGCTATCGGGCGGACAGAAGCAAAGAGTAGCGATCGCCAGGGCTTTGATTGCTCGTCCCAAAATCGTACTAGCAGATGAACCCACTGCTGCACTGGATAAAAAATCTGGACGAGATGTGGTGGAACTGATGCAAAAGCTAGCAAAAGAACAAGGCTGTACAATTCTGCTCGTTACTCATGACAACCGCATTCTTGATATTGCCGATCGTATCGTTTCTATGGAAGATGGACGTTTACTCAATTAGGGCAGTAATTAGTGGAAAGACAACAAGTGAGTAGCGGAAACCCCACTACTCACTCTTCAAAAGTACCAGTAATCTAAGAACTATTTTTATGCGCTTACAGCTGCCGTCTTATCAACTGGGATTTCCAGCGATTGCGTCAGCAGATCGGTATAAAGTTCACTCAGTTGGGAAGCAACACCGTCCCAGCTAAACTTAGTTTCTACCCGCTTTCTTGCTGCTTGACCTAGTTGTTTTGCATAAATGGGGTCAGAGAGAATTTTATCAATTGCTGCTGCAAACGCAGCGTTATCTTTTGGCGGAGCAAGTAGTCCAGTTTGTTCAGGGACTACAGTAAACTGAAGACCGCCTACATCACTAGCAACTACTGGTGTGCCACTTGCCATTGCTTCAATTGCTACAAGACCAAAAGGTTCATAGTGGCTAGGAACTACGCATACATCAGCTGCTGCGTAATAAACGGGTAGGGTGTCATCGCCAAGACGACCGGGGAAGATTGTAAAATCACGCATCCCTAATTCATCAACAATACTTTCAATGCGATCGCGTTCTCTGCCGTCACTGTGACCCGGACGACTACCACCGCCAATAATTAGCTTTAAGTCTGCATTTCCACGTAACTTAGACTGACCTACTGCACGAACTAAAGTTTCAATACCTTTGCGTTGGTCAAATCGTCCTACGTAAAACACAACTTTTGTTTCGGGATTAATGCCTAACTCTGCCCTTGCTTGTTCACGTTGAATCGAGCCAAATTTATGAATATCTGTGCCGCAGGGAATTATATCAATATTGCCTTTAGTGGAGACAAGCGATCGCATATGTTCTTTTTCTTGCGGGCTTGTTGCCACAATTGTTTCTGCTGTTTCCAAAACTTCTTTCTCAACAGCTAACCGAGTTTTCGCAATCAGTGGAATCGTCGAAACTGATTTATATTTAACTGCTCCCAAGGAGTGGTAAGTATGAACTTGTTTACTGCCTTGAATTTTCTTTAGCTGCATTCCTACCCAGCTAGAGATCCAGTAATTCGTGTGAACCAGAGAATATTTAATCCCCGATTCTTGCTGAAAATTTAAAAGTTGTTCTACAAACTCTGGTGCATATCCAAAAATATTGTCTCTAGGCACAAACTCTTCAGGCCCAGCAGTTAAGCGAATTGTACGACAATTTGGGGAATGTTGAACTATAGTTTCTTGGTCAGCACTTGCTTTGCGGGTAAACATATCAACTTGCCATCCAAGCTTGGCTAGTGCCTCGCCCACATAGCGCACGTAAACATTTTGTCCCCCAGCCTCTTCCTTACCAATTTCAATTGCCGGATCGCCGTGAACTGAAATTAGGGCAATGTGCTTTTGATTTGCGGAGTTCATAGTTTCGTCTTTAGAAAAAATAACTTGTGTGGCGCGGCTTTGAGGGTGTAACCAGCACTGATCTCACTAGCCAAGGATGTCTTAATCATTCTTAAACTTAATTTATCGGCAAAAGTATTTCGTTGCATCCGTTGACAGAAATAGTTCTGCTAACTATTAGCTTCAGCCTTTAGGCTTGGATGAAATACTGACGCTGGTTTTTCAATTTTTGTCACTCTTTCCCAGGTAGGAGACGCAACTTCAATTTGGTAGCTACATACACCACGCCGTTTATTTGATTAAACTGATTTTACCCCTGTACTGTTTAACTTGGAAATATCAATAGGTAGAAGTATAATAAAGCACTTAAATAAAAACAATTGTACTAAGTTCTGCGATCTCCGCTTGGCAGTAAAATAGTGCCATGCAACTAGAATTTATACCTGTCGAAGAGTTTTATTTTGCCTTAACATTGGCAGTTCGCACTTTAGAAGAACTGGACAACCCTGATTTAGTTCAACAAATGCGATCGCGGCTAAAAGAAAAATGCGGTCAATCCTCAACAGTCGCTGCTGCCCAGCAAAATACATTTAACTACGTATTTCGTGTTCATGACTACGACAACAGTCCTGCCCCTCAATTAATTGTCTCAGTTTTAGACTGGCAAGACAAACTACGCTTGAGTAGCGATTACGGTTGGATGCTCGATCAAGAGCGTAAACCTATTCGTACAGAACGCTTCAACCAGCGCTCAGAGTTTACCCAGAATTTGCGCTCTTACCTTGAAGACTGGCTGCAAATTACTTTAAGCAAGGATTAAAAAGCTAAAAATTACTTATAACTTTTAAATTTAACGGCGTTGCTGAAAAGGTAGTGAATTAAGGTAAGGATAAGGATAGTTTTGGATTTCAAGTTAGGAGTTACACAGTTGAGATTTAAAGAAGAGTGAAATTGGAAGTGCCAGCAGATTTGTTTACACTGGATGAACGGCTGCGATAGGTCTATTTGAGTTCAGACTCGCCGTTATACTTGGTTAACTTTAAGGTATGTTCCCTTGGGCGTGAAAATCACGGATTACGAGGAAAAATATGAACGCAATCTGCCCTTGGTTGTACTAAAACGAAAAAATATGCAATTATTATGGCATTTCACGAAGGCAGAGAGGCACTTCACCTTTCTGCCTTTGGAGCGGATTACTTGTCGCCTGATCCTGGCTCAGAGAGCTTGCTATGCAGTTCAGCATTCATAGGCTCAGGTAAGACCTTACTTACCGCACCTTGAATCTTCGTCATCAGCGAACCTGCAACAATATCGTCTTTGCCTGCCATCAAAGCTTCAAACCCCTGTTTAGCAACAGAGGCTGGATCATCCTTCTTGGCCGCGCCCACCCTGGTGTCGTCCATGTCCGCGCGGTGGAAAAAGTTGGTTTCGGTTGGCCCAGGCATGAGTGCAGTGACTGTTACACCCGTATCCTTCAACTCATTGCGTAGCGCCTCCGAGAAGGAGTGCAGAAATGCTTTCGATGCTGCGTAGACCGCCTCAAATGGGCCGGGCATTAAAGCAGCAATAGATGAAGTAAACAGAATTCGACCCTTACCGCGCTCGACCATATCCTTTACTACCCGTTTGGCGAGATGAACGGACGAGACGACGTTTAGGTTGATCATATTAAGCTCGTCCTTCAGGTCGGTTTCACGAGCGAATTCACCGCCAACACCAACACCTGCATTGATCGCGATCGCATCCACTGGTTGTCCAGTCGCTTTAATTTTGTCGTAAAGCGTTTCAACCCCGTCATAAGTGGCAAGATCAGCCTGTACTGTCTCAACCTTAGCACCTAGACTCTCAAAGGCTTGGGCCGCTTCATTAATACTCGAACCAGTAGCTGTGACGAGGAGATCAAAGCCGTTTTGGGCGAACTGTTTAGCCAGTTCGTAGCCGATGCCACTGGAAGCACCCGTGACAACTGCTAAGGGGCGGTTCAACGAACTATCCATATTTCTGCACAAACTCCTATATGTCTACACTCGTTTGCCATAGCTGATTTTTTTGTCGCTACCTGACAATTTTTGTGTGCTAACCCTTACAATCCTAAAGAGACAGCAGGGGAAATTGCGTCTTTCCAATGAAGTATTGCTGTACTAACGTCAGTTGCTGTAATTGCTTTTAATATTCAGTATTTATTTAGTGACTGGACTTGGAATAGCCGCCTTTTAACGAGGAAAATTCGTCGGTTTAGAGTACGCCGTTTAGAGCAACAAATTACTAAGAAAAATTACTATTAAAGAAGTAGTCTATCCAGTTTTTCAAATCAATGGCTAAGAAAGATATCCCATTAACGGGAGTTGCATTAGTGAAAGAGGTTTGCCGCCGGATTCGAGTAGCAAGGAGTTACTGGGATGCACATAACAATCCAGCCTGCCGTTATGAACGAGCGCGCGCCCTAGAACTCTATAACACATTGACACAGGAGCAGAAAGAGCAAATTCCGCAGGTTTTAAGGGTTTGGCTGCGTTATCGTAGTGAAAAATATTTTGGTTCTCATCAAATACCTCAAAGTAAATCAAAGCAAAAATGACATTATTAAAAACTAGCAGGTATTCCACATTAATCTGTTTATAGCTAATCTGTAATCATACATTGCGGCTTTATTTTCTTTATTCTTAAAATGCAGAACACGGCTGAGTATGCTTGTGCCTATTGTGGTGAGACTAATTTGACTTTTGTTGACTTGAGTGCGGGAATGCAGCAGTCATATGTTGAAGATTGTCAGGTTTGCTGTCAGCCTAATGTGCTATACCTTCAAATCAATGAGGAAACTTTAGATATTGAAATCAATAGTGAGCCTGAGAGCTAAGTAATATTTGTTTATACGCTGAACTCCTGATCATCTAAATGATCTAACAACAAGAATGAGACTTTCGTCATTCTTTAACTTCCCATACTTGTCTACTATCTTACAGCCCTTCTTAAATGAATAAGCCACAGTGAGCGAACCAACCGAGCACATCAGTGGAGGAAATAGAATCATTAATAATCTGAGTTAACGCTTGGTCAAGTGCTTGGCGCGTGTTCGAGCTTTA
>JAHHHE010000046.1 GCA_019359535.1 Gloeocapsa sp. UFS-A4-WI-NPMV-4B04
CTTCTCGCATCTGGGCGACCAATTTTTGGACACAGCTTTTACTCACAGAAAACCGTTCGGCTGTTTTTCGGAAAGAGCTTTCGCCTTTTTCAATGGCGCTGACTATCTTCTCTCGTAAGTCTCCCGACTATGGCTTCATTGCTATCCCATTTATCTGACATTTTACTGTGTTTTATACGAACGCAAACCGCTGTATGACTAAAGACAGTTTCACGAACAACGTAGAAGTTCACGATTCAGTAAAGGGTATTGTTGGCTCTATTAGCGGTGGAACTGTCAATCAATATATTGTTTCTAATCAGCCTGAAGATCGTATTAAAGAGCGCGATTTGATTAAAGAATCTCCCTACAAAGGGCTAGATAAATTTGAAGCTGAAGATAAGGACAAGTTTTTCGGTCGAGATCAGTTAATTGCTAGTTTAAGTAAGGATTTAGAGCAGAACAATTTACTATTACTTTTAGGAGCATCAGGTAGTGGCAAATCGTCACTGGTACGGGCAGGTTTAATTCCTAAATTATTAGATAAAAAGTTTGTCAATCTGACTTTTGTACCAGATGAAGACCCCTTTGAGTCTCTGTATGGCTGTCTCATTTCTAAATACGGCGTTGCCAAGGCTAAGATTGCTCAAAAGGGAGAAGCTGATACTTTAATTCAGGTTGTGCGTGAACTGAAAAAGGACTCACAATGGCTAATCTTTATCGATCAATTTGAGGAACTTTTTACGATTAGTCAGAAGGCGAAACGTGAGAAGTTTATTGATGGCTTACTACAACTAATTGAAGTTCAGGACAATTCTGTCAAGATTGTTTTGACGATGCGGGCTGATTTTCTCGATAAAATTAGTCCTTATCCTAGTCTTGTAAGCATCTACAACAGCCATAGTCAACTGCTTGGTGATATGAGTCCTAGCGATCTAAAGCTGGCGATCGCGGAACCTGCTGCTAGAAATGGGGTAGTTTTTCAAGAAGGTCTAATCGAAGAAATCATCGACGACTTTCAGGGACGGGCTGGTTCTTTGCCACTGCTACAATACACCCTGAATTTGCTGTGGGAAAAAGATGATATTTCAGACCGGATTCTGAATAAGCCGACGTACTATGTTTTAGGTAGAGTTATAGGCGCACTCCAGCAACAGGCGAACAAGGTATATGATGAACTGCTGTCGCCAGAAGAACAAAAAGCAGCTAGGCAAATATTTATTGATTTAGTAGATGTTGTAGGCGGTAGGGCTGTTAGTAGAAGGTCGGATAAAGCTAATTTTAGTGGTGATGTTTTAGAGCCTACCCTCGATCAATTAATTACTAATCGTCTGCTAGTCGTCAGCCAACAAGGAAAACAAAAACCTACGGTAGCAGTTGCCCACGAAGCTTTGTTGACTTCCTGGGAAAAACTGCAAGGCTGGATTAAAGAAGCAGAAGAAACTATTGTTTTAAAAAATCGGTTAATTGATGATGCTATACATTGGAGCGATTTGCGAACAAAAGAGCCTCAAAAAGCCGAGGGGGAACTCTGGAGTGGCTCTAAGTTAGAGCGAGTTATAGAACTTAGAGAACAACCCACTTTTAGTAATTTGAGTGAGTCAGCAAATCAATTTATTGATGCTAGTGTTGCAGAGCGCGATCGCCTACGTCGAGAAGAGGAAGAACAAAGGCAACGAGAGTTAGAGCAGGAAAAAAAAGCTCGGAAAGCGGCTCAAATGCGAAATAGAGTTGCAGCCATCTCTCTTGTAGGACTGACTGGACTGACTAGCTTTGCCTTTTTTCAGTGGAATGATGCTCAGAAGAGTACAATAAATGCTCTAGCTCAAACCTCTGAAGCTTCCTTAGTTTCCAATAGACAGCTTGAAGCTTTGGTTAGTGCTGTACAGGCAGGTAGACAACTTAAAAATGCCATCTTTCAAGATGCTGCGGCGAGTCAGACCGTAAGCGTGGCACTACAACGGGCAGTTTACAATGTGCAAGAACGTAACCGCTTGGAAGGGCATAGCGAATCGGTCAGGAGCGTAGTTTTCAGTCCCGATGGCGAAACGATTGCTTCGAGTAGTGATGACGACACCATCAAACTCTGGGATGTGGCAACAGGCGAACAAATCATAACTTTCAACGGACATAGCAGTTGGGTCACTAGCGTAGTTTTCAGCCCCGATGGCAAAATGATTGCTTCTGGTAGTCGTGACAAGAGCGTCAAACTCTGGGATGTGGCGACAGGCGAACAAATCATAACTTTCAACGGGCATAGCGATTTGGTCACTAGCGTAGTTTTCAGCCCTGATGGCAAAACGATTGCTTCTGGTAGTGGTGACAAAAGCATCAAACTCTGGGATGTGGCGACAGGCAAACAAATCACAACTTTCAACGGGCATAGCAATGCGGTCAATAGCGTAGTTTTCAGCCCCGATGGCAAGACGATTGCTTCTGGTAGTGAGGACAAGGCTGTCAAAGTCTGGGATGTGGCGACAGGCGAACAAATCACAACTCTCAACGGGCATAGCAGTTGGGTCAGGAGCATAGTTTTCAGCCCCGATGGCAAGACGATTGCTTCGGGTAGTCTTGACGACACCGTCAAAGTCTGGGATGTGGCGACAGGCGAACAAATCACAACTTTCAATGGGCATAGCGATTTGGTCAATAGCGTAATATTCAGCCCCAATGGCAAAACGATTGCTTCTGGTAGTCGTGACAACAACATCAAACTCTGGGATGTGAAGACAGGCAAACAAATCACAACTCTCAACGGGCATAGCGATTGGGTTATGAGCGTAGTTTTCAGCCCCGATGGCAAGACGATTGCTTCTGGTAGTAATGACAACAGCGTCAAACTCTGGGATGTATACCCAAATGAGCTAAATGATTCAATGAACCGCAGTTGCAATTCGGTACGCGCTTATTTACAGACAAACCCCAATGTAAGCTACAGGCATCTCTGCGACGGCTATTAGATAGTTGCTATTGTTTTAAACCCAGAATTAAATGCGCGATCAGCCTATGTAACAGCAAGCACAGGCGATGCTAGACATCTTAATTTAACTGCTGATGTAGGATCGCCATAACAGCTTTCTGCAAGTCCTAAATACTTCTCATCAGTGTCTGCTCAAAAACTTGGACAAAGCCGATCGCTACTTGAATTAAAGGCCAGCCTATCAGACAAATTAAAGCAGCCCAAGGAGGGTTTATGTCTAAGCCTTGGCGGACTGCAACAATAACAGCCAGTAAACTCCAAACTGCTAATATTAGTTGAATCGGTCGCCCTAATAAGGGAATTAGGGTTAAAAAGTTCAGCACTTGAGGTGCATATGCAAAACCAATAGGGATCAGCAGTTCTCTGTAAGTAACATGATTTGGTTTAAACCAATCACCGAGCTTCCAAATTGTTAAAGTCCAGAAGTAGTAGCCTAATACCACACTAATCCCATTAATCACAAGTGCTAAAACTAGCATAGGCAGCGTGACTCGGTTAATTAATAAGATGAATGCACTACCCAGGGCATTAGATACTGCTGCTAAAATTACAATCGTTCGAGCTAATCGACGACTTCTAGGAGTATTGGGAGTATGTTCATAAAAATTCGCATCTAATGTGAGTGCTTCTTTAAGAGTTGTACCCAAGTTCAATTTTGAATTCCTGGCACTCACGTTCAATCTCCGTTACGAATAATTATTAATAACAACTTCGATATGATATTTTTCTTATACAAGAAACAATAAAAACGCAATGTTTTTTTTGCTATTGATTCATGAAGCATCAAAATATTATTACATGATTGGGTTGATTGAACGGATACTTCAGTGGCTACGAGGCGGTAGCTTAAAACTGCTGATTCTGGCAGGAATAATCCTCCTTGTTTGGGGAACACTGTCGCCGATAGGCACTTTGGTATGGTGGCTATCACAAGGCTCGGAAATTCTAGGTTTTAAGAAAAATGATCCAAAGCAACTACCACCTAGCAGTAACTCAAATCCTGGTAGAAAGGCAATAAATTGTTACGTTATTTTTCTAACAGGAGTAGGAGACTTTTCTACTGATGAATTGACTGAAGGGGAAGAAAGTTTTTTGAAGGGTTTAAAGCGCGATCGCCCCCAATGTGTAATTGTTGAAGATGTCTTTCCCTACTCAGCAGCTAACGAAAGTTTAGGCGGAGAGCGCTTACTGGCTCCTTTGTGGAGTTTTGCAAATCAAGCAGAAGGCTGGCTAGGCATAGCCAACGTATTGATTAAAATCCGCAATCTCTGGCGATTTGCTATTTCTGCCGATGACCGTTATGGCCCTGTTTACAACCGAGGAATTGCCAGTGCGATCATTGAGCGAATGAATGCAGCATATCCGATACCGCGAAACTCAAATCAACCCCTAAAACTTATTCTTATTGGGACTAGCGGCGGTGGACAAGTTGCTCTAGGTGCTACTGAATATCTTGATGAGTGGCTAAATGCGGAGATTACTGTAGTCTCGGTTGGTGGTGTTTTTAATGGGATCAATGGCTTTGATTCAGCTCAGAGTGTCTATCACCTTTGGGGCCGCCGAGACTGGGTTGATAATATAGGCAGCATAGTATTTCCATCGCGTTGGCCATTGACATTTGCTTCCCCGTTCAATCAAGCTCTACAAGAGGGGCGTTTTGAAGCAGTTATGACGGGTTCCCACGAGCATGATGGCTCTGAAGGCTATTTTGGGGAAAAGGTCGCCAGGGCAAATAAAATAAGATATGTAGATTTAACTTTACAAAAGGTCAATCAACTTCCTATTTGGTCAGCGCAAAAACCCAACGACGTTACCAGTAGTGAATAAAAAACCTCAAGTTGATCGTCAACGTGAACATCAAGCAAACGAGCGGACTTTCTTAGCTTGGCTGCGGACTTCTATTGCATTGATTGGTTTTGGTTTTGCGATCGCGCGATTTAGTTTATTTCTACGTCAACTCCAAACTGCTGTGATTCAACAGCAAGAAATTGGCAGAAATGCTGTTTTTAATTCAGAAAATTTGGGTATTGTTTTAGTAATTGTTGGAATTATTGTTATTGCTTTAGCAGCCTTACGCTACAACCAAGTTTTTTGGCAAATCGAGCGCGGAGACTATCGCCCAAATCAATTGCTAGTTTGGACAATAACCCTAGTTGTGATCGTTCTAGGACTACTTAGTATTCCCTTAGTTCTGCTGCGTGAGCAAGTGCCATCTCCAGCAATAAATTCAACTAAGCAGCTTCAAAATTTCCTTAAATAAGTAAGGTGCATAATAAATTATCGCCAGTTGAGATTGAAAAAAATAGCGCTCGTACGCCTTGTAGTTGACAATAGATCGACCAGACAATTTTAAGAGCTACAATCTGAGGATTGCTAGCAAATGGAAGAGTAAGGAATTAACAATACCTAGTGCTATTGAGCCAATTAAAGCACTCCAGAAACCCCAACGCAACCTAAATCCTTCTACTAAATACGCGGCTAGTCCAAAGATAATCGCATTTAAGACAAAGGCAAATAAACCTAATGTCAAAAGAACGATTGGGAAGGTTAACAAACCAAGGATTGGGCGTAATAAAGTATTCAGAATTCCAAAAACTGCTGCGGAAATTGCCGCTTTTTTAAAACTGTCAATTTCAATGCCTATAGGAATTTTAGAAATAATCAAAAAACTGATAGTGGTAACTAACCAGGTAATCAGAAGACCAAGCATAACAACGGCTCCTATGTCAATTGATTTTAGATTGTAGATTAATTTAGGTTACTTGCAGGATAGTGCTTGAGGATTTTCGTCTTTAGTTAAACTATGTATCCAAGCTAAACCTATATTAAACCTTTGTAGCACGTAGGAATATTTTTGCTTGATTGTGATTAATTAACTTAAGTAAGTGAATCGAGTATCAACAGCGCTGCAAGCGACTTGCGCTAAATCGAATTAAAGCTGATGCACTATTGACATTAGCGTAATTTTAACTTGCATACATTCAGAGGGGAGTTTTTTGTCCTGTTCCCTTTTAATAATTCAACAATTAAATCCTCAAGAGAGATGAACTAATGTACTACAATCCAGTAATCTCTCAACGTTGATTCGGCAAGATGAGAGTCAATACACCAACCCGAAAAATCAAAAAATGGAGGCTTAATTGTGCGCTTAGGGCAATGGATCGGGTTTTTCGCCCTTGTCGTATCTCTTTATATTTTGTGGCAAATCCGACAAGTTGTTTTGCTGGTATTTGCAGCAGTAGTATTGGCAACAGTATTGAATAGAGTTGTGCGACTACTTCAGCAATACCGGATTAAACGGGGGATTGCGATCGCAATTACAGTTGTTCTTTTACTACTTTTAGTAGTCGGTATCTTTGCAGTGATTGTGCCGCGACTTGTTGCCCAATTGCAACAATTTGTCTATCTCTTGCCACAAGCTTTAGAACGAGTGCGTGGATGGTATGAGAGGCTACAAACTCTTATTCCAGGGGGAGTTTTACAAGACGATCGTGGTCTTAATGCCCTTACTCAACAACTTCAAACTTTTGCAACTCGGTTAGTTGGCAACTTTTTTGCCTTGATCAGTAACTCGCTTGCTGTAGTCCTGAGTTTGTTGCTGTTCTTTGTAATCACGATTATGCTCTTGGTAAATCCTTCACCATACCGACGTACTTTTGTACTTGCCTTTCCCGCCTTTTACCGTCGGCGAGTCGATGAAATTATCTCTCAGTGTGAAGAATCTTTAGTTGGCTGGATCAAAGGCACTCTTTTGGCGATGTTCGTTATTGGGATCTTAAGCTATATTGGCTTATTGATTTTGCGAGTACCGCTACCTTTAGTTAATGCGCTAATAGCAGGCTTATTAGAGTTTATTCCTAATGTTGGACCAGCTTTAAGTATATTACCACCAGTCTTGCTTGCCCTACTTGATGCACCTTGGAAAGCAGGAGCAGTGATTGGGTTATACCTTTTAATTCAGCAATTTGAAAGTCTTGTTTTAGTACCTGTAATCATGGCGCAAGAAGTATCTTTACTGCCAGTATTTACCATATTAGCAGTAGTGGTTTTCGCCAGCTTTTTCGGGTTTTTAGGTTTATTTTTGGCTATCCCACTCCTAATTGTTACCCAAATTTGGCTAAAAGAAGTTTTGGTCAAAGATGTACTAAATAGATGGCAGGGAGATATCAAAGGAATTCCACCTGAAGCACCAGATCCCAGAGATAGCAAGCCTCACTCTTAGTTATCACTGTAATGCCTTTACAGCTACTTGGTATCTCTCCTCAACAGCCTTTCTGTCTAGTTCCTCCGATACCCCTTCGTGACTGCCACGCTGAATCATATCAGCATGACGCAGTAGTGCTGCACGGTCTTTCTTGTTGCGGGTGAAAGGGGCAATAGAGGCGATCGCCTCCAATAACCGAATTGTCACTGCTACATCCGAGGTACTGTACTGGCGTATCTGGTTAAATGCAGCATCTGTTAGCCCTGCAAATGTTACTGGATCAGCAATCACGCGCAGGTTATTATCGAGATCATAGCGGTACGGGGAAGGAAAATTTTTTTGGGCGAGGTGGGACAGTCCAGCGCTGAGGCGATCAATACACTCAATTGCCGTGAACGGATCGTTAACAGCAGGAGAGATGGCGCGCAGGGCAATCTCAACTAATTGATTAATCGGGAACTCAACATCCTGCTGCTCAGTACGTTCATTGCCCAAAATAAAGGCATCATTAATCTGAGTAGTAAGTTTCAAATTCACCCGTTTCTCAGGAAAAATCATAACTAAATCGCTACCCTTGACAACAAACTTTCCTGGTCGATACTTAAGGCGGAACAGGAGGTTTTGCTGACAAGCAATCTTCATTAATTTTCCGTCATCAATTGCTTGGATATAACCACTACCAGTTGCTTTAATTGGGACTTCCGCGTCAAAATTCGCTGGAATTTCTCCAAAGGATCGCTTGTGCTGCGACGCACCATATCCAATCTTTTCTGGAAATAGCCGCTTAATAGCATCGTTTAGATCAGCACTAATCTCAGAGATCACGTGCGATGTCTGAATTATGGTTGCCGCATGATGGATAAAGTAAATTAGCACACCGATGCTGGCAAGTGCTAGCACAATACCAACCGTAACCGAGAGTTGCGGCACAAAAACGCTGTATCCATCTCCCTCGCCATGAATAGTCCGCAGTACAAGCAAGCAGTAGATGAATGTGGCGATGAATGTGCCAAGGACGATTTGGTTGCCCGTGTCCTTCATAAAGTTACGCAGGATTCGGGGACCAAAATTTGAAGCAGCAAGCTGAAGTGCCACGATTGTGATCGAGAAGGCTGTAGCGGCAACCGAAATTATTGAACCCGCAACGGCTGAAAGCAGCGATCGCGCCCCCTCTGGGCCACCAGTGTAGATCCAGCCCAATTTCTCAATCGCTTCAGATGCGCCTGTTCTATCAATGCTCAACATCGTCACCGCTAGCGCGATCGCACTTACCGCCATAATTGTCGGCACAAACCAGTAGCTGGAGTGCAGCGAATCCCAAAGTTTACCCAGTTTGATGTTTTTCATTGATTACTGTTGATGGCATTGATCGTCTTTGTGATCGCCATCTCCTTCACTGCCGTTTCTCTGCGAACGCACTTCGGCAAGCCGCCTCAGCGAACCCTAATACTGCGCGGTGGCACTTCTTTTTTGCCTGCTGGCCATCCTTCACGCTGACGGGAGCGATCGCCGTCTGTCTCCTCGGTTTGGTCGTGAAATAAAATCTGTCGTGTCGGGAAAGGCAAGTCAATTCCGTTGGCAGTCAGCTTATTCTTGATTGCAGTCAGAACTTGATCCCGCGAGTAAAGATCATCCGCACGTCGCGGCGGTTTGATCCACCATCGGGCGCGAATATTCACGCTACTTTCACCAAGTTCCATCACAAGTACATCAGGAGCCGGATCTTTTAATACAGCATTTACACTAAGTAGTGCTTCAAGTATCAACTGTTTTGCCTCGTCAATGTCGTCGCTGTAGCCGATGCCAACGTCATATTGTACACGGCAGTTATTGAAGGCAGTGTTAACAGTAACCGAATTTGTAAACAGTTCAGAGTTAGGAATAACAATGCGACGATTATCGTAAGTTCTGATCGTTGTAGCGCGTGTCTCAATATTTTCAACTGTTCCCTCAAAGCCTTTGAAAATGATCTGGTCATCGATCCGAAATGGCTCAGTTAAAAGAATCAGGATACCAGCCAGGAAATTTTGGAGGATGTCGCGGAAGGCGAAACAATTGCCACACCACCGATGCTCAACAGTTGAATTAGATCCCCTGCTTTGAAGGACGGGATTACAATAGATAAGGCTACAAATAGACCAATTAAAATGACAGCACCCTGCGATAAACGTCCGAGTACCAACCCTAAATTTCGGGCGTGTCGATACTTACGAGTGAGACGTTTGACCAGAGACTTAATTGTCCTTGCGGCGAAGAAAAATAGTGCAAAGACGATCGCCGCTAATACAATATTTGGCAGCATAATGATCAAACTGTTGATCATTCCTTGAATCTTATCCCATGCTATTGATATTGATGTTTGGAAATTCATGACACCTCACTGTTGATAAAACTCGCTATTAATATTAATTAAAATAGGTGCTTCTGCAAACAGCAAAAACACCTGATTAAGCTTATTAATCTTTTTAAAATTTATTCATATCTTAAACTGGAGACTTGATTAATGTCAAATATTGCATCTTGCAATGCCACTGCCTTGAACTTAAGTTCAAGGCTAATAGCTCAAGTCCGTTTTAACGGACTATACAAAACTCATTTTTTCAGCTAGTCAAGTTTATTCGACTTTAGCTGAAAGCTGTGGGGATTTATCCTTAATCTCGACAGCTGCCTTAATGTCTAAATTAATTTTTGCCGTCTTAATATGCGGTTTAATTTTCAGGGTGTGATCGTAGCTACCGTAAAACTGTTCATACTAACCTAAATAATTTAATGCAGTACCTCGAAAAATTCCGGCTTGTCGAGCTTGGAATTGAATTCCGAAAGTTTTATAACTGACGAGGGCTTCACTTTAACACTTAATTGGCATTAGCACAATTTCTTGAAAAATTCAGGCTACTTAATCACGTTTTTGGATAGCTAAAGCTTAGTTAAAAAGGTATAAGCGCTTCTTGATACTTACCCTGCGATCGCCATTGCTTCGCCCCAGAACGTACTAAATTTTAGGCTCATTATGTTGAACTCTTAGCGCTTTATTGAAGCTATTATAAAGGGTTACAAAAAAATATCTAGTATAAAAATAAATTATATTTAATTTTATCTTGTTAATTAATGTTGAATGAAAAAATAATTATATTTATGTAATTTGAAAAATATTGTAAAAATTTATAGAAAACCTATCTAAAAGCAAGTAGGAAAACAATTTTAGATTGAGCTAGAACATGAACCAATACTATATTTATATTCCAGAATAAAAACGCGATCGCCGATTGTCTTCTAAACCTGCACTTACACTTTAACTTTATCTCTCCAACAAAAATTTTTTATTCCACGACGCTAATTTACCTTAAGTTATATAAAGTTATGTAAACAATTTAAGTCTACTTGAAACCATCTCCGTACTTTATATAAGATTAAAAATCTAAACGGTGATTTTAAAATGAAAAACAAACAAATACATTTAGCTTCCCTACTTGTTGGTGCTGGATTTTTAATGTTAGGCTTGCCAACTGTTACGATGGCACAAACAGCACCGAACGCCCACAAGGTGACGAATCTGGCACAGAGACACCCAACGAGTGCTAAAGCAGTTACAGGTGTGATTGAATCTTCTAGCGGTACACCCTTGAAAGTGCGACTTGCTGACGGTACGCTGAAAACTTATCCAGTGTCTAGGCAAGCATTCGACTCAATGAGTCTGGAGAAGGGTACAGCGATTATCCTTGACACTGACACTGATTTGGTACTTTCAGAGCAAGGAAAGCCTATTTATACGTTCAACGGGCGGATCGTAGGTATTAAAAACAATCAGTTAACTGTGATGTTAACGAGTGGTCAAGTTAGAACTATACCGATTCAACCACAGTTTGCTGCTCAGTTAAAGAAGCTACAGCAACCTGGAGTTCCAGATCAGATGCTAATTACTGGAATAGTACACAAGCAAAGTCCCTTAAGCGATATTGATCACAAGCCTTCTACATTAACAACAGCAGCAAATCCACAGGTTGCCAAAAGAATATCCCAGGCGGGTAACGCTAGCGCTACATATAGCGATCTCATGTCAGCGTGTAAGACTAGAGAAGCTGAAGTTGGTAATTTAAAAGCGCTTCAGGACATTTCAAACAATGTTGTGGAATTTGACAGAATTGAGGTTGTAGATATCAATGAAGTGCTGAAAGGTCACAATCCCCAACCTTTTCAACAGCAACACGCAAATCATACCAAAACAGAACACTTAATGTTAAATGATGTGTTGAAAAATACTAGTGTTATCATCCCCAACACCAATCAAACTATGAAGCTTGAACAAGCGCTGTTGAAATTAAAAGTGAAGCCTGAAGCTGTTACTGGGTTAAAAGTCCCAGATATCGCATATGGTAAGATATTTGTTTTTTATGATTCAACAGCACAGTAGCTGCTGGTGACATTTTTTTGTGCGGAGCTTAAACTTCACAATTCTTAATTTAAGAATATTCTCCAGCTACTGACAGCGATCGCATAATCTCATAGGCTGATTAAAGCAGCGATTTTGAGTAAAGTGCGATCGCGCTGCTCCTAAATAGAACTTATGCAGACATACCTCTTGGATCTCCTTTTTCAAGGACTTAAAGGGGTATTTCTAGCGTGTGGCAATGCGATTACTTTTAGTTGTTAACAAGCGCGGATATTTTAAATGCCCCTTAAAATTATCGATCATTTTGATAGTAGTTTTACGCTTGACCCAGAAGCCAAAGAAGCTCTATTTAGCTTGTTAAAAAGTGAAGCCTTTATCAAGCAAATAACTGAACAAATGCAATATGCTTGTGAGGTTACAGAACTTCTTTTTCAACCTGTACCTTATAGCGTCGCAACACCTAAAGGAATGCCAGCTGAATTTGAGAAATACTATGAATCAGACGCTCACGCAATTGTAAACGTTCCACCTAATTTCATGTTTAAAGCCAAAATATTCAAACCAAGTCGCTTGTGCGCTATTTATCGCAAAGTTAATTAATAACGTTTACAAATAACTGATGACTACTGACACTAATATTCCCGCTCTTGCCAGTCTTGAATATATTTCTTATCTTGACACTAACGGTCAATTACCTGAGCAGTTTCAAGGTAAAGTTGGTGTATACGCTATTTTTGATCAAGAGAAAGTGCTGCAATTTGTGGGATATTCCCGCGACGTTGATCTCAGCCTTAAGCAACACCTTGTACGTCAGCCTCAAAAGTGCTACTGGTTGAAAGTACAAACCATTGATCGCCCCAGTCGTACTATTTTAGAAAGTATCCGCGATGCTTGGACCGAGGAAAACGGCTTCATTCCAACTGGTAATGAGTCTGAGGAAGCACAATGGACTCAACCTATTGATGCAAAAGTAGCTATGACTACTGATGAGCAAAGTAGTTATAAATCGAGTGATGAACTGACACAATCCAAACTCTTAAAAACAGTAGCGCGACGAGTTGAAAGCCAAGTTTTAACTCAATTAGAATCGCGTGGTGTGCAAATGCAAATTCGATTCAATCCCAAACTTAAAGAAAAAGGCTTACTCGATTTGAAGTAACAGATATTAAATAAGCCACTTCAAAAAAAATACCTATAGCAGCAAAAAAGTTAATCAAAAATATTGCGGCTCTTAAAGCGCTTTTTGATCAAGGTTAAATCTTATCTTGGATGTAATAGCATCAGCATAGGTAGTTCAGGAAGCACTTACTATCACAATCTGTTCCGACGGGTATGAAGGAGATTCAGACGATTCTAAAGTGACAAGTAACTTGGATATCTCATCACCCTCTTTATAAGCATCATCAGGTACAGATATTTTGTCTAAAGCAAAGCCGTTTGTACCTACATTGAATTGTCCACAACGGATGATTCGATCATTAACAACTGCCCAAAGCCAGTAAGATTGACCCGTAGGAGGACTAGAAATGTTATTCAAAGCAATTGCCGCTTTATCTGCGTCAAAATCAATTAAAACGCTTCCAAAGGCAGGTGATTTTTTATCTTTGCCTTTGACAGAATATAAATGCGTGTCACGCCCATCAAGCACTGTCAGGACATCTTTTGCACTACTTAGTTCTTGTCTAAGACGATAGCTATCTATACCAAGTGCCAGAGTAAATATTGCGGCAACACTGGCAACAATCTTACTCCAAGGTAAAACAAATTGTTTTCGCGCCAGTTTGGGATTAACTGGGTCATTAACAGCCTCTACAATAGCCAAACGTAAATGCTGTGGAGGTCTAATTTCGGGTAGGGCGTAGGGTAAGAGTCCCAACACTTCCTGTAATTGATTTACTTGTTGAATTAGTTCAGGTTTTTCTGCCAAAAGGTGTTTAAATTCCTCAGCTTCTTCAGAGCAAAGGTTTCCTAAGACATACCCAGCAATTAATTCTTCTAAATGTTCAGGAGATGGAGAGCCAAACATAATAAAACTATTTGATTAAATCTTGTAATGTTTTTCTAAGTTTCAGCAGACCTTGACGAGCCCAAGTTTTGACTGTACCGAGAGGTATATCTAATTCTTTAGCAATTTCTGACTGGCTAAGTCCTTCGTAATAAGCCATCTCTAAGACTTGACGCTGGTGTTGAGAAAGTTGTGTTAGCGCATCCCGAACATACTGCGATCGCTCTTTTAAATCAGCTTGTTCAACAGGAGTATGAGCACCCGGTTGCGTACTTATAAATTGACTCCAGCGTTCAAGAAATTTGAAACTTGTGTTACGGGAGCGCAATTTATCGATCGCTCTTGAGCGAGTTAAAATTGTTAGATAACTACTCAAAGAGCCACGCGCCGGATCATATTTACCCTTGTGCCAAAGATTTAAAAAAATTTCCTGGGTCAAGTCTTCTGCTTCTTGAGAGTTTTTTAACACTCTCAGTGCTAACCCGTACACTAGGGAACCGTAGCGATCATAAAGAACACCTAAAGCAGATGGTTGTCTACCTTTGAGAGCGCGAAATAGCTCTATATCTGTTTGAGGAAGTTGAGTTCTCAATTGGTAATTAGGAGAGTCGGATTCTACCATACCTTTATTATTAATAAGCTTGACTCAAGAGCTTGATAAATCAATATTAACTGTTATGGCGCAAATTTTTCTTTTCAGGAGAAGATAGTTTGCTCCTCTACATTAAGACTGATAAAGCTAGAATTTCCAGGACTTACGCAAGAAGTAATAGAAAGAATATTTGTGCTTAATTGTTTTAATTAAACTTTTTTTGAGCTATCCAAAACGTAGCCTAAGACATACATCTACTAAACTTAAATTCTTTGGTTTATTTCTTAAATCCTTCCTAACGTAAAAGTAACTTTTTGGGCTTTCCTAGTTTTTCAGGGTAGCTTGAATTTAAGTATATATTTACACTATATCATTTCTGCTTAACTCGTGGAGCTCAAAAATTGTGTTTTAGAAACATGGTTTAAAAAAATCAGTTTAAAAACAAAAAATAAATGTATTAATGAATTGGAAAACTTACTTTCTTGCAAAACCAGTCTTCCCCAACTCAAATTATATTTTGAGGACTTAGCTCATTTAGACACACTCTCAAATTATATGTAAATAAATATTAAGGATTCCAATCCAGTGTAGCAGAAGTTTTCGTATTGATATAAATGCTGACAACGCTTAAAGCTGTCACAACTCCCGGAAGGGTGGTATTAGCTAGTTCCAATGATTGATTTATGAGTACAAAGTACAAATTTAAGCTTAACAAGCAGTTTTATAGACAACTTTTGGCAGTAGATGTAGCAGTAGTCAGGCCAGAACAAGAGGATGCAGATAGCCAGGTTGTTATGCATCCAGCTGTACATTATCGGCGCTACGTGGCTGAGAACCAGGAGGCGATCGCCTATGTTGCTTATCAAGGGTGGCAAAAAGAGGGACCTGGTATAATAACACTGATGCCTTTCTGGGAAAAAGCTGACCCTGAATTGGGAGTATTATATGTCAGCGAGGCAAACCTTTCAAAACTGCCGCTCTTGGAACCTTGCTTTGGGACAGCGCACCATTTACCGCGCTGGTATGTGAGTTTGAGCAACTTGGTGCGATCGCAAATTCTTACCCGCTTAAATTCCTACGAACCCGAAACTGAAGTAGTAATTTTAGGCCAGGTTGAGGATATGTCTCAGGTATTTCCAGATGAAGAGATTTATCAGCAAATTCATAGAGTAGAAATATTTACTTTCTGCGACTTTAAGCCGTCAATCCAAAGCTGCTACGAGCAATTTCAAGGTCGTGCTTCAGAGTTTATTATTAATGACTAGCACTCGGATCAATTTTTGCTAGAACGTTTTTAAATACTGGATTCTACTTAAATGAACGTTCTTCTGAAGGCTCATAGAAGAACGTTAATTACGCCAATTTAAGCTATTTCGAGGTACTTGTAAGTTTAACGAGCTACTTAATTAGACTTACTTAAAAATTTACTTTCTCAAACTTTGCATTTACTTGCGTAACCAAAATATCAGCATTGGTGATGTAAGGTTCCTAGATAAAACTTGCTATCTGTATTTAAAAAATTGCACTTGTACTATTAATATCAAAATATAAAGCACAAGTAGTTTGGTTATAAATGAAGCGATAGCTACTATCACCTGCTATAAAGTTAATTGTAAACTGAGCAAACATAATTACATTACCTGCAACTAGCCTACCGAAGAAACCAGTAGCGCGGATAGCAATAGGATCAGCAGCCCTGAAGTGTAGAATTGTGCCAAGAACAAAAGTCTTAGCATCAACACCAGCAACGCTAGTAAGTGTGTTGTTACGCTCCTCGGTTAAAGTCGGGGTAAATTGTGATAAATTATTTATGATTCAAAGTAAATTTTATACTAAGAAAACAAAATAAATCGATAATCAGGGATAAAGTTTAATAATTGGCACAAGTTATTAAGTGCGTTGGGAAAGTTAATAAAGTTTATATAGCACTTGTCGTCGCTTGCTATTGATATAGCGCGATCGCGCAGCTGACTTCAATCCGGGGGGAAGAGTACGTTGAAATCTAGCTATTGTAGAGTTATGGGAGTGGGCGATCGCTTATAAACTGTCCATGATGACAACCCTGCTGAACAATCGCTATCAAATTATCCAGGTGCTGGGGGCCGGTGGGTTCGGCGAAACCTTCCTGGCAGAAGACACTTATATGCCTTCTCGCCGCCGATGCGTGATTAAACAACTCAAACCCGTAACAAATGACCCGCAGATGTATCGGCTGATTCAACAACGGTTTCAGCGCGAAGCGGCAACATTGGAAGCACTAGGGGAAAGTAGTGATCAAATTCCTAAGTTGTTCGCATACTTCTCAGAAAACGGGCAGTTTCACCTTGTTCAAGAGTGGATTCAGGGTCAAACCTTGACAGACAAAGTGGCAAGCGTTGGGCCACTAAGCGAAAATGCCGTCAGAGAAATTTTGGTAAGTTTGCTACTCGTCCTTGATTATGTGCATAGCAAAGGCATTATTTACCGAGATATTAAGCCTGACAACATCATTATCCGCCAGTCAAATAACCAGCCAGTTTTGATTGATTTCGGTGCAGTTAAGGAAACAATGACTGCGACGGTTAATTCTCACGGCAAACCCACCTACTCGATTGTGCTAGGTACTCCCGGATTTATGGCTCCTGAGCAGGCATCTGGGCGACCGATTTACGCTAGTGATATCTATAGTATGGGAATGACAGCAATTTATTTGCTGACAGGTAAACTGCCGCAAGAATTAGAAATAGACTCACATACCGAAGAGATGTTTTGGCAGCAATACGCCGCAAACGTTAGTCCACATCTTGCGGCTGTACTTAATAAGGCAATTCAGTACCATCCACGCGATCGCTACACCACTGCTATTAAAATGCTAGATGCTTTGCAACCTAGCGATTCTAGCCCTCCTCAGCAGCCTGCAACTGAGGCAATCTTAGTTATGTCTCCTGTTAGTGAGAAGCTCTCTAACCAGGTTGCGCCAGTGCTAGTACCTCAGAGCGTTCCAGTTGTCAAACGTACTCCGATTCAAGGACAACAAAAACAAAAGAATTTACTTCTAGGCAGTTTGCTTGCAGGTACTTTGCTTAGTGCTGCCATCGTAGTGGGGATTATCCGTAACCAACAGCCCCAATCAGCAATTATCACCACACCACAGCCTCAAGCTAACTCGCAACAAACAGTTACAACTACGCCCAGTGGTGCCGAATCTCCTGTAACTCCAGAATCTGCCGCCGCACAACCAACACCTGTAATTAATCAGTCTCCCTCACCTGAAACTAAACCAAGCCCAATCAGGCAAGATAACGCAGCACAGAGGCAGGAGAATGAGCAACAAAATACTCCGTCTCCCTCACCTGCATTTAAAGTACCGCAGAGCCAAGAAAACGAACATCAGAATAACTCAACTGATAATATTGCCAAGAACACTATTCCCGGATTTCCCACTGGTACTTCTGAAATTAGATTAAAAGCAGCCCTGGGCAAGCCCACTAGGACTTCCAACGGCTATTTTCCTAATACTCGTGCGCTGCTATATGAATTAAAGCCGAATCAGGTTAGTTTGGGCTACATCTTTGACAAGAGTTCGGGAAGGCTGCGTCAAACAGAAGTATCCTTTGCTCAATCAGTCGAACCCTCTGTGATGCAAGCGACGCTGAAAAAAATGCTAGGCGATCGCGCTCTGATTAACGCCAGTCAAGGGCTACAACAAGTATACGATCGCCGTGCTAACGAATATTCTTTTAACGTTGGTGGATTACAAGGTGTAATTCAACGCAATAACAGCGATCGCATTTACATCGGTGTCTGGGAAGCTGACTTACATTAGGGGCTAGCGATCAAGGCTCAGGCAGGTAAAAACCCTGATCCCTGATCCCTGATCTCTGATCCCTCTTATTACTTAACAGTTACCTTCGCGCCAGCTTCTTCTAGCTGCTTCTTAGCATCTTCAGCCGCATCTTTAGTAACAGCTTCCTTAACAGGCTTTGGCGTAGCTTCTACTAAGTCCTTGGCTTCTTTCAAACCTAAACCAGTCAAAGTCCGTACAACCTTAAGAATAGCAATCTTCTTATCAGCTGGGTACTCTTCTAGAACCACATCAAACTCAGTTTGCTCTTCTACTTCTTCAGCAGGCGCAGCCGCGCCACCACCTATACCCGGCATCATCATCATGCCACCAGCTGGCGCAGCCGCACTTACACCGAAGGCTTCTTCAATTTGCTTCACTAACTCAGATGCTTCCAGTAGAGTCAGGGATTTTAGTTGATCTAGAATTTGGTCAGTTGTAGCAGACATTGAGTAACTCCTGTAATGTTAATTTTGAATTAGGGGCAACTTATAAATTGCCCTTGTGTAACTACCTAAGCAGCAGTATCACTTTGGGCGCTGTCTTGTTCCTGCTCTGACACAGCCTTTATACCACGCCCCAGCGAAGCAGGAACTTCGTTGATACCCACAGCAATTTTTGTTGCCAAGGCATTGATAGCTCCAGCAATTTGAGCGATTAGCTGTTCCTTAGACGGTAAGTCTCCAAGGGCTTTGACATCCGCTTCTTTGAGCAGACGACCTTCCATAACGCCGCCGCGAAGTTCTGTCTTCTTGCTGACTTTCTGGAAGTCTTGGTAAGCCTTAATTGCGCTTGAGAAATCGTCTTTGACTAGCAAAAAAGCGGAAGAACCCTTGAGTAATTCAGTCATTGGCTGCCAGTGATCCTGACCGTCAATAGCAATTCCCATCAGGGTATTCTTGGCTACTCTGCAAACAGTACCGCTAGGACGCAGCCGCCGCCGCAAATCAGTAATTTCAGCAACTGTTAGCCCTTGGTAGTCAATAACGAGTGCTAGCTGAGACTCACTTAAATCATCCTTAAGTCCCTCAACCATCCCTTTTTTGTCTTCTAGTGTCCTACTCATCTCTATGTCACCTCCTTAACTAAATTTACAATTCTAAACTTACGTATCCTGAAAACAAAAACCCCAGATTTTTAGCCGGGGTTACGTAGTTATACTCCCTTGACCATGCCACTTGAAACAACACTAGCGGCACTTTAGGTGATGGGGTACAAACCTCGGCAGGGTATTAAGCACTGATCGCTCCTGCTGTCTCCGGCTTTATTTAGCTTTTAGGATTTTCAGTCTATATCGTATTCTTTACCTTACTAGATAGTTGTCTTTGACTTAAGTAAGACTGACTGCTGACGGATTAAAGCTATTAAGCAGCATCTAACTTTGTATCACGTAAGGCGTTGACATCAATTTGAATCGATGGACCCATTGTAGAAGCTACGTATATAGTCCGCCAGTAGCGACCCTTAGCTCCCGAAGGACGGTTGCGGTCAATCGTTTCTTGCAAAGCCTTGAGATTTATCAGCAAATCTTCAGGTGAAAAAGATGCCTTGCCAAACATCACATGGACAATTCCAGTACGATCAGCGCGGAACTCTAATTTACCAGCTTTGAACTCTGCGATCGCTTGCCCGACATCAGTAGTCACTGTACCACCCTTGGGTGATGGCATTAAACCACGAGGCCCTAGTAATTTACCCAGCCTTGCTACCTGGGGCATCACATCCGGCGTAGCAATTACGATATCAAAGTCCATTCTACCTTTTTGGATCTCGTCAATCAATTCCTCTGAGCCAACTATGTCAGCACCAGCGTTATTTGCTTCTGCTACCTTTTCCCCTCTAGCAATTACCGCCACCCGGACAATCTGACCTGTTCCTTTGGGCAAAGCTACCGTTGTCCGTAGCTGTTGATCTGTATACTTAGGGTCAATTCCTAAACGGATATGAGCTTCGGCTGCTTCCGGGAACTTAGCAGTAGCCGTTTCTTTTAATAAACTTAGACCTTCAAGAGGATCGTAAGCTCTATCTTCAACTTTCTGTTGTAGTTCTCGAAGTCGGCGTGATAGTTTTTTTGTCATTTTTTCTCCTGGGGTCAATCACGAAGCTACAGCTTCTCCCCCTTCAATAGTGTTAAGTTTTGCTAGTCCTAAACCAAGTATTACAGAACATCCTGCTTGGCTAATCTGCGATCGCTACACCCATATTTTTGGCTGTTCCGGCGACAATTTTCATTGCTGCATCAATATCATTCGCATTGAGATCCGGTAGCTTCGTTTGGGCAATCTCTTGTAATTGCGCCTTTGTAATTGATCCTACCCGCTTTTTATTTGGCTCGTTTGAGCCTTTGTCTACGCCAGCTGCCTTGCGAATTAGCACTGAAGCAGGTGGAGTTTTTAAAACAAACGTAAAACTGCGGTCTTCAAAAACCGAAATCTCTACCGGAATTACCATTCCGACTTGATCTGCTGTTCTGGCGTTGTATTCCTTACAGAACATCATAATATTAACGCCGTGCTGACCCAACGCTGGCCCCACTGGTGGTGCTGGGTTAGCTTTTCCAGCATTTAACGCCAGTTTAATAACTGCGACTATTTTCTTTGCCATTACTGTATTAGCTTTGTTTCTGAACCTGATTAAATTCCAATTCTACTGGCGTATCTCGTCCAAAAATAGAAAGCAATGCCTTAAGCTTGCTTCGTTCTGGACTGACTTCAACTACCTCACCTTCAAAGTCTTTAAACGGACCTGAAAGCACGATAATTTTATCACCAGCAGCCATATCAAATTTGACAACTGGCTCTTGTTCAGCCGTCTGCTTAAAGATGCGTTCTACTTCTGAAGCACTTAATGGCAGAGGTTTGACGTGACCCCGACCTCTTCCTGTTCCTTTCCTTTGTTCTGCGCCTACAAAATTAATCACATGAGAAGTATTTTTTACTACTTGCCATGTGTCATCAGCCATCACCATTTTTACTAGCACATAGCCAGGAAAAACTTTTTCATCCGAGTGCTGTCTACTACCGTCTTTGCGAATTTTAACTGCTGGTGTTTGCGGAATTTCCACTTGAGCAATCCGTTCGCCAACGTCGAAAGTTAAGGCGCGCCTTTCTAAATCGGCTTTTACCCGCTTTTCACAACCGGAAGCAACTTGTACGGCGTACCATCTGGCTGATTTTTGAGCAGAATTCGCCCCTGGTTCTCCCGTATCTTCAACTTGAGTTAAATTTTGAGGTTCGTCTGTTGCAAAAGTCATTGTGAGAACACCTGTTTTGCTGCCCAAGTCAAAAATCCATCAATCAGATAAATGAATGTTGCAGACAGCACTACCATTGATAAAACCGCAAGAGATTCGCTGACTAGCTGCTGGCGACTAGGCCATACTACTTTATCAAACTCTTCTTTAGTACCCCGAAAAAAGTTAGCGACGTTAAACCCAGCTTGTTGTTGTTGTATTTCGGCTTCGTTTTTTTTATTCACGATCGCTTTATCCCTAATCACAATGCAGCTATCGCGGTCAATACTTGTATTTCTAGCTATTTTTGCTGCTGCTGCGTCAGCTTGATAAATCTAGCTAAGATAGTCTAACCAAACAAGCATACCCGAAAGTCCTATATCTTAACGCTAGTTAACTAACGTTTCAACTGCTTTCGGGCAGAGATTTGGTCCCTTGAGCGCGCCCTGGAGGACTTGAACCCCCGACATCAGGTTTTGGAGACCTGCGTTCTACCAACTGAACTAAGAGCGCACAATCGTTGTTTTTACTCTAGCTATTGCGCTGCTGAATTTTAATTGTAACTCAACTGTGCATTAACAAACGCAAAAATTATGCGAAGAGCCGAGCTAGCACTTATCTTTAGACTACTTAAAACGAATAAACCTTGAATAGACGTTGTTTGCAACGTCTTAATTTTATCCGAATTACATAGAGCGGTCAAACCGTTGTTTAACGCGAGTAGCTTTACCAACGCGATCGCGCAAGTAATAAAGTTTAGCACGACGTACTTTACCGCGACGGAGAATTTTAATGCTTTCAATTCGAGGAGAATGAAGCAAAAACACTCGCTCTACACCAACACCTTGGAAGATGCGACGCACAGTAATCGTTTCATTAATCCCACCATTACGCATCGCAATTACTACGCCTTCGTATGGTTGGGTTCTTTCTTTGTTGCCCTCTTGAATTCTGACTCCAACTCTAACAGTGTCTCCCACATATATTTGGGGTAGATCCGACTTCAATTGCTCCGCTTCAAGTGAGCGGATTATTTCTTGAGCATTCATATTTTTAAAAAAACTCACGATCATCCATATTAAATCAATAGCTGCCTCTAAGTCTAGTCAACTGAAGGATGAAGGAAGTGGAGTGTTAGAAAGAGGTACTATACCACCAGACAAATTTATTTATCTTTGCCTTTTGCTATAAGTTTGGCATAAGCGCAGCGTCATCTGTCAAAAGACATATTCCATTAACCAGATGTCAGATTTTGATTCTATTAATTATATTGAGCATATATACTATATTAAGAATATTAAAAAAAACTTGCTTTTGCGGGACATTAACGGTTTTCTATTCCACTTCGTATGAGGACTGCTACCAGTGACATCACGATTACAATTTATCCAACCTACTGACGCATCTCTGAAAGTCGCAGAATTTTTTCAGGAATCATCTGGAAAATGGCGCTCTGAGCGACGGTACTACACGCTGCCGGATGGCGAAACAATAGAGGGGCTGACGTTCATTACCAACCGATTTCTGGAGCAGGGAAGCCCTGAACTGTTAAACCTAGCCAAGTTGCACGAACTACCAGAGGAGGTGGTTCTGACTTGTGGAGTTGAAGTCACCTGGGAAAGTATAGATCCAGTGTCTGGTCGTCGGCGGTCTAAGGGTGAAACTTTGTTCGGGGTAAGAGGAAATATTTTGTATCGCGATCGCGGTTTTGCCGTCCTGAAACCAATTACAGCTGAATATTACTTCTCGGCTCATAAGACCCTACATTTGCGGACAGAATACAACGGCTCGGTGTTTGAAGAAGAGATAAAACTTATTGGTGACCATTACCGCACCCGGCAGACAATAGTTTCTCGCGCTGGCGAACAGCAGATGATTGGACAGTATTTAGAAAAGAGAATTTCGGAGTAACAAGGGATTAGTATATTGGTATTTTTCTGATCCCTGATCCCTAATCCTTAATAATGATTTCCTGACTTGCGGTAATGAACAGCAGTTACGGCATCAGTTTCTATTAATTTGCCGTTTTTAACAATGGCATAGATAACCCAGTGATCACCACATTCCATGCGGCTATTCACCGAGCATTCGAGATAAGCTAGAGCATCACTGAGAATAGGTGAGCCGTTATCTGCAATTTCGGTAGCGATACCAGTGAAGCGGTCTTCTGCTGGGCCAAAAGGCTTAAGAAAATGCTTCATTAAACTCAAATGCTTGCCTTCAGCCAGAATATTGAGAACAAACTGACCACCAGGATACATTAAAGATTCAACTGCGCGGTCTTTTGCTACAGCAATAGTTAGGCCAGGAGGGTTAAAAGTTGCTTGAGAAACCCAAGAGGCTAGCATTCCACTAGCAACATCTTCTTGCTTTGCTGTGACGACGCAAAGAGAACCAACAATCCGACCTACTGCTTGTTCAACATTAGTAGCGGGTTGTCGTGGCGATCGCACTTTTTTAGCTTTTTTCAAGGCTTGGGCAAAGTCTGTACCTGATTCTTCACAAAGTTTGAGGGTGACATCTGTCGGTTTAAACTTAACTCGGAGCGTTTCAAAGCCAAAGCGATAGCCAGCGTCTTTGAGTTTCCCTTCGATTAAATCAACTGCTTCACCACTCCAGCCATAGGAACCAAAAACGCCAGCAAGTTTATTGTTAGTACCATTGGATAGCACAATACCCAAAGCGGTTTGAATCGGTGTAGGTGCATGACCACCGAGAGTAGGTGAACCAATGACAAAGCCTAATGATTTTTCGATAGCTGCACGAATTTCGTCAGATGAGGCAAATTCGCAGTTGATTGATTCTACGCCGACTCCAGCTTTAGTGATGCCACGCGCGATCGCTTGTGCCAAAGTTGCCGTATTGCCATAAGCTGAGGCGTAAAGTAAGGCTACAGTTGTATCTTGACTCGTTTGTTGCTGACTCCATGTCCGATAAGCTTCGGTCAACTGAATTAGTGCATAGCGTACCAACGGACCATGACCAGTGGCATAAAGTCTTGTCGGCAACTGGGATATTTTGTCAAGGGCTGTCTCGACTTGACGCGCATGGGGAGCCATTAGACAGTCGTAATAATAGCGGCGGTCTTCGCTGAATACTTCCCACCCTTCATCAAAAACTTGATCGCCACAGATATGCGTCCCAAATAGCTTATCGGTATAGAGAATTTCCGTTTGTGGATCGTAAGTACAAAGCTCATCTGGGTAGCGGGGATTCGGCGTGGGGACGAATTGCAAATCATGACCTTTGCCTAGATCCAGGGTTTCTTCTCCCCGCATCACAATTATTTGTAAATCATGCTCTGGTAAGGCAGCACGGAGATTAATTGCACCTGGATTAGAACAAACGAAGGTAATTTGAGGCGCAACTTCTAGTAAAGCTTTAAGGGTTGCAGCGCGATTGGGGTTGACGTGACCTAAAATGACGTAATCTAACAGTTCTACGTCAAGGCGCTGGTGTAATGCTGCTAGGTAAATTTGGGTAAAAGTTTCGCCTGGGGGGTCAATGAGGGCAAGCTTATCGGCTCTAATTAAATAAGAATTGGCGGTTGTACCCCTACCGAGAGCGTATTCGATTTCAAACCGCAGCCGATTCCAACTGCGCGATCGCACTACGGTAGTATCAATGCCAATCGGGAGAACCTGAACATCGCGTGGCTTGTTGTCTGTCATAGGTAAAAGGCTGAGTGAAGAAGAACCGCTGATACACGCCGATCCTACACAGATGAATTAAATATTATCTGCGTAGTCTACGGCAAGGATCTAAATCCTACATCTGCGGTTAAGGCTAACCACTTCAATCTTGACATCCTCCCTAGTCTAAAGACACAGGGATTCCTAAGACTCACGACTTAGGTTTCTGCTTCCTTCCCTCTCTTGAAAAGTTGGGGGAGCGTCGGGGAAACCCCTCCGCCTTTTGTACCCCCACTTTCCGCTTGCGGGTTTTTTGCAACTGCCCTTCTTCCTTATGGTCGTCAGGTCTTATATTTGCTTCACAGACTGCAACTGCGTGTCCCGCAGCCAGAATATTTCGTGCGGCGTTGATGTCTCGGTCATGGTGCGTCCCACACTTAGGGCAATCCCATTCTCTAACATCAAGCGGCAGCGATTCTACAATGTGACCGCAATGCCCACAGCGCTTACTACTGGGGAACCATCGGTCAATCTTGACCAATGTTCGACCGTACCACTGACATTTGTATTCAAGTTGCCTCACGAATTCTCCCCAAGTAGCATCAGAAATACTCTGTGCCAGTTTGGGGTTCTTCACCATATTTTTAACTGCCAGATCCTCAACCACGATGGTTTGGTTTTCGCGCACCAGTTGAGTTGTCAATTTATGGAGAAAGTCTTTTCGGCTATCTGCAATCTTGCCGCCATAAAGCGCTACTTTCACTCGCGCTTTATGGCGGTTAAGAGATCCTTTCTTCTTGCGAGAAAGAGATTTTTGAACTCGTTTAAGTTTCTGGCGATGCCGCTTAAAATGTCTAGGATTAGTAACTTTGTCGCCATCACTGGTAGTCAGCAAGCTAGTTATGCCAACGTCCAATCCTAAGCTTTTGCTGCAAGTGGGAAGTGGTTGGATATCAGGATTGTCTACCAACAAGGAAACGTGCCAGCGTCCACAAGGGGATAACTTAACTGTAATGGTAGACGGCGAACATCCTTTTGGCAATGGGCGCGAAGTGCGAATCGGCAACGGCTCAACGCACTTTGCCAAGAACACGGAACCGCCCTTCCATCGGAATGCAGCCTTCGTAAACTCTGCACTACCGCCATTATGTCGCTTCTTGAAGTTAGGATATTTAGCCCTACCCGCAAAAAAGTTAGTAAACGCTTTCTGGAGATGTCGTAATCCTTGCTGCAACGCCACACTGCTAACTTCGTTCAGAAATTGCAAGTCTTCTTGCTTTTTCCAAGCCGTCAGCATGGAAGAGGTTTTGATATAGTCAACCTTTTCCTGTCGCTCATACCAGGCTTCCGTTCTCACTGCCAATGCGCGATTGTAGACCAAACGCGCACAACCCATCGTCCGCCTAAGAAGTGTCTCTTGTTCGGGCGTTGGGTAAAAGCGGTAACGGTATGCTTGTTCCATACCTTACATTTTAGCACAAATTAATTAAGGCAGATTTTAATCTGCAACTCGCGCTTTCATGAGCGAAAATGCGGTGTAGCTGCGAGAGTTTCGGGGGGAATAATTCCTCCCGAAATCTCACATCCGCTTCCCGCATTATTCGCGTCTCCGGTCTGAAAACACGGAGTTTTCAGCATCTTTCTTATAATTGTCCTAGTACCTAGAGCCTAGCTAATAATAACTACCTGATTTGCGGTGATGTATCGCTGTAACTCCTTCTGGTTGAAGAACTTTGCCGTTGTCAACAACAGCGTAAATGACCCAGTGATCGCCACACTCCATTCGACTATCAACGGTGCATTCGAGGTAGGCGAGAGCGCCCGTAAGGATCAGACAACCATTTTGGGCTTCAATAGTAGCGACATCAGGAAAACGGTTTTCGCCCGGTTCAAAAGGCTTAAGGAAGTGCCTCCGCAGTTGCTTACCCTCAGCTAAGATGTTTAAAACAAATTTGTCGCCGATGTGCATTAGCGATTCAATCGCTCGGTCTTTGGCTACAGCAACAGTAAAACCAGGCGGGGTGAAAGTTGCTTGAGAAACCCAAGAAGCTAGCATCGCACTCGTGATATCTCCACGTTTAGCCGTGACTACGCTAAGAGACCCAAGTATCCGCCCTACTGCTTGTTCAATTCGGGCAGAGTGGGAAACGTTAGTCTGTCGGAGAACTCTGGGTTTTTTTGCTCTTTTCAATGCCTGAGCGAAATCAGTTCCAGCTTCTTTGCAGTATTGGAGCGTTACGTCAGTAGGTGTAAATTTGACGCGGATCGGTTCAAAGCCAAATCTGTATCCCGCTTCTTTTAGTTTGCCTTCGATCAGGTCAATCGCTTCGCCACTCCAGCCGTAGGAACCAAAAACGCCTGCTAGTTTTGTTTTGGCAGCATTAGATAGTACAGTGCCAAGAGCTGTTTGAATCTGGGTAGGAGCATGACCGCCCAGTGTTGGTGAACCAATGATAAATCCAGCTGATTTTTCTACAGCAGCTTGAATTTCACTAGGGTCGGTAAATTCGCAGTTGATCGATTCAACGCCAACTCCAGCTTTGGTAATGCCACGCGCGATCGCTTGCGCTAAAGTTGCTGTGTTTCCATAGGCAGAGGCATAAATCAAAGCTACAGTGATCTCAGCTTGATTTTGGTCATTTGCCCATCGTCGGTAAGCATGGGTAAGTTCTGTTAGGGTATAGCGCACTAGGGGACCATGACCGGGCGCATAAAGCTTGACGAGCATTGGAGCTAGTCTATCTAAGGCTGTTTCTACGTGCCGCGTCTGGGAAGCGAAAAGGCAATCGAAATAATAGCGCCTGTCTTCTTCTAAAACCGTCCATCCTTCATCAAAAAGTTGATCTCCGCAAATGTGCGCTCCAAATAATTTATCTGTGTACAAAATTTGAGTTTGCGGATCATAGGTGCAAAGGCTATCAGACCATCGGGGACTCGGCGTGGGGATAAATTGCAGATGATGACCTTTGCCTAAGTCTAGGGCTTCTTCGCCGCGCATGACTGTAATATTCAAGCCCCGCTCTGGAAAAATTGCCCGCAGAGCGATCGCGGCTGGGTTGGAACAAACAAAACTTAGCTGGGGTGCTAAATCAAGTAGAGCTTTAAGTGTCTCGCCCCGATTAGAATTGGCATGACCTAGAATCACATAATCTAGATCAGTTAAGTCAACGCGCTGTTGCAATGCTGCCAAAAATGTTTCGGTAAACGATTCTCCTGGCGGGTCGATAAGAGCGGTTTTATCAGCTTGAATGAGGTAAGAATTGGCGGTAGTGCCGCGTTGCAAGGAATACTCGACTTCAAATTTGAGCCGATCCCAGGTGCGCGATCGCATAACTATAGTGTCTAAACCAAGGGGAAGGACTTGAACATCCCTTTTCTTTACTTCTGGCATAGATTTGAAGAGTTATAGATGAATGATCTGCGTATTTAAGATGAGGCGCTATTCTTTAGTCTTCAGGTATCAACAGATCGCTATCTTCGGCAAATATAGAGCTAACTGTGCGATCGCTATTATGAGAATTGTGATTATCAGAGCGAGCTTGTGAAACTACTTTATCCCTTGTAGACAAGCGTTTTTCAGGGTCAATTCCCTTGAAGGTTGGCGGTATCCAGACTCGAATTATTAACAGCACACCCATAACCAGCAAAAAGGCACAAGTCGATAATGTCTGGCTCCAGGGTGTTTCTAGCACTCCCCGCACAATCACTTCTCGGAGTACAGATACAATAGATACTTCTACCGCTACCCCAATTGAGACTCTTTGCTCCTGTAAGTAAATAATCAGCAGTCGGAATAACTCGACTAAAATCAGCAGGAATAAAATATCTGAAGTTACTGCTCTGAAATCCAAAGGAGGCAGAAGAGAGATAAACATTGCCCGTAGCTGAATCACCATGACGCTAAATAAGGCGAGACACAGTGAAACCACAATTAAGTCTTGGACAGTTTCAAGAGCGCGCACAATCGCAGTTTTGTTCAACCATACGTACCAGTTGCTTGACGGGGCATTTAAGGGCTTCTGCATTTAATGGTTGCTCCAAATGTCAATAGGCTATAGCTTATATTTAGATAACCTTATAAGTAAATAGAATAACTATTTGAAAAACTAATATTGATAATTATGATTAACTTACGCAGTTGAACGATAAACCGTCATTTTAAACGCAGCACAAGTATTGTGAAGAATCTTCTAGCTGCTTCGCTGCATTACATTACACTCAGCATGACAAGTGTCTTGTGCGTAAGTTCTGTATGACAATAATCGGTATATCCGTTGATTGGCTAAGAGGGCAAATATGACAAACTTGCTTGAACAACCGTCGAGTACAGCGCAGTATTGAACTTGCAAAATTTGTCTGTTTCCTATGCAGTCTATTGATTGTTAAAGTAAGTGACTTGACAGAAGCTTACAGAATTAGCGGCTCAATCTTTGCTTGCACTTCCTCAATCACATTCTCTGGTACAGGCTCAACAAATAGGACGTTGCGAGCTTTCCAGTCTAGACATTTAATCTGATCTGTAAGAATAACTCCGTAGGTCTTTAAGTCGGAAGGTAAAAGAACCTCAAAGGGATATCCCTTGTGATGTTTTGTAATAGGCATAAATAAAGCCAGGGAGCTTTTCTGGTTATAAGCATAGGGCGAAATTACCAAAGCAGGTCTATGACCTTTCTGTTCATGCCCTTTCGTTGGATTAAAGTCCAAATAAACGATATCTCCCCGGCTTGGTATGTAGAGATAACTTTGTGTCACCAAACTTCGTTTCCTACAGCTACTCCGCTATCAATTTCAGTATGGAGATTTTCTGGCGTAATCCCTTCTACGAGTTCGTCAAGCGAATACCGCCTACGCTTTTTAGGCTTTATCACCAAGCTTCCATCTATTACGCCAAACTCCACCTCGGAGCCTTCAGCTATCCGAATCTTTTTCGCAAGGTTCTGTGGAATCCGAATAGCAAGACTATTCCCCCACTTGGCAACAGTTGTATCCATATCTGAATTGGTTAATCAATTAAGTAAGTAACTTTCATCGCATCTTAAAATAAGTAGATACGAAGTATATACATAATAACAATTTAGCTGGTAGTTAATAAGAGCTGCAAATTAGGGCTAGGTCAATGCGATCGCCCTCGCTTACTAAACTGTCGATAGAGGACAATTCTACAATAATAGACATCGAGGTTGGAAAATCTTGATACATATGCTGGAAAAAATCTAGGAACAGCGATACCTGCACTAAGCCTCTACGAAACAGATTTTTACGCTTGGACGCAGGCGCAAGCAGCCTTACTCCGCAACCAGCAGTGGAAACAGCTTGACCTGCAAAATCTGATTGAGGAAATAGAATCCTTGGGGAAACAGCAACGTCAGGAACTGCGAAACCGTTTGAGCGTGCTAATTAGACATTTGCTGAAATGGGAGTACCAACCGCAATGTCGTAGCCGTAGTTGGCTAGCAATGATTCGTATCCAACGTTTGGATATCTCTGAACTGATTGAAGAGAATCCTAGTCTAAAATCCTATCTAGAGGAAGCACTCCAGAAACCCTATTTAAAAGGTGTCGTATTGGCTGTTGGAGAAACGGATCTCCCTAATAAGTGGTTAATCAAATTTAATTACACAGAGTAAGAGAAACAACTATGCTAGCCTGAGTTGTCGATTGGAGAGAGTGATGCAATTGACGCGAGAAGTGTTTCCTGAAAATCAACGCTTGTTGCA
>JAHHHE010000047.1 GCA_019359535.1 Gloeocapsa sp. UFS-A4-WI-NPMV-4B04
CTCCAACTTATTACTTGGATTTAATCACCTGATTAGTGCAATGAATCAATTCAAACCGTTTTATTTTTCTGGATGAAAGGCTTTATTTAATACTTGTTGATTTCGGAAACTGACAAAAGAGGGATATAGCGAGCATCAGTTGAATCAACTCGCGTCTGAGGTGATTAATGCCTAGCTTGGTAACATTGTTTCGTTAAGAAATCTGTCGAATGTGTCGCGATCGCACATCGCCACCTGCGCCCCCGATTTTGTTGCCGCCAAAGCCCCCGCAGCCGCACCCCACACAACCGCTTGCCTTAAAGAAAGCTTTGTAGCTAAACCAGCCGCTAAACCGCCATTAAACGCATCTCCAGCCGCTACTGTATCCACAACCGCAACTGAAAAGGCAGGCACAAAAAATATTTCCTCTTGGGTTGCACACACAACACCGCGATCGCCTAGTTTAACAATCGCAGTTTTTACGCCTCGTTGCAGTAAAATCTTTGCTGCTGCTGTTGCTGACTCTTGCTCAGTTACAGCAAACCCCACCAACTGTCCCGCCTCAATTTCATTCGGAGTAATGATATCAACCGATTTATACAATTCAGGTGGTATGTCTATTTGAGCAGGTGCTGGATCGAGAATTACTGTTACACCCGCTTGCTTTGCGGCGATGGCTGCTCCTACAACAGCCGCCAGCGGAATCTCCAATTGCAAAAGTAAGGCGATCGCACTAGGTAACAAACTCGTCAACCGCTCGATATCTATTGCATTCACACATCCATTTGCACCAGGGACGATAATAATTTGATTTTGGCCAGTATCGTCTACTGTAATCAGCGCCACGCCTGAATTAACTGCCTCTACTAACACATGATCTGTCTGCACTCCAGAGGTTTGGAGACTCTTAACAAGTTCATTCCCAAAACTATCTTTACCCACACGCCCCACCATTGTGGTAGGGATGCCTAAACGAGCCACTGCTACTGCTTGATTTGCTCCTTTCCCACCCGACGCAGTAAAAAAACCTCGCCCCAAAAGTGTTTCACCAGGCATAGGCAAGCGAGGAGACTGGACAACCAAGTCCATGTTAATGCTGCCAAAGACAATAACTGTATGATTCACGCTCAATAAATCTAAGGTTGTAACAGAAATTGTGGATAATCTGTTATGTTTATCTACCGGATCAGATAATAATGCTTTTAGTCTGCAAAATATCCCCAGACAGCGATTTTTTACGTTATTTAATTATTGCTTATAGCTTGGTCCAAATTTTATAGTTTAATTTTGACAATATCAAAACACATAAAATTTGTCAACTCCTGAAATCAAGTAAATTCGTTAAATTAGTGATAAATATTATCAATTATTTTTTGCTTAAAGATAGGTTACATTACAAAATTAAAACTAAATTACTCAACTGATGTAGATTTATGATGCTTGCGGATTGAGTCATTAGTGCTGTAAAAGTGCGTAGGCGTTAGCAAGTCTATATTCGACCATGAGTTGCCGATATCACTGTCATATTGCTATATCAATAAAACTGAGTTCTAGAAACACGCATTGCTCAATAGAACCTATAACAATACATCAATTATTGGTTTACAAATAGCAGAAATATATTAATTTAATATCTAATAAATAACTACTTAGCTGAACAATACTTACGCCCAGCTAACGCTAATGTATTATTTATTAGTAGCTGTAATTCTTATCAGCACCAGCAATGCTTTAAATATGTTTGAGTATTTTTAATCAATGAATATGAGCTAACTATTACACCTTTGCTTAAATTAACTTAATATTTAGACTTAAATTTTATTCGCATTACCATCATTCATGGTATTTATCAAAGAACTTATATTTTTGAATGTGATTTTAAAAGATTACAGATTGTTTAAAGCAGAATTAATCGAGAGCTAGTTAATTATATTTAATAGAAATAGCCATAAATTTTAGCTCAAAGTGTAAGATATTATAGAGTCGGCACTGCCTCAGATTTTTGCTATGTTTAAGCTTTGTAAATATTTTTGCTAAATCAGCTTAAATTTCTGTCTATTTAAGCATTTTTTCTGCATAGTTAATTACAGCTTCTAAATTAATAATGTTGTACCGCTTAGTAAACAAACTAAAAAAAGTTATCCAAAAGTATCAGCGATCGCGTTTAGCGATTCTGCTTGTTTTTGCCATCAGTATTACGCTGCTATTCATTCTACCAGCACTAACTCAGTCGCCAGTCACCCTTAACTTATTAATGACTGCGCCTGATGCTCAACCTTGGCCAAGCATTGTTAAAGACTTTGAGACAAAAAATCCCGGTATTCGTGTCAACATAATTGAAGGACCGAATGCCACAAACTTGATTGAAGACCTTTATACCTCCGCTTTTATCTTGGGTGATTCTCCATATGACCTAGTGAATATGGATGTGATCTGGACACCAAAATTTGCTGCTGCTGGTTGGTTGCTTGACCTTACAGATCGAATTTCAAAAGAGGAATTAGCAGCATTTTCGCCCAAGGATGTAGAAGGTGGACGTTACGAAGATAAGCTGTATCGAATTCCGATTCGTTCTGATGCAGGAATGCTTTATTACCGCAAAGATTTATTAGAACAAGGAGGATTTGAAGCACCGGAAACATTTGATGATTTGATTAAAATTTCTAAAGCTTTAAAACAGCAAGGAAAAGCTAAGTGGGGCTATCTTTGGCAAGGTCGTCAATATGAAGGGCTAGCGGCAATGTTTATTGAAGTTCTCCAAGGATATGGCGGCTATTGGATTAATCCTGACACGCTTGAAGTTGGGCTAGATCGACCAGAAACAATCCAAGCAATTCAATTTCTCCGCGAGACTGTTAATCAAGGCATTTCACCACCTGGAGTAACTACTTACCAGGAAGAAGAAACGCGGCGCTTATTCCAAAGTGGTCAAGCGGTATTTTTACGCAGTTGGCCTTATGTTTGGCCGTTAGCAAATGAAGATGATTCGCCAATCAAAGGCAAAATTGCGATTAAGCCGATGGTTCATGCTGCTGGTAAAAGTGAAGGAGCTTGTTTAGGTGGTTGGGGGTTAGGAATTGCCAAATCTTCTAAACATCCGGCGGAAGCTTGGAAAGCAATTCAATACTTTACAACTGTTGAAGCACAACGCTCATTTATCTTAAAAGCAGGCTATGTGCCAAGCCGACGAGAATTGTTTACAGATCCCGAAATTGTTGCCAAATATAACCATTACCCACAACTACTGGAAGTTGTAGATAGTGCAGTTTTACGTCCAGCGATCGCCCAATATGCCCAAGCATCAGATATTTTGCAACGCTACCTCAGCGCCGCACTCACCAATCGAATGAGTCCTGAACAAGCAATGCAGTCTGCCGCTAATGAAACACGACGGCTGCTAGGAACAAGAGGCGAGAGCTAGAGCAAATAATGTATCTCCCCCGCTCCCCCGCTCCCCACATCCTATGAACAACCTGCACATAATCAAAAATCGAGAACAAAGAACAAGCTGGATTTTGTTACTACCAGCTGTGCTGCTGCTGTTGTTTGTTTTTGGCTATCCGATCGCTCGTGCTTTTTGGCTAAGTTTGTTTACGCAGAATCTCGGTACAAAACTGCAACCTGTGTTCTCTGGTTTAGATAACTATGTGCGGATGGCGGGAGATGGTCGTTTCTGGCAGAGTTTTTCCACCACGATCGCATTTACAAGTGCATCCGTTGTTCTAGAACTACTACTAGGAATGGCAATTGCCCTAGTGCTAAATCAACAGTTTTTAGGACGCGGCTTAGTACGCACAAGCGCAATTATACCTTGGGCTTTGCCGACTGCTTTGATTGGTCTTGCTTGGAATTGGATTTTTAATGACCAATTTGGAGTTGTGAACGATATCTTGCTGCGCCTGGGTTTAATTCAAAGTGGGATTAACTGGTTAGGAGAACCGACGCTGGCGATGAGCGCAGTAATATTTGCTGATGTGTGGAAGACTACACCATTTATCAGCATTCTACTGTTGGCTGGCTTGCAGTCGATTTCCTCAGATCTTTATGAAGCTCATGCAATTGATGGCGCGACACCTTGGCAAAGCTTCCGTTCAATTACTCTACCACTGCTGCTGCCACAAATTTTGATTGCCCTGCTGTTTCGAGTTGCTCAAGCTTTTGGTGTTTTCGACTTAATTCAGGTAATGACTGGGGGTGGGCCTGGGGGTGCAACTGAAGTAGTGTCGTTGTATATCTATTCCACTGTAATGCGTTACTTAGATTTTGGTTATGGCGCGGCGCTTGTAGTGGTGACATTTTTGTTGTTAATTGTAGCAGTCGCGATCGCCAGTTTCTTCCTCAACAAATCTCGTACCACAAAGACAGCCTAAGTTATGACTATATCCCAAAGATCAACAACTTCTGCAAATATTCCTTGGCGAAAAATCTTATTGCCAATCGCGATCGCCTTAGTAGTTTTATTCTGCCTAGCGCCTGTTTTATGGCAAGTGCTAACCTCGTTCAAAACGAATGAAGATATTGCCGCAGTTCCTACTAAATATTTTCCCAGTCAATACACGCTCAATCACTACATAAATTTATTCACTCGTCGCCCGTTTTGGCGGTATATTTTAAATAGTGCATTTGTCTCAATTGTTTCTACAGTTGTTTCATTAGCGATCGGTGCGCCCGCAGCCTACGCTCTTGCACGGTTACGTCCGTGGGGTGGTAATGTTATTCTCGCTCTTGTTTTAATTGTTACCTTATTTCCAGGAATTCTTTTATTCTTAGGACTATTAGAAATTATCCAAACACTGAGATTAGGCAATAACTATTTAGCCTTAATTATTCCCTACACTGCAATCAATTTACCATTAACAATTTTGGTCTTACGCAGCTTTTTTCAGCAGTTACCAAAAGACTTAGAAGATGCTGCCAAAGTTGATGGTTACAACACTTGGCAAATGCTAGTCCAAATTGTTTTACCGATGACGTTACCTGCTTTAATAACTACCGGAATTCTGACATTTATTTTTGCTTGGAACGAGTTTATTTTTGCCCTGACATTTATGACAAGGGAAGATTTAAAAACAATTCCTGTTGCAGCTGCTCAACTAGGCGGTGCATCAGTATTTGAAATTCCCTACGGCCCGATCGCTGCTGCTACTGTTGTGGGAACATTGCCCCTAGTATTACTGGTTTTGTTCTTCCAGCGCAAAATTGTCCAAGGACTCACCGCAGGCGCTGTTAAAGGTTAAAGGCAAGAGGCTAGAGACTAGGAAATATTAATATATCCTCCATCTCTCCTGCACCCCTGCTCTTCCGCTCCCCTGCACCCCTGCACCCCCGCTCCCCCGCTCCCCCGCTCCTCATCCCCCTTCTACAATGGCTAGACTTGAACTCAAAAACCTAAATAAGACTTATAGCCCTAAAGTTGTTCCAGTTAAAGACATCAGCTTGAATGTGGATGACAATGAATTTCTCACGCTATTAGGGCCTTCCGGTTGCGGCAAATCTACAACACTGCGACTAATTGCAGGTTTAGAAGAACCAACGAGAGGACAAATCATCATCGGTAACGAGGATGTTACTTATAAGCAACCAGGCGATCGTAATATTGCAATGGTGTTTCAAAGTTACGCCCTCTACCCCCACTTAACCGTTTACGAAAACCTCTGTTCAGGACTGAAACTGAAAAAAACTCCCAGAGCAGAAATTGAAAAGCGAGTAGCAGGAGCCGCAAAAGTTTTAGGATTAGATGCAGGTTTGATGAATCGCAAGCCTGGGCAATTGTCAGGCGGACAACGGCAACGAGTGGCTGTTGGTAGAGCCTTGGTACGCCGTCCAGATGTGTTTTTATTAGATGAGCCGTTAAGTAACTTAGATGCACTGCTACGCGAACGAGTACGAGCGGATATTAAACAACTGTTCGCCACCCAAAAAGTCCCTGTAGTGTATGTCACTCACGACCAAACAGAAGCGATGACGCTTTCAACTAAAGTAGCTGTATTAAATAACGGCTATGTCCAACAACTTGATCCACCTGAGCGCATTTACAGTCATCCAGCGAATCAATTTGTAGCGGGATTTGTTGGCAGTCCCCAGATGAATTTGCTGACTCTGCGCTGCCAAGGACGTAATGCAATATTAGGTAATTTCAAAATAGCTTTGCCTGAGAGTACAGTAACAGTTCCGCCACAAATTGTGCTAGGTATCCGCCCCGAAAATGTCCGCATTCCTCAACCAAATGATACACAAATCATTCAAGGGCGCGTATTTCTCATAGAACATCTGGGGATGCACAATTTAGTCAGCGTCCAAGTTGAAAATGCACACACAGACGCGATCGCAGTACGGGCGCTTTTACCAACAGACCAAAACTGGAGCGGCGAACAAATTACCCTTGCTCTACCTCACCAGAGTATCCACTGGTTTGATGTGGAAACAGGCGATCGTGTTTTCAAATAACTAGGGGTCAGGGGCTAGGGGTTAGGGATCAGCGAAATATAATATCTCCCCCGCTCCCCTGCTCCCCCGCTCCTCTGCTAAGAATGCTTAACCCTGCAACGCTAACAATTGTGCTTCAATTTTTGATTGATTGAGATCGCGACCAATAAATACTAATCGCGTTTGCTGCTCTTCATGCGGTTGCCAAGGGCGATCGTAAAATTGCTCAAATCGTGTTCCTACACCTTGTAGCACTAAGCGCATTGATTTGTTAGGCACTGCAACAAATCCTTTGATTCGGTAAATTTCTTGCTCTTGTGCCAATTGTTGTAACTGTTTGATCAAAGTATTGGGGTTAAAACTGCGGTTCAAAATTACGTGAGTTGAGCCAATTTCCTCGTCATGATCGTGATCTTCTTCAGTGTCATGATGACTAGGACGACTGTCTAAATTTTCTTCTACTGCTGCTTGGAATCCTAATAAAATATCAGGATGTAGTTGACCGCGATCGCTTTCTACAATCTTGACTACTCTAGGCAACTCTTGTTTAACTAAATCCTCAACTTCCGCCTGCGTTACAGCATCAACTAAATCAGTTTTATTCAACACCACTAAGTCTGCACAGGCTAACTGATCCTCAAATAGTTCTTGCAACGGTGTTTCGTGTTCTAAATTGTCGTCTGCTTGTCGTTGCGCGTCTACTGCTTCTGGATCACTCGCAAACCTACCATTTGCCACCGCTTCACAATCCACAACGGTAACTACAGCATCAACCGTCGCAGCATTACGAATTTCATGCCAACGAAACGCCTTAATCAGTGGCTTAGGCAAAGCAAGTCCAGAAGTTTCAATCAAAATGCAATCTAGCGCATCTCGCCGCTTCAACAACTCCAGCATCGTCGGTAAAAATTCTTCTTGCACTGTGCAGCACAGACAGCCATTCGTTAACTCAACAATTTCAGGCAAGTTAGATTCTTCGTTAGTGCTATTACTAGCCAATTCCTCATCTGGACAAATTTGACAAGAACGCAGTAATTCACCATCAATCCCCAATTCCCCAAACTCATTCACCAAAACGGCAATGCGTCTTCCCTGGTTGTTTTGTAGCAAGTGACGAATTAATGTTGTTTTACCACTACCTAAGAAACCTGTAATTACTGTAACGGGAATTTTTGTAGCCATTTATCTAAATAGTTTTAAGGTTTGAGTTAACAGCTTACGATATTAAAAATTATCACGCTTCACAGTTACTCCCACACGCTGACAATCCTGGAGTCTTGATGATAGTACCACCACCCAGATCCCAGGATTGTTAAAAGTAATCTGATTTTATCTAGGAGTCAGAACTCCATGAGAAACTAGGCGTATTTACTCAGCAGTTGCTAGTTCCGTGCTACCACGAGTGCGACGGCGCGTTAAGCTGTTGAACAGCATTTGACCAATTGACTTAATTAAATTGCCTTCCAGTTCCTGAAATAGCTTCATATTCATGCCAAAAGCGGCATTAGCTTCATCCACAATGCGATCGCCTGTAGCTTCATCAAGTGGTAACTCATCTAAGGCTTGCCGATAAGTAGCTTTAAACTGCTTTTCATCAGGAATATCCTTAAACTCGTAGAAAGCCGTACCTTGCCCTTCAGAGAGGTTCATTGCGCGTTGAGCAATGTTTTTCAGAATTTGTCCACCAGACAAGTCGCCAATGTAGCGGGTGTAGGAGTGAGCAATTAACAATTCAGGAGACGAATTAGATATTTCCCGAATACGTTGTACGTAAGCTTCACCTACTGGAGAAAGCGTGACTTGCTCTCGCCAGTTAGCACCGTAGTAAAAGTTTAAGTCTTGCTCTAAAGTGCGCTGGCGATTCAACTGTTGGAAGTAAATTTTGGAGAGAATCGGATGATGCTTATGGCGCTCCATTTCTTCTTCCATCGCAGAATACACGAAATAGAAGTTACCCACCAGCTTGCGATAAGAGTTTTTCTCTACTACTCCTTTTAAAAAGCACTTGACAAAACCCATGTTTTCTGCCATACTATGGGCTTTTTTAGTCCCTTCACGTAATTTCGTCGCTAAATTACTGCTCATGTTAAATTTACTGTCCTTAATGTGTACTCAGGAGCGAACTGATTTGTAAAACAATCAAAAAATCATCTAAATGCTTACAGTAGAAGAATTTGCTGAGAATTTTCATTAAGATTTCTAACAGCAAGGAGCAGTAAATAAAAAAAAGTTAATAGCTATCTCCTCACAATATCAGCAGTGAAGAGGATGCAATAGCACTAGAGGCAAGAATACTAACTCGTGGTGGCGATCGCTATATCGCTCAAAGTTGGCACGAGTTGAAATGCTCGTGCCATCACTTGCGTAAAGTATTTTTGTGCAGAGACGAACAACTGGGTGAGGTTGGAGCAACCTGAAATAGAATTGCCCCAACTATGAACGTTAATTATCAGATCACGACAATATCGGCGTTGGTAATTGCAGTAGTACCTACAAGAGTCGCTATTTGCACTTGTGCTGCTCCCCCAAGTCCATCTCTATCAAAGAACAAATTGCCATTGTTGTCGTTGTAGATGAACCGATCTGATGCATCGGCGGCGGCTGCACCTATGCGGAATTGACCAAATCCGATCGCAGATCCAGCACTGAGTCCACCTCCAAACCCTGTTGCTAAAACTTGGATAGAATCAGCAGCTACAAAGTCGGTAATTATATCAACTCCTTCATTTGGGGCATTGAACCTGAAGGCATCAGCACCAGCACCGCCTGTAAGTGTGTCACTTCCAGCACCGCCAATTAGGATGTCATTAGCACTGCCACCGATGAAAACATCGTTGCCAGCATCGCCGTTGACAATCAATCGGGTACTCGTACCGCCTCCAGTTAAAATGTCATTACCCGCACCACCAGAGAAGCTTACTAAGTTAACACTGGTATTATTCAAGTTATTGACATCAAAAGTGTCATTGCCGCCTTCGCCGGAGACAGAAAACTGCTCCGCAGTATCGACAGTGAGTTGAAATTGTCCCAGGTTAAGCCGATCAAAGATTGCCTGAGTACCTTGCTGATTAAGTACAAAGCTGTCTCCCTGAGCCAGAGAACCTTGGACTGCAACAGTATCAATACCAGCATTGCCACTCATGCGATCGCTACCATCACCGTCACGCCAAGCTAAGGTGTCATTTCCCTCTTCACCAATCATCCTGTCGTTGCCTTTGGCTCCAGCAATGAAGTCATCACCCACACCACCAATTAGGGTATCAGCAACACTACTACCGATTAGCAGATCGTTACCAGCATCGCCATTGCCAACTAGCTGGGTACTGGTATCACTGCCATTTAGAGTGTCATTGCCCGCACCACCAGAGAAGCTTACCGATGCCACGCTGGTATTGCTAAGGTCGTTGACATCAAAAAAGTCATTACCGCCTTCACCTTCAACTGTAAACTGCTCCGCAGTATCGACGGTGAGTTGAAATTGTCCTAAATTAACCCGATTGAAAATCGCCTGAGTCCCTAACTGGTTAAGGACAAAGCTGTCTCCCTGAGCTAGGGAACCTTCAACTGCAACTGTATCAAAACCAGCATTACCACTGATGCGATCGCTGCCATCGCCGTCGTCCCAAGCCAAGATGTCATTACCCGTACCACCAATCATCCGATCGTTGCCTTTTTCTCCTTGCACAAAGTCATTGCCATCGCCACCATTAAGGGTATCATTGGCACTACTCCCAGTCAGGAAGTCATTGCCTGCATCACCATTGCCAATTAATCGGGTACTGCTATCGCTGCCATCAAGTATGTCATTACCTGCACCGGCAGAGAAGCTTACCAAGTTGACACTCGTGTTACTCAAGTCGTTGACATCAAAGGAGTCATTGCCGCCTGCACCAGAGACAGAAAACTGCTCCGCAGTATCTACGGTGAGACGAAACGGCCCTAAGTTAACCCGATCAAAGATTGCCTGAGTACCTTGTTGATTAAGTACAAAGCTGTCGCCTTGAGCAACAGAGCCATCAACATCAACCGTATCAATGCCAGCATTGCCACTAATGCGATCGCTGCCGTCGCCATCGTCCCATTCCAGGATGTCATTACCCGTACCACCAATCATCCTGTCGTTGCCTCTTTTACCCTCAACTTCATCGTTGCCAGCGCCACCGTCAAGGATATCAATGCCATCACCACCAATTAGGGTGTCATTGCCACCGCCACCGTTGACTGTATCGTTGCCTGCAAGGGAATTAATAATGTCATTCGCTCCATTAGCAAGAATGTTGTCGTTGCCGTTGGTTGCTTGTCCTGAAATAATAGCCATAGTTTTATGCTTCCTTTTGTTTTTCGTGGGTTGATATGTAATACGTCGGCTTGTGAGTTTTTATGCAATTGGTTCGCTGTTGCAGCCGACGCTATTCGTCCAGCACATAACTACCTACAACCTATTCCTTTGGTATCGCTTGGAGCAAAGTTTTGACACTCGGTATACCTGGAGTAGCTAGGTAAAATTATTAGCTAAATGAATTCTTTGATTACTGACCGCTACCTAGAAGTTTTGAGGGTTTAGCAGCGTGTCGAGCTAGTTGTTAATTTTATTGGTGTTAAATTGCTAGGTTGAGTGGCATAAAGTGATGCCCAACGTTTATGTTGCGATCGCGCTTTACACTGCTCTAGTAGGTAATAACTAGCTTGGTAATTATTGCTTGCATCTTTAGGTTGATACAAAACACCTAAATCTAAAGTCTTACCGTCTGCAAGTTGGATGTAACAAACTGACCAATCAGCTGCTAAAACTTCTGGATATTGGGAACCTACAGATAGCGGACTTGCAAAACTAAAATCAGCCAGAAATGGAATTAAGGCAGTAGATAGAGTAGTAGTAAGAAATAATTTTTGCATACTGTTCTAATACCTCTCATTTTTTAATAATTAGTGATACTGTAATGATGACAACACCAGTTTCTAAAAGCCGACTTTTGCAGGTATACTCGTGACTCGCAGCACAGATCCTTGTTGAAATTGAGCCTTGTATTTGTCAATAATCTCCTGTACTGCTCGATTTTTTTGGTAGCTATTAGGATAAATCAAAATTACCAATTTTGTCTTTTCTCTAATGATTTGTCCTGAACTAACACGAAACTGTCCATTAGCATTTACTACTGTTAGTCCATCAGGAAAACGGGGCGTGACTACAGTCTGCAAAAACTTCTGGAATTGTTCTTCAGAAACTTCTCCTCCTGGTCTATTTCTGCCAAAGTACAACTCATCTTGGATCAGAATATTTGTGATACTTAAGCTAGCGGGTGGCGCTAGGGGAGTTTGGGCATGAACTTCTTTTAAAGAAGCAACTGAGCCTGTAAAAAGTAGGCTTGTTATAAACAGAGCGCTGAAACTTTTTCGTAAGGTCTGCATGGCTTTTGAAGAAGATTTTTTGATTCTATTTTTATTAGCTATCGCTTGATATTAATCGTTGACTATTCCTGCACACACTGACAATAAATCTAGTATTAATTTAATCGCTGTAAAGCAATTAGGTTGCTTGAAAAAGATTTATTTTTGCTGAGTAAAAACAGCTGAATTTATTGCTTTTTAGTATTAGCTACGATTGCATTCTGCTCTAAAATTGTTTGGCTCATGATTTATTTTTTGAAATTTGAACTAAAATTTCATGGCTTACCCTATACAGTTGCTAGATAGCACAGACACTTAAAGCGCAAGCTAACTACTTGGTTATAAAAAGGGTTGAGTTTACACAATGGTGGAATCCGGAAAATAGTGCGATGTCTGCGCCTTCGGCGACAGACGGGCAGTCGCGTAGCGCTGCCATCGCCCAGTTTAATTTCCCGCTCAAAAGGACAACGATCAGGAATTATCTGGCACAATAGTCGGGCTAATTTGGGATTATGAATCTCTATAGATTCAAGGTATTGACGTACTGATTGCAGTAGCTTCAGTCTAAAAATAATTGAAATTAAGCTAGCCATTTGTAATACCTCCTCACTTATTCCAAAGCTGGAACCAAAAAGATGAATTGCGCTTTTTTAGTTGAAATTGTGTACTTGTTTAGGTAGTTCTAATTACCTTTCGATTTCTAAATTAATGGAATATTTTGTATTTGTCGTTACAGAAAATCTCTGGACTCTACTCTTAATCAACTTGAAAAAACCCCAGATTAACTCACATCAATCTCTGTCTCGTTGTTAGGAAGCATGGCGGAATGACATAAATACACTGCAAAACAAGATTTCTTAAGGAAATCAATTACTTACACCTTACCTCTGGAAATCTCAGGTAGAATCTAACTACAGCGTTTGAGATGGCACAAAATGGATTTTGAACAAGCGCTGGAGGTAGCCAATACAGCGATGTTTGCCTTATCCGGCAGACACCTAAATGATGTGGAAACTGCTATTTTAATTGGAGCTTGGCAAAGCAAGACTTATGAGCAAATTGCCTCTGCCTCGGGATATTCCATCAGCTACCTTACCCGTGATATCGGCCCTAAACTCTGGAAGCTCCTCAGCCAAGCATTAGGTGAGATAGTTAGTAAAACCAACTTTCAAGCAGCGCTAGAAAGGCATTGGCGATCATCAATCAGAGAAGATGAACAGCCAAAAAGTCTAGGTGATACATCCCTAGTATTAAGTGAAGACTTCTTAGAATTTCCTAGTGGCCCAGTACCGCTTAATTCCCTGTTTTACATCGAGCGTCCTCCGATTGAAGAACGCGCCTATGCACAAGTCAGTAAACCTGGGAGTTTAACGCGAATTAAAGCTGCTAGGCAGATGGGCAAAACATCCTTGATGCACAGAATTTTGACTCATGCTAAACAGATTGGTTTACGCACCGTAATTTTGAGTTTGCAGCGAGCAGATAGCGCCATTTTCACGTCATTAGATAAATTCTTGCGCTGGTTGTGTGCAAATGTCAGTCGGCAGCTTAACCTAGAACCGAAACTAGATGATTATTGGGATGAAGATATCGGTAGCAAAGTTAGCTGTACATTATATTTCCAAGAATATTTGCTACTAGAGATTGACTCTCCTGTTGTCTTAGCATTAGATGAAGTAAATCGGATTTTCGAGTATCCTGAAATTTCTAGCGACTTTCTACCGCTACTGCGCTCTTGGTATGAAGACGCTGCCGAACTGGAGATTTGGCAAAAACTACGACTGGTAGTGGTTCATGCTACAGAAGCTTATATTCCGTTAGATATTAATCAATCTCCTTTTAATGTTGGGCTACCGATTAAATTGCCCGAATTTAGTTTAGAGCAGGTGCAAGATTTAGCTGTGCGTCATGGGCTGAATTGGGTTAAGGAGGAGAAAGGACTGCAATTAGCTTCTCTACTTGCAATGATCGGAGGACATCCCTACCTAGTGCGACTCGCTCTCTATCATCTAGCACGTCAGGAGATGTCTTTAGAGCAATTATTACAAACGTCTCCTACAGTTGCTGGTATCTATAGTGACCATCTCAGGCATCACCTCGCAAATCTGCAAGAGCAGCCTCAATTAGCAGCAGCACTGAAACGGGTAGTAATCGCTCCCGAAGCTGTACCTCTAGAAGCGATCGCAGCTTATAAATTAGAAAGCATGGGTTTAGTTAAGTTGGAGGGCAATCAAGCGATACCAAGTTGTGAGTTATATCAACTGTATTTCCGCGAACAATTGAGCTAATGCTATGGACAAGTACGAATATCAAGTCGGCGGCAGTCTCAAAATGGATGCTCCAACCTATGTGGAGCGTCAAGCTGACTTTGAACTTTATCATGCCTTGCTGCGGGGTGAATTTTGTTACGTATTTAGCTCTCGGCAGATGGGCAAGTCTAGCTTGCGCCTGCGGACTCGGTATCGGCTGGAAGAAGCGGGCTTTAGCTGTGCCTCTATTGATATGACGCGGATCGGTAGCGAAAATATTACCCCTGCTCAATGGTACAAAGGCATAGTAGTTGACTTATTAAGAAGTTTTAATCTTTTCGGCAAAGTTGATTTAAAAACTTGGTGGCAGGAGCGAGAAGATTTATCTCCACTCCAGAGATTAAGTCAATTTATTGAAGACATTTTGTTAGTTGAACTAAAAAGTGAAAAGATTTTCATTTTTATTGATGAAATTGATAGCGTTTTAGGACTTAATTTTCCGACTGAAGATTTTTTTGCCCTGATTCGGTATTGCTACAACCAAAGAGCAGAAAGTCTAGAATACAATCGCCTAACTTGGGCTTTATTCGGTGTAGCAACGCCTTCAGATTTAATTGCTGACCGTAAACGTACTCCATTTAATATTGGTAAATCTATTGATTTGCATGGGTTTGAGCTATCAGAAATTCAGCCATTAGCAGCAGGATTAGAAGATAAGGTAGATAATCCGATGGCTGTACTGAAAGAGATTTTGGCTTGGACAAACGGTCAGCCATTTCTTACTCAAAAACTGTGCTGTCTCGTAATGCAGGAAAGACACAGTGGCAACGGTAATGGAGGGCAACCTAGAAGCCTGGAAACACAGGAACGTTACAAGTTAGATGCTCATCTACCAATCGTTAATTATCATCTGATCAGTTTTTATTACCAATTTCCACCATTCATTCTCGAAAAACTGGTGCGATCGCATCTGATCGACAACTGGGAAGCGAATGATGAACCAGAGCATTTGAAGACAATTCGCGATCGCTTGCTCAGAAACGAGCAACGTGCTGGTGCGCTGCTAAAACTTCATCAGCAACTATTACAAGGAATTGAAATCGCGGCAGATGACTCGCGCGAACAAATCGAACTAATGCTGTCAGGTTTGGCGATCAAGCAGCATGGGCAATTGCAGGTGAAAAACCGCATTTATCAAGAGGTTTTTAACTGGGTTTGGGTAGAAAAACAATTTAGCAAACTACGCCCTTATTCCCAAGCATTACAAACTTGGGTAGCAACAGATCGGCGTGATACTTCACGGTTATTGCGCGGACAAGCCTTGCTGGAAGCTCAAGCTTGGTCACAAGGCAAAAGCTTAAGCGACTTGGATTATCAATTTCTAGCCAAGAGCCAAGAATGCGATCGCCTTGAAGTAGAAACGCGGTTAGAGGCGGAACGGATCAAGGAAGTTGCAGCGCGACTGCTACAAGAGCAAAAAGCTACCAAAATTCAAAGGTTATTTCTGGGCGTAGTCAGTTTGGCATTAATAGTTGTTTCAGGCTTGGGTGTAGTAACTTTCTTGCAGTACCGCAAAGCACAATTAAGCGAGATTAATGCAATTGCTACATCAAGTCATGCTCTGTTTAGCTCAAATCAAAGGCTGGATGCACTAACTAAAGCAATTAAGGCACGAAGACTGCAAAATTTAGGTGGATCAAACGCAGACACACAAACTCACGTTGAATCGGCTCTCCGGCTGGCAGTTTATGGAGCAGCTGAATACAATCGCTTGTCAGGGCATAGTTCTGGGGTAAACAGAGTTGCATTTAGCGCTAAGGGGATTGTTGCTTCAGCTTCTGACGATGGCACTGTCAAACTTTGGCAGCCAGACGGCACATTATTACGTACTCTTAAAGGTCATACAAGTGAAGTTTGGGGAGTTGTTTTTAGCCGCGACGGTCAGATGATTGCTTCAGCGAGTGACGACAATACAATCAAACTTTGGCAACTGGACGGAAAGCTGCTACGTACTCTGTACGGGCATAGTGATGAAGTTAACGGCATTGCCATCAGTCCCGACGGTCAGACTATTGTTTCTGGTTCTGACGACAAAACCGTGAAAATTTGGCAGCGAGATGGCACACTGCTACATACGATGACCGGACACAATATTAATGTTAGCTCAGTTGCACTCAGCCCCAACGGTCAGATCATCGCCTCAATTTCTGACGACAAAACGATCAAACTTTGGCAACTGGACGGAAAGCTGCTACGTACTATTACTGGACATACTGGTGGCATTAGCGGTATTGCATTTAGTCCCGATGGTAGCGCGATCGCATCGGCGGCTGACGATAAAACTGTCAAACTCTGGAAGCTAGATGGTACATTGCTTTCCACCTTTTACGGACATACTGCCCCCGTTGAAGAAGTTGCCTTCAGCCCCAACGGTCAAATCGCTTCAGTAGGCGCTGACAAAACCGTCAGAATCTGGAAGTCCAACGGCACATTGTTACGTACTCTTGGCGGTCATAGTGACGTAGTTTACGGTGTCGCATTTAGTCCTGATGGTCAGGCGATCGCATCTGCTTCTGACGACAAAACCGTCAAACTCTGGAAGTTGGATAATACCTTGTTAAAAATCTTTTCTGGTCATAAAGACGAGGTGGCGGAAATTGCCATCAGTTCCGACGGTAAAATGGTCGCTTCGGCTTCTGAAGACAAAACCGTCAAATTCTGGCAGCCGGATGGCACAGAAATTGCTACCCTTGGCGGACATAGAAATAAGATTTGGGGAGTTGCAATTAGCCCTGACGGTAACACAATTGCATCAGCGAGTAGGGACTTAGACTCAACCGTTCAACTCTGGCGGCGGGATGGCAAATTGCTTGCTAACCTTTCTGGGCATAGCGCTGGAGTAAAGAAAGTTGCATTTAGCCCCGATGGTCAGATGCTTGCAAGTGCAAGTTTCGACAAAACAATCAAACTCTGGCGGCGAGATGGCAAATTGCTACATACTTTTACTGGGCATACAGATAATGTTACCTCAGTTGCATTTAGCCCCAACGGTCAGATCCTCGCTTCCGCTTCTGAAGACAATACTGTCAAACTCTGGCAGCTTGACGGAAAATTGCTACGTACTCTTAAGGGTCATACAGATGAGGTTTGGGGAGTTGCATTTAGCCCCGATAGTCAAATCATTGCTGCTGCTGCTGATGATGACACCGTTAAACTCTGGAAGTTGGACGGCACTTTACTACGTACCATGACTGGACATAGCGCTGGAGTGAACGAAGTTGCCTTCAGTCCCAATGGTCAAATTATTGCTTCAGCGAGTGACGACAAGACAATCAAACTTTGGCAGTTGGATGGTACAGAACTTGCAACCCTCTCTGGGCATAGTGCTGGCGTGAACTCAATTAAATTTAGTCCCGACAGTCAGGCGATCGTCTCAGGAAGTGCGGACAAGACGATCATTTTGTGGGATTTACAGCGAGTTTTGAATCTAGATAATCTACTGGTATACGGTTGTGATTGGGTGCGCGATTATCTCAGAACAAATCCTGATGTGAGTGAAGTGGATTTTAAAACCTGTCCGTAAAGCTGCAAGTGTAATCGGTATATCAGTATTAGGGACGCTGAGGCTAGGGGAAGACAATTTATGAAACCCAAAACAAAACCCGCTCAAACAATTGCTAAATGCTGCAAAAATCAGCGACGGTTTCACCATTATCCGTTCATAGTACCAAAGCGAACTCGTCGATACACGCTCATAGCACTGATCCTCAGCCTAATAATTATCGCCTGCAATCAAGCCTCTACAATACCTCCGTCCTTAGTCAACACATCTCCTACTGAAACTAAAGTTTTAAAGATTTGGTGGGATAAAGGCTTTACCTTAGAAGAAGATGAAGCGCTGCAACAGGTTGTCAGCAACTGGCAAAAGCAAAGTGGCAACAAAGTCAAGCTTTCTTTCTATAGCACTGATGAGCTATCACAGAAGGTTGAAAGAGAGCTGCGGACTGGTGATCTTCCCGATCTGATCGCAATGTCTAAAAGCGAGAAGTCTCGTACTGCGCGTCTAGCTTGGTACGGGAAACTTGCAGATGTTTCCGATCTGATTTTGCCAGTCAAAAGCCTTTATCCTGAAATGGTGCTAAAGACTGTTAGCTTTTATAACGAATCTGCTCAAAAGCGAAGTTACTATGCTTTACCCATTCATCAGGCAACGATGCACGTCTACTACTGGCGGGATTTGCTAGAGAAAGTAGGTCGCAGTGAAAGTGACATTCCCAAGGATTGGGATGGTTTCTGGAAATTCTGGAAACAAATGCAGAATGAGTTGCGGGCAAAGCAAATCAATATTTATGGCTTAGGCTTGCCGCTATCAATTGCAGCAGGAGATACATATCAAACTTTTGAGCACATTTTAGAAGCCTATGATGTCCAAATTTTAGACGCTAAAGGTCAACTCCAGCTCAATGACCCGGAAGTGCGTCAAGGCATTGTGAAAGTTTTAGACTGGTACGCCCAATTGTACCAACAAGGCTACTTACCACCAGATGCACTGCATTGGTTGAATCCAGACAACAATCGCAACTTACTCAACCGTAAAGTGTTGATGACGACCAACGAAACCCTTTCAATTCCGGCGGCGGTACGTCAAGATCCTGATACCTATCGTAAAAAGTTAGGAATATTGGAGTTTCCGAATAAGCCTAGTGGCCAACCTATGTTCTACTTAATCACGGTTCAGCAAGTCGTTTTGTTTGCCGACTCCAAAAACCAAGAAATCGCAAAGGACTTTCTAGCGTACTTGATCCAACCTGAAGTTATTGGTAATTATCTCAAAACTGCTGGAGGTCGTCATTCACCAGTGCTTAAGCCAGTTTGGAAAGACCCGTTTTGGACAGATCCTAACGATCCTCACGTTTCAATGGCAACGAAGACATTTATCCAAGGTAAAACGCGGTTATTTTATACTTTCCAAAATCCTGCCTATAGTATGGTTTTGAAGGAAAATGTCTGGGGTAAAGCTATTCAAAGGGTACTGGTAGATCGTAGTTCTTCAGAACAAGCAGCTGATGAAGCGATCGCCCGAATTAAGCAAATTTTTGCTCAATGGGATTCAAAGTGAGTAGTGGTGAGTGGGTAGTGAACCGATGCCATATGGCATGGGATTCAAGCAAGGACGCTTTGTACTTTGTACTTCGTATGGAGGTACAATTCCTAATTTTTAGTAGACTTATGACCCACAAGTGAAGTTTTTTTGCACTCTTTCTACTCACTACTCACTCTTTTTGTGAGTTACTCTCAAAGCAACCATTACTTATGCAGTTTAGCAATCAGCACCTAACTACTAAAGTCGCTAGTTTCTTCTTACTCTTGTCGCTATTAGCTATTGGCATAGTAGGAGGTGTTGCCTTTTTTAGAGCTAGGGAAGCTTTGAAGCAAGCAGCTTTCAATCAACTTAGCGTTGCTGCAACACTCAAAGAAGAAGAAATTACTCGTTGGTTTGAAGATCAGCAACAAGATTTTCTACTTGTAAGTCAGTATCCAGCAGTACAAAAAAATCTCAAGTTTCTCCTGAGTACCAAAAAATCTCATCCAGAGTATTTTGTTACTTCCAAGTTAATCTCAGCTTATTTAATTGGCGTAACTCAGACTAAGCCAGCCTTAAGAGAACTTTTCGTTCTTGATCGCAGCAATCAAATTATCCTTTCTACTAATAAAAAACGTGAAGGGAATTATGAAATCCTAGCCAACGTAACCTATTTTGAGCGGGTTCAGCCAGGTGAAACCTTTACCCCAATTTTTTACGTTTCGCCAATTACTGGTAAGCCATCGGTAACTTTGGCAACACCTTTGCGAAGCCCAGATGGGGTGCGCCAAGGCTTAATCTTAGCTGACTTGAGTTTAGAACGTATAGATCAGATTGTTCGGGAACGTACAGGTTTGGGTAAGAGTGGCGAAACTTATCTAGTTGGCTCTTTGGTCACGCAAAACACTTTCATCTCCAAGGAAGATAAAATTAATACCCAGGAATTTCTGACGGGAATTAGTAGCCAAGGCATTAATGCAGCAATGACTGGTGTAAGTGGTTCTGGGCTGTATCGAAACTATGCCAATGTGCCAGTAATCGGTGTGTATCGCTGGCTGAATCAGCAAGACTTCGCTTTATTGGTGGAAATGCAGCAAGCAGAAGCGTTTGCTCCGGCGCGTCAATTAGCAGGGACGATTGTATTAGTAGGACTGGTATCGGTAGGGGCGCTATCAATAGGAGTGTATTGGCTGACACAACAGTTACAAATTTCGCGCGAACAGTTAGAAAATTACAGCCACAGATTAGAACAAAAAGCTCAGGAAGCCCTTGCTGCTAACCATGCCAAAAGCACATTTTTAGCTAATATGAGCCACGAACTGAGGACACCTCTTAATACTATCCTCGGCTTTGCTCAACTAATGACCCGCGATCGCTTCATCAGTTCTTCCCAACACGAAAATTTAGCAATTATTAGTCGCAGTGGGGAACACTTACTAACCTTGATCAATGATGTATTATCAATGTCCAAAATTGAGGCGGGGCGGATAATCCTAACTGAAAATAGCTTTGACCTTTATAGCTTGCTTGACTCCCTAGAAGAAATGTTTCGACTGAAAGCTAAATCAAAAAGCTTGCAGTTTATCTTTGAGCGTAGTCCTCAAGTTCCGCAATACATTTACACAGATGAAAGTAAATTACGTCAAGTCTTAATTAATCTTTTAGGTAACGCAATCAAATTTACCGACACAGGAAGAGTAATACTGCGTGTAAAAGCGGACAAGAAGCGAAAATATGAACCTTCACTACTCACTTTTGAAGTTGAAGACACAGGTTCTGGGATTGCACCAGCCGATATGGGAAAATTATTTAAACCCTTTGTTCAAACAGAAGCAGGGCAAAAATCTCATCAAGGAACTGGTTTAGGTTTATCAATTAGCCAACAATTTGTCCACCTGATGGGAGGGGAAATTGCCGTTAGCAGTACCCCCAGTCAAGGAACACTTTTTTCATTTGGTATCCAAGCTAGTTTGGTAGAAATGCCGCATGGTGAAACGAAACAGATACAGCGACGCGCGATCGCTCTTGCGCCCGAACAACCTTCATATCGTATCTTAGTAGTTGAAGATAAGCCGGAAAATCGGCAACTTCTGGTAAAACTTTTAACCTCGCTTGGGTTTAATGTCCGTGAAGCGGAAAATGGGCAAGAAGGAATAGCTCTTTGGCACACCTGGGAACCACACTTAATTTGGATGGATATGCGGATGCCTGTAATGGATGGATATGAAGCTACTAGACAAATTAAAGCTCATTTAAAGGGACAAGCTACCGTCATTATCGCCCTTACCGCCAGTGCCTTTGACGAGGAACAAGCCATAGTATTATCTACTGGGTGTGATGATTTTGTCGGCAAGCCTTTTCGGGAGCAAGTCATCCTCGAAAAAATGGCGAAACATTTGGGGGTACGTTACCTCTATGAAGATAGCCAGCCATCAGCAAGTAGTCAGCTAGAGGAAACTGAAAGCTATGTACTAAAGGCTGAAAGCTTGAATGTGATGTCTGCTGGGTGGGTAGCACAGCTACACCAGGCGGCACTGTGTACTGATGAAAAACAAATTTCCAGCTTGTTGAAGCAAATTCCTGAATCAAATGCTTCTCTGGCAAACGCCCTGGCTGATTTGGTTAATAGTTTTCGGATTGATAAGATCATTGATTTGACGCAACAAAAGTCAAAATGAATAACCATATTGAGCGCCAAAAAGCAAATATTCTCGTTGTGGACGACAAACCAGACAACCTGCGGCTTTTGTCTGCTATGCTCGCTCAACTAGGGTATGAAGTTCGCAAAGTGATTAACGGGCAAACAGCCTTGAAGACAGCGCAAGCGGCTCCACCTGACTTAATTTTGCTTGACATCATGATGCCAGATATGAATGGGTATGAGGTTTGTCAACACTTAAAAGCTTCTGTTCAAACACGCGATGTTCCAGTGATTTTTATCAGCGCTTTGGATGAGGTACTAGATAAAGTCAAAGCTTTTGCTGTTGGTGGGGTAGATTATATTACCAAACCGTTTAGTGAAGAAGAGGTTTTTGCGAGGGTAGAGAATAATTTGACAATTCGGCGGCTGCAAAAACGACTGGGTGAACAAAATGCACGTCTGCAACAGGAGATTTGCTATCGCCAAAAAGCAGAAGAAAAGCTGATCCAAAGCGAAGCAAAATTTCGCAATTTGTTTGAGAATTCCCCGGTTGGTATCTTCCGCGCCCACATTGCAGATGGATTGCTCGTAGAGGCTAACCAGCGTCTGATTCAGATGCTAGGTTACAGTTATGCAGCAGATGTAATCAACCAGACGATCGCAGACTTATCTATTGCTCTAGATGCTCAACATCTGATGCTGACGGAACTACAAACTAAGGGAGAGGTAAATAATTTAGAAACGCAGTTTCGTAAACAAGATGGAACTCCAATCAGGGTAATGATTTCAGCACGGATGAATGCTGAAGAGGATTGTTTGCAAGCAGTGGTTATTGACATAGCTCGATCGCTATAGTAATCATGTGGAGCGATCGCCTTCAATACTTAAACGACGCTATGCAAAAGGAAAACACGGCTAGATATCTGAATGCTAACCGTGTTTTGACTGAGATTTACTTGGTATTCAACTTGTGATCAATTACGCAAACAGACAGTTAGATATCTAAATCTGCGAGGTTGAGACGAGAACCGTAGGTTTCGATAAATTCACGCCGGGGTGCAACACGATCGCCCATCAAAATTGTAAAAATCCGATCTGCTTCAGCTGCATCTTGAATTTCAACTTGTTTGAGTGTGCGTGATTCTGGATTCATCGTAGTTTCCCACAGTTGCTGTGGCATCATTTCACCCAAACCTTTGAAGCGCTGAATCGTGTAGTTGGCATTTGCGGGGAACTCATTTCGCACCAAGTTCGTGAGTTCACGTTCGCTGTAACAGTAGTAATGATTGCGTCCACGCTCGACTTTATACAACGGCGGACAAGCAATATAGATGTAACCCTGCTCAATTAGCGCTCGTTGATAGCGATAAAAGAACGTTAACAACAAAGTGCGAATGTGAGCGCCATCTACATCAGCGTCAGTCATTAAACAAATGCGGTGATAACGCAACTGTGTTGCATCAAACTCTTCACCTTTAACACCCAATCCCAGTGCAGTGATTAGCGCCTGAATTTCGGTATTTTTGTAGATTTTGGCATCATCGGTTTTCTCGATGTTAAGGATTTTACCGCGTAAAGGGAGAATTGCTTGGAAACCGCGATCGCGTCCTTGTTTGGCCGAACCTCCGGCGGAATCACCTTCGACGATGAAGATTTCTGACTCGCTAGCATCCCTGGAACTACAATCAGCCAATTTTCCAGGTAAAGGCGAAGATTCTAGCACTGACTTCCGCCGCACGAGTTCACGCGCATGACGCGCGGCTTCTGCGGCTTTAAACGCTTGAATAGCTTTGTCTAAAATGGCATCGGCTACACCAGGACGAAAATCTAGGTACTCGGTGAGAACTTCGCCAACTAAGGAATCAACAATTCCTCTTACTTCGGTATTACCTAGCTTGGTCTTGGTTTGACCTTCAAATTCTGGATCTGGTACTTTAACAGAAATTATTGCTGTTAAGCCTTCTCGAACGTGCTCACCACTTAGATTAGGTTCATTTTCTTTGAGTTTGTTGCGCTTGCGGGCGATCGCATTCAATGTGCGCGTCAAAACCGCTTTTAAACCTTCCAAGTGTGTCCCGCCATCAACTGTGCGGATATTATTCGCAAAGCCTAGCAAGTTATCTGTATAAGCATCAGTACACCACTGCAAGGAAACTTCAACTTGAACTTGATTACGTTCTCCTTGAACAAAAATAATTTCTTCATGCAGAGGTTGTTTGTCGCGGTTGAGATAAGAAATGTATTCTTTAATGCCGCCTTTATACTCGTAGGTTTCTACTTTTGGTTCACTACTTTTGAGTAATTCTAGGCGGTGATCGGTAAATGTAATTCTGACACCAGCATTAAGATACGCTAATTCGCGCAGACGACCTGCTAAAGTTACATAATCAAACTCTGTACTTTCGGTGAAGATTTCCGAATCCGGCTTAAAGGTGACAGAGGTTCCGGTACGCTGTTCTTTATCTGGCTTTGATGTCAGTTCAGTAACGGCGATTCCACGCTCAAAGCGCTGAAGATAAACTCGCTTATCTCGCCATACAGTAACTTCAACCAACGAGGACAAAGCATTAACTACAGAAATTCCGACACCATGCAGTCCGCCAGAAACTTTGTAGCCGCCGCCGCCAAACTTCCCGCCAGCGTGCAGGACTGTCATTACTGTTTCTAGTGCAGATTTTCCAGTCTGGGGATGGGTATCAGTAGGAATACCTCGACCATCATCAGTTACTGTTACCGAACCATCTGCGTTTAAGTCTACTTCTACATGAGTACAGTATCCGGCTAAAGCTTCATCAACAGCGTTGTCCACTACCTCGTAAACTAGATGATGGAGTCCTCGCGGGCCAGTGGAGCCGATATACATCCCCGGTCGTTTACGCACCGGTTCCAGACCTTCCAGAACTTGAATCTGATCGGCGCTGTAACTGCTAGTCATGCAAGGAATTCTCCGCTAATAATAAAAGGTATAAGCCGAGCTAAGGCTTAAAAAATAACAAAAGACTCGTAAATTGTAGCACAAAAGGCTTCAAGACGACCGTAGGGCTATTATACAAGCTATTTATCTAAGGGATGTACCCAGTCAAAAATAATCCAAGTCTAATTACAATTTGTGGGGCCACTGCTACAGGCAAATCAAGGTTAGCGATCGCATTGGCTATGCGGCTAAATTCTTCAATTATCAGTGCTGATTCGCGTCAGGTGTACCGTCACTTTGACATTGGTACAGCTAAACCAACTAAAGCTGAACAACAGCAAGTTACCCACCACCTAATTGATATCTGCACTCCCACTGAAACATTGACAGTGGCTGATTATCAGCAACAAGCACAAGCTTTGATCAACGCTTCCCCTTGTTTTCCCCTGTTGCTAGTTGGCGGTACAGGATTATACATCAGTTCAATCGTGCGGGGGTTAAAAATTCCTTCCGTTGCACCACACCAAGAATTGCGATTGCAACTACACTCTCTTGGACAAACTCAACTATACGCCATGCTGCAACAAGTTGACCCCACTGCGGCGCAAAAAATTCACCCCAACGATGCGGTACGAACTTTACGAGCATTAGAAGTTTTCTACATCACTGGTAATCCAATATCAGCACAACAAGGCGAAAATCCACCCAATTATCCGATTTTGCAAATTGGCTTAGATTGTGTTGACTCAACTATCCTCAACCGCCGAATTGAACAGCGTACACAGCAGATGTTAGAAAGTGGCTTGGTAGCTGAAGTAGAATTTCTGTGTCAGAAGTACGGTTCTGATTTGCCGTTGTTAAATACGCTGGGATATGCAGAAATCAAACAATATTTAGCCGGAGAAATTTCCTTAGCCGCAGCGCAAGATTTAACCGTTTTGCATACTCGTCAATTTGCCAAACGACAGCGCACATGGTTTCGAGCCTCTCCTCAAATTGAATGGTATGATGCCGATGCTCCCGATTTAATCAATCAAGTATGGGAACGACTACAGCAGTTTGTCAGTATTACCAGAACTGTTGCCAAAGACTCTGTAAATTAATTTCGCAATCAGTAAAGTAAGAGTGTTTTGTTGCTACAGGAATTTGGGCAATGCGGAAGTTGATTAAGGGTGTACACCAATTTCAAACTGACTACTTCAACTCACACCGAGAAATGTTCGAGCAGTTGTCTCTTGGCCAACACCCTAGAATACTCTTTATTACTTGTTGTGATTCACGGATCGATCCAAATCTAATTACTCAAACTCAGCCGGGTGAACTATTTATTATTCGTAATATTGGCAATATTATTCCACCATATGGTAAGACTACTGGCGCGGAAGGCGCAGCGATTGAGTATGCTGTTCAAGAATTAGGTATTAAAGAGATTATTGTCTGTGGTCACTCCCACTGTGGAGCTATCAAAGGGCTGTTGCAATTAGGTAAACTGGCTGAAGAAATGCCCTTAGTTTACGACTGGTTAAAGTATGCCGAAGCCACCCGCCAGGTTATAAAAGAAAACTATCAGGGATACGAGGGCGAGGAACTATTAAATGTTGCGATTGAAGAAAATGTCCTAACTCAGATTGAAAATTTGCGGACTTACCCAGCTATTCACTCTAAAATTCACAGAGGTCAACTCAATATTCACGCTTGGGTATATAAAATTGAGACTGGAGGAGTCGTGGTTTATAGTGCTGAACGATGCAGCATTCAAGCAGATCATGAGCAGGATCAGCTTGTTGATTCTGCGATGAATGGTAAGACAATATTTCCTTTGCCTAGTTGAGACTCTGGTTATGCCAGATAAAGTGTTGAAAAGGCGATCGCTCCTAATGACTGTATTTCTTGCAACAATAGTTGTTACGTCATCAGGAGATTTCCTACGCCATGACAAACACAGCAATCAGTATTTCTCAAACTGACATTGAATTGCTTGAGCAGTTGTACACTTTTAGAGAGCAAATCGAAGTTTTAGAGTTTCTGGATAAGCATCCATTTTTAATTCCAGTGCTGCTAGAAGCACCAGAGAAGATTCGCCAATACTTTCCCGATTCTCAGCTATTTCTGGAAGTTGTCCCAGATGTAGAAATCATTGACTTGGTGCTGTTGATACTATCTATTCGGATCAACCTTGATCCGAATGATGCGGTAAACCAACTTAATCAAATGGATCTAAATTGGTGGGTACATACTCCTTACGAGGTGCGAAAGAATGTTTGTACCCTTCTAGAATACCCAGATGAGTTTTGATTGGTCAGAATATCTTAATCTAGCTAACGAACTAGCACAGGCAACTGTCCCTGCTAATCAAGAAGCTAAATTGCGTGCTGCTATCAGTCGCTCGTATTATGCAGCCTTCATTAATACACGAAATTATCTGCGGGCTAAAGAAGGAATTTCAATTCCGAAAACAGGAGATGCTCACGGATATGTTAGCCAGCAGTTTGAGCTTAGTATTGATCCGGTGCGTAGAACACTAGGGGAAAACTTAGTGCGGTTGAGAATCTATCGCAGACAAGCAGATTATGTTGATACCTTCCCTGGATTATTCGGGATTACCTTAACAGCTTTAAACCTATCTGAGGAAGTTATTTCAACTTTAAATAGCCTGTAAATTATCTCAATTTATTTAAGTTTAAATATCCACCTTTAACTGTCATAAACCATGCTTACCCAAGAAAAAAAACAACGCAACTGGAAACCAATTATTAAACAATTTGAAGCAGTGGTAGGTAAAAATGGCGTAGTTAAACGCCGCGAAGAATTAATTACTTATGAGTGTGACGGTTTAACAAGCTATCGCCAACGCCCAGATGTAGTAGTGCTACCGAGAACCACAGAACAAGTAGCCGAAATAGTGAAGATATGCGATCGCAATTCTATCCCCTTCATTGCACGCGGCGCTGGTACTGGTTTATCTGGTGGTGCATTACCAACCGAAGATTGCGTTTTAATTGTCACTGCTTTGATGCGGCAAATCCTCAGTGTAGATTTGGAAAATCAGCAAGTTGTCGTGCAGCCTGGAGTAATTAACAACTGGGTGACTCAAACGGTAAGTGGTGCTGGTTTCTATTACGCCCCCGATCCCTCTAGCCAGATTATTTGCTCGATTGGTGGTAATGTCGCAGAAAACTCCGGCGGTGTGCATTGCCTAAAATATGGTGTCACCACTAATCACGTTTTGGGATTAAAACTTGTACTTCCTGATGGCTCAATTGTAGATGTCGGCGGACAAATCCCAGAAATGCCTGGGTACGATCTTACGGGGGTATTTGTTGGTTCTGAGGGAACGCTGGGTATCGCTACCGAAGTTACCCTCAAAATTCTCAAAACAGCGCAATCAATTTGCGTCCTCCTAGCAGACTTTACCAGCGTTGAAGCGGCTGGGGCAGCTGTATCCGACATTATCAGTGGGGGAATTATCCCTGCTGGGATGGAAATGATGGACAACCTCAGCATTAATGCCGTAGAAGATGTTGTCGCAACGGGTTGTTATCCCCGTGATGCAGAAGCTATTTTGCTGGTAGAAATAGACGGTTTAGAAGTGGAAGTTGCCGCAAATAAACAGCGTATTGCCGCTATTTGTAAACAAAATGGTGCAAGGAACATTACCACAGCAAGCGATCCTGTACAACGTCTGAAACTCTGGAAAGGGCGGAAAGCGGCATTTGCCGCAGCTGGTCATCTCAGCCCCGATTATTATGTCCAAGACGGCGTAATTCCGCGCACTCAGTTACCTTATGTGCTGCAAGAAATCAAGTATCTCGGTGAGAAATACGGTTATCGGATTGCCAATGTGTTCCACGCCGGAGATGGCAATCTACATCCCTTGGTTCTTTATGACAATTCAATTCCTGGCGCACTCGAAAAGGTGGAAGAATTAGGCGGAGAAATTCTCAAGCTTTGTGTCAAAGTCGGCGGCAGTCTTTCTGGCGAACACGGTATCGGTGCTGATAAGCGTTGCTATATGCCGAATATGTTTAGCCCGTCAGACTTAGAAGCAATGCAATGGGTACGCGCCGCTTTTAACCCCAAAGGTTTAGCCAATCCAGGCAAAATCTTTCCTACACCCCGTACTTGTGGAGAAGCAGCAAGGGCGCAAAGTGCAAAGCAGTTTGAAACTGTAGAACGGTTTTAAAGCTTTCAAGAGTGAGTAGTGGACAGTGGAGAGTGAGTAGTGGAATTAATATTTTCTACTTACTACTCACTTATCACTATATTTTCTACTCACTACTCACTTATCACTGCCCCTTCAAGGCTTTGTCAAAATATGCTTTCTCAAATAGTCTGCGATCGCAAGTTCCTTACCTTCATTTAGCAAATACTCGAAAAAAGTACCAGCAATGACCGATAGCTGTTTACCCGTTGGATAGACTACATACCAATAACGCTGAATTGGGAAGCATTCGACATCTAGAATCACCAGTTGGCTAGTTGTACCTTCCACTGTCAAGGTGTGGCGGGACAATACAGAGATACCTAAGCCGCCTGCGATCGCCTGCTTAATTGCTTCATTACTGCCAAGGTCTAGCTTCACTTTGGCACATACCCCGTGTTCATCAAACAGTTTTTGTACGGCTTTGCGTGTTCCCGATCCTGGTTCCCGCATAATAAATGGCTCTTCTACAAGTCGTTTGAGAGAAATATTCTTCTCAGTAGCTAGCGGATGATCGCGTGACGCTAACACCACCAAGGGGTTTTCTAGAAACAAGTGAGTGCTGATATCAATGTCTTCTGGCGGTTGGCTCAGAATATAAAGGTCGTCTCGGTTTTCTGCGAGGCTTGCCAATAGCCGCTCGTGATTCGTAATCGTTAGTGAAACATCAATTCCTGGATAACGCTGGCAAAATGGTCCTAACAGGCGAGGAATAACATATTTGGTCGTTGTGATTGCGGCAAGCCTTAGACATCCCTGCTTCAAACCTTTTAGGTCGGCGATCGCTATTTCAAACTGAGATAATTTCTCAAATATCTCTCGGCAGGTTGCCAACAGTTCCTGACCTGCTGCCGTCAGATAAAGGTGTTTCCCAACCTGCTCAAACAATGGCAGTCCTACTACCTTGGCTAATTGCTTAACCTGCATAGAGACAGTAGGCTGAGTTAAAAACAGTTCCTCGGCAGCTCTTGTAAAGCTACTATGACGAGCGACTGCTTCAAAGACCTTCAACTGATGAAAAGTTGCTTGCTTCAAGAACGATTCTCCTGAAGAAATGAGTCATAGATAATAATCTATTACAACAATTAAAACTATTGATTTTTATTTATGAAACTTCAGGGTTATTATCAAAGACGTAAGACATTTATGTTTACTTCCATCTAGCGCGTTGCACAATTAGCTGATGTTGTGTTTGAGCCGAGGCTAAACTCATCACTGGCTAACTATAGTTGAGCAAGACCAAGGAAAAACACATTGTCATTTTTGGTGTGCAACGCTTTTCTTTTAATTAGAAAAAGCTAGTAAATCAAATAGTGATATTCTCCCTTCCCTGCTGAGTACAGCTTGGATAGCGGGCTTCTAACCTCACGATTAGAAATTTCCTGTCTCAATGAGTCTTATCTAGTGGGTCATTTGCTATGAGCATAGCCTTTCTTTAGAGGCTGGATTTCTTGGAATGGGAGAATCGGTACAAGCCCCAGAACCACCTACTTGGTGTTGTCGTCGTATTCGTGCCCGCTGTCGTCGA
>JAHHHE010000048.1 GCA_019359535.1 Gloeocapsa sp. UFS-A4-WI-NPMV-4B04
TATTGCAATTCATAGTAGGAACTCCTAGCAGCTTGGGTTTTACCCAAATATCAAGCTATGGCATCCTACTTTTTTTTGTGCTTTTCACGCTACTCTGCCTGATCCCACTTTTTCGCGTTGCACCCTATTGCTCCAACAACCAAAACTCGACAGGGTAGGGAGATTCGGTACTAATGTTTTTGAGGCATTTTCTTGAGTGTAATCGAGAATTTTGAGATTTTGCTTTGGTGTCTTCATGACTTATTCAGCTTAAAAGATACAAATGCGATGCGCTGGTAGCTACTGCCTACAGGAGAATCGCACTGTATCTCTATCATCATGTTGAGAAAATACGGTGAATTTAGATACGTTTGTCGTAAGTAGGTATTGCCCACCTTACTTTATTTCTAAGCACTGAAGTATTTTGCTGCTGGGTGATAAGCGATAATTGCCGTAGTTGATTGTTCAGGATACAGTTGTTCGCTTTCATCCATATGTAGATTTATGCGATCGCTTTCCAACAACTCCAATAACTTGTACTGATCCTGAATATTGGGACAAGCTGGATAACCAAAACTATATCGAGAACCAGGATAGCGCTGCGCCAAAATATCGCGAATATTATTTGGTTCTTGATTTCCAAATCCTAACTCCCGACGAATTCGAGCGTGTAACCATTCTGCTATTGCTTCCGCTATTTGTACTGCCATTCCATGAAAGTAGAGATAATCGCTGTACTGGTGTGCTGCAAATAGCTTTTGCGCGTACTCAGTCGCCACTTCTCCCACAGTTACAGCCTGCATCGGAAACACATCTATAACGCCTGATTCCACAGGTGCGTAGAAATCAGCAATACACAAACGCCGAAGCGATCGCTGTCTAGGAAATTCAAACGTAGCCAGCTTTTTTGTTATTTCCTCTGGAGCATAAATATACAGTGAATTTCCCTCAGATTGACAAGGAAAATAGCCATAAACTGCTTGTGGCTGCAACAGATTTTCGGTAACAATCTTTTGCTTCCAATGCTCTAAAATCGGATAAACTTTTTGATTCAAAAACTCCTCATATTCTTCTTTCGATTGCTCTCTTGGTTTACGAAATTGCCACTGTCCAGCAATCAAAGCCTGCAAATCTAGATACTCAAATAATTCTTCTATGGGAATATCAGCGCTTTGCAACAATTTAGTTCCCCAGAAAGGCGGCGTAGGACGCTTAATATCCACCGCCACAGCTTCGGAACGCTCAGTATCTATTACTTTCTCTTCGACTGTTTCTGAGGGTATTTCAACATTTTTTACTTCACTTTCAGGGGCTTTTTCACCGTTAAAACTTTCGGCTAATCCATCTAAAAACCCTGAAAAATCATCCCATTTATTTTCAGCCTTAGCAGGCATCAATTTATCCATAAAATGCAAGTCAGAAAAGGCATCTTTGCCGTAAATTACCTTGCCTTTGTATGTATTTTGGCAATCGTCATACACAAACTTGGGAGTAAGAGCCGCACCACCTAAAATTACTGGGACATTAATCCCGCGCTGGTTGAATGTCTCCAAGTTTTCTTTCATAAATGCAGTGGATTTCACCAGCAGTCCACTCATGGCAATACAATCAGCTTTATGTTGTTCATAAGCCTCAATAATGTTATCAACAGGCTGCTTAATTCCTAGATTAATTACCTTGTAGCCATTGTTAGACAAAATAATATCGACAAGGTTTTTACCAATATCATGAACATCGCCTTTAACAGTGGCAATTACAAGAGTTCCTTTAGCATTATTACCCGCGTCTTTCTTTTCCATAAATGGCTCTAAATGAGCCACTGCTGCTTTCATTGTTTCAGCAGATTGCAACACAAAAGGCAATTGCATTTGTCCTGAACCAAACAACTCGCCAACAACTTTCATGCCATCAAGTAAGAAAGTATTGACAATTTCTAGCGGCGGATATTTCTCTAAAGCTTTTTGTAGTTGTTCCTCTAAGCCAATTCTTTCACCGTCAATAATATGACGCTTGAGGCGTTCTTCTACTGGTAAACTTTCATCAGCAGAGCGATCGCGTTTTGTTGTCGCTCCTTCAAACAGTGTAGTTAATTGAGTCAAAGGATCATAAACGCAGACATCACCCTCAAACTTACGCTCATCAAATATCAATTGTCTACATACTTCCTGATGCTCTTCCTCAATTCTTGACAACGGCAAAATCTTATTAGGACTAACAATTGCCGCATCCATTCCAGCCTCCATTGCATAGTGCAGAAAGACAGAATTTAGCACTACTCGCGCTGCTGGATTTAAGCCGAAAGAAACATTAGAAACGCCTAAAATAACATGACAATGAGGTAATTCTGAGCGAATGCGACGGATAGATTCAATTGTTGCTCTAGCATTAGCTCTATCTTCTTCAATTCCCGTAGAGATAGGTAAAGCTAAAGTGTCAAAAAAGATTTCATGAGGTGGAATACCATATTTTATAGCTCGATGATATGCACGGTGGGCAATTTCAAACTTTTTCTGGGCAGTTCGCGCCATTCCATCTTCATCAATTGTCCCAACTACAACCCCAGCACCATACTTTTTAGCCAAGTCCAACACTTGAAAAAACCGAGGTTCTCCATCTTCGTAGTTAGTGGAATTGAGCAAGCACTTACCGCCAGCTACCTTTAACCCCGCCTCCATCTTTTCCCATTCTGTCGAGTCCAGCATCAACGGCAAAGTAACATTAGTAACGAGACGCGACACCAATTCGTGCATATCACGCACACCGTCACGTCCCACATAATCGACGTTTACATCTAAGACGTGCGCGCCTTCTCGCACTTGCGACTTAGCCAAAGACACCAATCCATCCCAATCTTCAGCATTGAGCAAATCGCGGCACTTTTTAGAACCGCTAGCATTTAGCCGTTCCCCAACAATCAAAAATGAGTTGTCTTGCTCATAAGGTTGAGCGCTATAAATTGATGCTGCTGCTGGTTCATACTGTGCTTGGCGCTGTTTTGGCTTGAGAGTTTGAGCGATTTCTGCTAATTGTTGAATATGCTGCGGTCGTGTGCCACAACAACCACCGATTACTTGCACACCCAAATCTTCTATAAATCGCATCAATGCCATCCGTAGTTCCATCGGTGTCAGCTTATAGTGAGCATGACCACCAATATTTTCAGGTAGTCCAGCATTAGGGATGCAAGAAACTACAAACGGGGAATGCTGCGACAAATAGCGAATATGCTCCGCCATTTTATCTGGACCAGTGGCACAATTAAGCCCCAGAACGTCTATCGGATAAGGCTCCAAAATCGCCAGCACTGCACTAATATCTGTGCCTACAAGCATTGTGCCTTGAATTTCCATTGTCACCGACACCATCAATCCGCGTCGCTCACCCTTACTACGGAATACATCTTGAATTGCATTCAACGCTGATTTGATTTGCAGTACATCTTGGCAAGTCTCGACGATGAATAAATCTACGCCACCGTCAAACAGTCCTTCTGCTTGCTCTCTGAAGGAGGCTGTCATCGTGTCAAAGTCAATATTTCCTAAAGTTGGCAACTTAGTACCTGGCCCCATTGAACCAGCCACAAATCGCGGTTTTTCTGGGGTAGAAAACTCTGCTGTAACGCGCTTTGCTATCTCGGCGGCTTTTTTATTTAAACTGTAAGCTTGGTCTGCTAAATCATACTCTGCTAGCACAAACGACGCACCGCCAAAGGTATCTGTCTCAATTACATCTGCACCAACCGCCAAAAATTCCCGATGCACCTTTTCCACTGCTTCTGGCTTGGTATGTACCAGATACTCGTTACAGCCTTCATACTGCGGGCCACCGAAATCTGCTGCGGTCAAGTTTTGTGTCTGAAGTGACGTTCCCATTGCGCCATCAAAAACGATGACGGGACGTTCTGGACTATGGAGGCGAGTGAGGAAGGGATTATTCATAGGATCAGGTAAAAATAGTTGCTAAACAGATTGGGCTAGACTGTGGATTATTAACTTAATCTATTGTGCAAAATTTATCGCTTTTGGGAGTAATAAAACAATGGACGTGCAGACATTAACAGTATCTACTCTCCAAGGACAAGAAACCCCCGCAGAAGCCAGAGTTCTTTTAGCAGGCGTAAGTTGGCAAACGTTTAAAGCATTGTTGGCGGATATAGGAGACAACCGCGCCTGTAGACTTGCCTATGACCAAGGAATGTTAGAAATCATGGCTCCCTACGAACAACACGAAGAACCTAAAGTTCTAATTGCAGGCTTTGTTGAGGCGATAGCTGATGAGCTACGCATTGAGGTCAGACATCTTGGTTCTTTAACTCTAGAAAGGGAAGACTTGAGGCGTGCTGTTGAGCCGGATACTTGTTTTTATATTCAAAATGAATCACTGGTTAGAGGGAAAAAAATTGATTTGGCAAATGATCCACCGCCAGATTTAGTTGTAGAAATAGATTACACAAGTCGCTCCTTAAATAAATTTGAGATATATTCTTCTCTAGGTGTTTCTGAATTTTGGAGATACGAAAACCAGCAACTTTATGTTTATCAATTAACAGATAAAAAATACAATTTGTGCGATCAAAGTCTTGCTTTTCCTTTCTTACCGATCGCAAACATTCCTGATTTATATAGAGCAAAGTAAAATAATTGGTCAAAGAGCCGCAGTACGTTTATTTCGGACACGCATTAGAGAAATTTTGCAAGCTTCTGATTTGAAATAAGGCGATCGCCCATAATTTTTATTATTATCTAGTCTAATTCAAAACACAACCTAAATGCTAGATCATGCCTGTTTATGATTCAATTGGTCAATCCTACTCAAAGTTTCGGCTTCCTGATTCTCGAATAGTAGATTCACTGCTAAATTTACTCCAGCTAAAACCCGAAAGCATTATCGCCGATATTGGTGCTGGTACAGGAGGCTACAGTAGAGCGATCGCGGATCAAGGATTTTTACTTTATGCGGTAGAACCTTCGTCGGTAATGCAAAAACAATCAATAAAACATTCACGAGTTCAATATTTTACCGGATTTGCTGAAAATATCCCTTTGCCAACTTCATCTGTAGATGCTGCTATCAGTATTTTAGCCACACATCATTTTTCCAATCTTGACAAGGCATTCCAAGAGATGAACCGCGTTACTAAAACCGGAGCGCTCGCTATTCTCACATTTGATCCCAGGTTGGGCGAAAAATTCTGGCTTAATGATTATTTTCCCTTCATTTGGTCAGATGCCGAGCGCGTTTTTCCACCTTTATCTGATATTGCAACGTTAATTCAAAAAACTACTCAAAGGACGGTTGAAGTCTCCACTTTAATGTTGCCACATGATTTATCAGATATGTTTCTTGCAGCAGGCTGGAGACAACCAGAATTATATTTGAATCCAGAAGTTAGAGCGAGTATGTCAGTTTTTGCTTTGGCTGATTCTAGTGTATTTGAAGCAGGATTGAAACTACTCAAAGAGGATTTAAATAGTGGCGAATGGGATGCCAAATATGGACAAATAAGAAGATTAAAACAAATAGATGCTGGCTATCGCTTCTTATGTACCAACGTTACTGATTAAATCGTTTATGTTTTCAAGGTGAGATCGCGAAACTAGCGATTTGCCACTGGTTCACCTATTTCTACCACAATAAAAATATTAGAGCGATTTCCTTCCGTAGTGATGATTTAAGATAAAAAAAGCTGCTTTACGAGCAGATGGAAGTGCAAAAACACTGGGTAACTAATCTAACAGAAGTAGTTGCGATCGCTAGTTCACAGATTACTATTATCATTGACTATAGTTCAAGCAAGTCTATAACATACTTATTTACAAGAGCATAGTATAATTAATCGCTAACTTTTCAGCCAATTTAACAATTTAGGTATTACCTAAATTTGACCACTTGAGTAGTTGTTACAAATATTGACACTCCTCAGCCGTCATGCTGAGGATTCTTTAATCTACGAGCCAACTTGCTCATGCAGGATTGCTCCAGCTTAAGTAGAGGTCAATTCTCCTAAAGCGTTGCTCATGTCTAGCATGAAGCTTCCTGTATGCCCTACAGTAGCCAGTCCTTTATTTAATATGTTCAGTGCGGCATTTTCATCTCGATCTAAAACACACCCACATTGACAAACATGAGTACGGGTAGATAGCGATTTCTTTACTATAGCGCTACAGCTAGAACATTCCTGAGATGTTAATGCCGGATTAACAGCAATAGTTATCCGCTTGAATACTTTGCCAAAATACTCTAACCAAACTCTAAACTGATACCATCCAGCATCGTTAATTGACTTTGCCAAACAGTGGTTTTTAACTAAGTTCTTGATTCTCAAATCTTCATAGACGACTACATCGTTAGATGTGATTACGCACCGTGCTAACTTCACAGCATGGTCTTTACGCTGTCTACTTATTTTGAGATGAACCCTACCTAATCGAATTCTAGACTTACTTCTGTTGTTAGATCCTTTTATCTTGCGAGAAACTAATCTTTGGGAACGTTTTAATTTTCTTTCTCCTATTCGATAAAATCTTGGATTATCTATTTTTAAGCCCAAACTGTCAGTATAGAAACTTTGAATGCCGACATCTAACCCAATTGTTTGATGCGTTGGTTCTATGGTCAAAGATCTGTCAACTGAAATACAAAACTGCACATAATAACTATCTGCACGTTTTATCAATCTCACCCGTTTGATTTGATCTAGTTGATAAAAGTGTAAGTCGCGTGTTCCTTTTAGCTTCAGCTTGCCAATGTTATTTTTATCAGTGAAGACTATTGATTTGCGATTTGGCGATAGTTTCCATCCGCTTGTTTTGTATTCAACACTACGACAATTTTTCTGAAAACTTGGATAACCTTTTTTTCCAACTATCTTTTTTTTGCAGTTATCGTAGAAGCGAGATATAGAAGCCCATGCACGTTCAGCCGCAGCTTGCCTAGCCATTGAATTTAAGTTATTCGCAAACGAAAATTCTTTAGCGAGCAGCGCACAATGCTGCGCGAGTTCAATCCAAGACTTAGCAAATCCATCTATCCACAATCGAATCGCTTTGTTCCGAATAAACTGAGTTGTTCGGATAGCTTGATCAATTGCTTTAAACTGATGAACTTTACCGTATGCCTTGAACTCAAAAACTAGCATGATTATTTATCCCTACTCTTATGATAGCACACTTATCATAAGAGTAGGATGATAGAATAAAAGCCGCCGTAGAAAGGCAGGGCTTTAGACCCATTAATTCCGGTAATGCAAATGCACTACGGAACCAAGTAGAACGATTGCAAAAGCGGTTAAAGAATCGGGAAAAGCAAAACGAAGCAATAGAAAAAGATTTAGTGTTTACCTTCGTCTTCTGATAATTTTTGAGCTTTGATCCGATCCACACGAGCTTTTGTAGCAAAATAATGTAGTCTTGGCATATCATCTGGATACTTAAGTCGCCCCGGTGATCTATTTTTAAACCATTCAGATTGCTTAAATACTTTCAATTCGGGTTCTTTGATTAACCAAGTCTTCCCCTTCTTGAAAGCTGGCAACAACTCTTTGTTTATGTAATACCTAACTGCCTCTGCACTTACTTCAAATACTTTGCTGCTTCAACACGGGTATAGAGTTCCATAAGTAGAGTTAGGGTTAGAGTTTTTATATTTACCTAACTGTATTACTACACTTATCTGTAACACTATGACCTTCGCCTCCGTCGTAAAAATGAAAGCATTGCGCTTTGGTTTGGTATATTTGCGAGTAGTGTCTAGTAAAAACAAAACCCGAAGGAAACCTCCGGGCTTATTATATTAGCATCCACAGCCGCTATGACCGCAGCCTTTACCACCTTCTGGATGACCTTCAGCGCACTCTTGAGAGCAGTAAGCCTTACCATTCTTCTGAATTGCATTCCCGATTGAAACAACGCATAAGCAAGGTTCACAAGCGCATTTCATTTGAGTTACAGTTGCCATTATTTTATTCCTACTAATCTTTGTTTAATTATAACATATGAACATACATTCAGATATATGAATTAAATAAATTAACCTAGCATCGCCAAAGTATCAGCTAGGCAAACCCCACTGCGTGAAATCACTTAATTTTAACGGTAATTGGTAAATTGCAGGGCGACGGGGAAATCTTCTTGTTTCAGGCGCTGGATAACGGTTTGGAGATCATCTTTGTCTTTACTAGAAACACGCACAGCGTCTCCTTGAATCGAGCCTTGCACCTTTTTAAATTCATCGCGAATTAGCTTAGTGATTTGCTTGCCAATTTCTTGACTAATGCCTTTTTTAAGCTTAATTTCTTGACGAACGCGGTTTCCACTGGCTGATTCAACTTTACCGAAATCAAAGATTTTCAGCGACAAGTTACGCTTGGCAGCTTTTGTCTGCAAAATGTCATGAATAGCGCTTAAAGTAAACTCGCTGTCAGTGTTAATCGTAATAATTGAATCACCCAATTCTACTGTTGTCTGAGTATCTTTAAGGTCGTAGCGGCTTTTGATTTCTCGAACAGTTTGATCAATTGCATTAACTAATTCTTGTTGATCAAAGTCACTAACAATGTCGAAAGAATAATTAGAAGCCATAGACAAGAAGTTAGGGGTTAGGGGTTGGGGTGAGAATATTTATCCTGACTAACCAAGTTAAGATTTGAAGTTTTGAGCTTAGGGTAAGCTTGTAGAGCCGTTAGCTTGTAAGATGCTAAGGATGTAGAGAGTGCCAGAGCAAAGAGAACCAATAGCAAACATTAGCGATCGCGCTATTGGCACATTAGCAATATAAAACACACAATAGAGCGACCGAGCGATCACAAATGCGATCGCAGATCCCACAGCAGGCAAAGAATTTAACCCCGTTACATAAGCCATCAGCGCCGCCGCCGCAAAAATCATGAACGCTTCCAACGAGTTTTGATGCGCCCAATTAGCTCTTTGAGCATAAGGCGGCAATTTATCAAACATAGCGCGGGGAGCGGCTAGATCTAGTCCTACGCGCATCCGAGCATAAGCTACAAGTACGAAGGGAAGATAGATTAGCACAGCGGCGGCGGCGATGCAGTACAGGAACACAGCAGGCGTTAGTTGTGATGAGTTCATTTTTATCTAATCAAAATAGAACAACGTCACGACTTTCCTTTGATCTTCTGCCTGCTGACAAGTTTGGAGCAGGGTGTGACTGTCATGAAACGCAAAGCAAATCAACTGTTGACAACGGGAGACAATCTCCTGATTACACAGCGAACTCGCTTCTGCGAGGGACATCTGATCGTTAGTAGAGTTTTCCACTAAATGCATTACCTGTTCTAATTGCTGGCGCGACTCTTGTGGTTGACGTTCCAAGCTTTGGGGGAGAATCACCGTTAACAAGTTGGGATCAGCCCGCATTGCCCCCCGAATGGCAGCTGAATTAGTTCCCGTAGCACCAGAAGTGAGTAGATGATTGCCAGATAAAACTAGGGCATAACTCATCATCTCAATCAAATGTTGATGAGTCAGGGGAACATGACGCGAACCCAGCAAGGCAATTCGTTTAGAACCTGTTTGCTGGATTGTCGCTAGTTCTTGCGCTAATGTATCGTAGTTGGCTAGGTCTATTGACTGACTCAAAGACGGAATCAGATTAAACAACCCAGTCATTTTAGCAGACAGCGCGTCTATTGCAGCAACAAACAGTTATGACAATGCGACTGCTGGAGTTAAGCCCAGTTGGGATAATAAGCGGTTAATATCAAAGTGTTTTGCCATCAACTGACGAATGTAGTGTACTTTAATCGGTTCATGTAGGCGAACTTGACCAAAAGTGCGATCAACAATTTCTACAGTTGAGAGCGTATCGAGATCAACTGACAATATCGGAATTTCTAGTTCTTCAGCGCGGCTTAGGATAAACGGAGGCGGTGGTAGTTGTCCAGTCAAGATCAGGCAGTGGGTGGAACTTTCAAGAGCTGCGAGTTGAATTTCGACGCGATCGCCTCCTGTCACTACTGCCATATTACGCCGTTTGCGGAAATACTTGAGGGCAGCGTTTACATTCATTGCGCCAATTGCCAGACTTTCTACGAGCAAATCTAGGCGATCGGGACGACAGAGAACTTCTGCGTTTAGCTGGTGTACCAGTTCGGCAACGCTGACACTCTGCAACAGATCACTTTTAGGTAGCGTACCCAAAACAGGAATACCTTGGCGCTCTAAAAATGGGCGCACTTCAGAATCAACGCTTTGCAGGTGTTTCGCCGGAATATCGTTGAGTAAAACACCAATTAAGCGATCGCCTAGACGCTGCTTTGCAGATAACAATGCTTCAACCGAGAAAATTGATTTGTAGCGGGCGACTAAAAGCACTTTGGCATCAATTGTTTCAGCCATCTGGAGCAAAGATAAGTTAAATAAATTGCCCTCATCCATTGTCCCAGGCCCTTCCAACAACACCAAATCGCCCCCCGGTATTTGAAGATATTGGTTTATTTGCTGTTGGTAATCAATTTTGTCTTCACCACGTAAGCGTTTTTGAATACTTGCTTCATCTAGAGCTAAAACAGTTGGGAGGAGCCGATGCTGCGACAATTTTAGGCTTTGTGCCACAAACTGAACATCTGCCTCCAAAACCTCTGTTTTGTTTTCGCCCAAACACTTACCCAGTGGTTTCCCGTAGGAAATATCCAGTCCTTTTTGTTTAAGCTGATCGGACAAACCAATTACCGTTGTTGATTTGCCACTATAAGTCTCTGTTGAACCAATCAGCAAATATTTAGCAGATTTTGGCACTCACTCACTCCTAATTTCAACAAAGTTGAACCCTAGTCGGCTTCTCCATTATTTTATATTTTAAGTCGAACTCGCTAATTGAGAGATGGGGAGCAGGGGAGCAGAGGAGCCGGGGAGATATCAATTTCTATTTTTAGTCCCTAGCCCCTAGCCCCTAACCCCAACCCCTAATTCCTCATTCATCTAGACGTAGCAATCGCCGGTAAAACTGTTTGGAAAAATCAGTGGTACGCGCACGTTGAAAATTTAGGATCACATCAATTAAAAAATCAACAAACTCAGAACTTGCCAGCATCATTTCATAACTTAGTTCCGCATTACCATCAAACTGTATTCGGCAACGAGTAAGGTCTGCGGGTAAGGATGATACATTCCAAGTAGCGACAAACGGAATACTATCGCTTTGTTCAATTTTGCGCTGTCCTTCCAAAGAGCCTTTTTTATAGAGGCTGATAGCTAGGGGTAGCAGATTGCGCTTATTGCCTTGGAAGTAAGGCATATACACTCTTACATCATGCTGGGTAGCAGGCTGTAGTTGTTCAATTGACATATTTCTCATAGGTTTTTTGGGAGTATATAGTAGGTATCTTGGGTGCTGCCCATAGTATTCCCAAAAACTGCTCAATTACATCCATATCATGCGGCAATCGCGGCGGCAAACTTTGCTGATTCCTCTGGCTTTATTGGTGTTGAGGTGCCAACTTGATTTTGGACTTGGAAGAATCTTTCCGCCGATTGTTTACTCATTTCTGCGTTGAAACGACGCGGCTCGTTTCAACCTAAAGGGAATAGATACACATTTGCAAATAATTGTTGACTGTTAAGTTAGGTAGGCTGAAGATGACATAAGAAATTTCTGTGAGCAAACACTATGGCTCCACTGGTTGCAAATTACTACCTAACCTATCGATGTAATGCTCGCTGTCATTTTTGTAACATTTGGGCATTAGAACCGCCGAATGAAGCAAATTTTGAGACAATCAAGCATAATTTGACTGATTTACGCCGCTTGGGTGTCAAATATGTAGACTTTACAGGTGGCGAACCACTATTGCGCGCTGATGTTGGTGAAATTTATGCCGAGGCGAAACGGCAGGGTTTTATCACTAGCATGACGACGAACACGATTCTTTATCCCAAAAAAGCAAAAGAAGTTCAAGGGTTAATCGACTTCTTGAATTTCTCCCTTGATGGCGGTGATGCCGAAACTCACGATGCTTCACGAGGAGTGAAGATTTTTGACACATTGGTAGAATCGGTAGCGCTTGCGAAGTCTTTGGGCGAGTATCCCGTACTCAACCACACTGTTACTGCCCAAAACTACGATCGCATTGACGAAGTAGGAGAACTATCGCAAAAATTGGATGTTCGGGTTTGGCTCAATCCTGCCTTTACTGCCCATGACAACTACAACTCTAAGAAAAATCCCACAGCAGAAATGATGGCGGCTATTCAAGCCAGTGCGAAGAAATATAAGACTGTCGGGTACAATAAAGCAGCATTGGCTTTTATTGAAGCTGGGGGCAATGACACTAAAAATCCTCGCTGTAAGGCGGTGGACGCTGTGATTGCAATTTCGCCGGACGACCAACTGCTTTTACCCTGTTATCACTTTGCCCAATCTGGTGTACCCATTAATGGGCAATTGTACGACCTCTACCGCCAGTCGGAAGAGGTGGAAAAATATCGCAAATCTCAGGGTAAGTTGTCGGTGTGCGAAGGCTGCACAGTGTGGTGTTATCTAATTCCCAGTTTCTTTATGGGTGTAGACAAATATTGGTGGTTGAATCAAGTAACCTATGCCAGCGAATTCCTGGCCCGAAAGCGATTCTTACAACGAGCTTGATGCAATTGGCTCACTATTGTCTGATTTATCCGATTTAGAGGAGTCAGACGATAGTACCCAGCAGTCAGTGGTAGAGACGTTAGATCCGACTCTACCATCCTGTTATCAAGGTCGGAGACGCAAAGCGGCTGTTGTTTTGACAATCGTATGGAGTGGTACTTTAGCCCTCCATTTAGTTTCCTGGGGGTCTTGGTTTGTACTAGGACTCACTACAATGTTGGGGATTCATGCCCTGCGCGTCGTCTGCGCGCGATCGCGTAGCGAACCAGAATTGATGGCGGTTGATGATCTTGCCGCTTGTCCTTATGTCTCGTTGCTAGTAGCGGCGAAAAATGAGGAAGCGGTGATCGGCAACTTAGTCAAAAATATCTGTAGCCAGGACTACCCAAAGGAGCGGTATGAAGTCTGGATCATAGACGATAATAGTACCGACCAAACGCCAGTATTATTGTCGAAGCTAGCGCAGGAATACGACCAGTTGAAAGTGCTGCGGCGAGAGGCTACTGGTGGAGGTAAATCAGGGGCGCTAAATCAAGTATTGCCCCTAGTACGGGGTGAAATTTTAGCTGTCTTTGATGCTGATGCTCAGGTAACGCCAGATTTGCTGCGGCGGGTGCTACCCTTGTTTGCACAGCCGGAAGTAGGAGCCGTTCAGGTACGAAAAGCGATCGCCAATGCCAAGGAAAATTTCTGGACACGCGGACAGATGGCAGAAATGGCTCTTGATACCTATTTTCAGCAACAACGAATTGCTGTAGGTGGCTTTGGAGATTTGCGCGGTAATGGCCAATTTGTGCGCCGTCAGGCTTTAGAAGATTGCGGCGGCTGGAATGAAGAAACAATTACGGATGACTTGGATCTCGCCTTACGCTTGCATTTAGAGCAGTGGGATATTGAGTTTGTCAGCTTTCCCGCAGTAGAAGAAGAAGGCGTGACGAGTGCGATCGCTTTATGGCATCAACGCAACCGTTGGGCTGAAGGTCAATCTCAGCGCTATCTAGATTACTGGCGGCTCATTGCCCGCAACCGCATGGGAACGGGTAAGACTTTCGATTTAATCATGTTTTTGATTATTCAGCACATTCTCCCAATTGCCAGTGTACCGGACTTATTAATGGCGATCGCCCGTAATCGCTCTCCGGTATTAGCTCCAGTTACAGGTTTAACGCTTACTATGTCAGTTTGGGCAATGTTTAGTGGTCTGAAGCGGATTAGGGGAGATGAGAGCAATTCTACATTCTTGGCACTGCTCCAAACGCTACGCGGCACTATTTATATGCTCCACTGGTTGGTAGTGATGGTCGCTACCAGCGCCCGAGTCGCTGTTCGACCAAAGCAGCTGAAATGGGTGAAAACTGTGCATCAAGGAGGTAAATAGAGGAGCAGGGGTGCAGGGGAGCAGATAAAAATCTGTAGCTATTTACTTTCTTAAAACTCGATATCTTCGTCTTCAGGCTCAAAATTGGATAATTCAGGTGTAGGAGTGGTAAGTGCTGGTAGTGGGCTATTTGTTGTTGCAGACAACGGTAAGGCTGAATCGAAGTTACGTTCGACAAGTTGACCATTAAAAAAATCAGCAAGTCGTTGGGCGGCGATCAGCACTTCATCATCTTGCCACTCAGTAAGGTTTGGAGGTGTGTAAGTCGCCACCTCCATCGGCGGCTCTAAAACATTGGCTGCGGTTGACTTCTGGGTTGTAATTTCAGGCTGAACCTCTTTTATTGCCTGTGTCTGAGTTGATGAACTTGGAGAGAAATAACCTGGCTGCGGTTGAGTGTTTTGAGCAGAAGTCGCAGGAGTACCCGTACCAGGTGGTTGTACTTGATTAACCGAAGTAGTTTTAGTTTGTGTAGGTGTTGCTAATTCCAGGCTGACTTGCACTTCACCCATAAATGTTGCCCCAAAAGCCGATGTGATGTTAGGCAAGTGCGTCTGAGTTTTCTTGTACCACGCTTGAGATTTAACCCCAATTCGGGCAAAAGTACCATCAAACTCAATTAGATGGCACATTTGCCGCAGCAATTCGCGGGTAGAGATCGGTTGCAAATTAGCAAGTACCTGTTGCCATATCTGTTCCCTTGATGATTGGGAAGCAGAATCAACACCTGAAGGTAGTGGTTCAATCGCTTGTTGTGCAGCAATAGAGGCATCCTCACTCGGTTCTAAAGGCTTATGGGGTGATGAGGGCGGTTGTGATGTTGCCTTGTCCGGGGTTGCCTGAGTTGAAGCGCTATTATGGGCAACAGCATCATTAACTGGAGTTGGTTGAAGTTGGGCTAATGGATGATTTCGACCGCCTTCTAGGTGCTGTAATGGTTGGCTAGGGGCAGGTTTTACACTCTGTGTCCCAGCTTGGCTAGCCAGTGTTGATAATTGAGGGTTAATAGTCTGTTTAGGCGCTGCTGGTAATAATCCCAGGAGTGTCACTTCTAGCCACAGGCGCGGTTGGGTAGTGTTTTTAAGTTGAATTTCGCTTTTAGCAAGGTGCTGTTGTCCAGCTAAAATGTTGGCAATGTCTAATTTGTCGGCTTCCTCACATAATGCTTGCCAAGTGGCTGCTGTGACAGCAACTAAATCACTGCGGCTGGGTGCGGTTTTGGCAATCAGTAAGTCTCTGTAGAAACCAGCAAGATTTTGGAGAATGTTTATTGGTTCTCGACCTCGATCCATGACTGCGCGGGCGCAATCGAGAACTGTTTCGGGTTTATTTGCAGCGATCGCACGTAACAACTGCATCAAGTCTAGTTCTGAACAAGTACCAACTAAATCCCACACTCGCTCTATCGTTACTTGTCCTGACAATAAACTTAGCTGGTCAAGGAGACTTTCAGCATCTCGCAATCCTCCTTGAGCATTTTGGGCTACCAGTTGGAGAGCTTCTGAATTGATATTGATGTTTTCCTTGGATGCGATCGCACTTAAATGAGTCACCATCGCATCTATTGGAATGCGCCGAAAATCAAAGCGTTGGCAACGAGAAATAATTGTTGGTAATACTCGCTGTGGATCTGTCGTAGCTAGAATAAATATGACGCGCTCTGGCGGCTCTTCTAACGTTTTTAGTAAGGCATTGAAGGCTGCCGTCGATAACATATGGCATTCATCGACTACATAAACTTTGTAGCGACACTGTACGGGAGCAAACTGCGACCTTTCGATAATATCTCTGACATTTTCGACACCAGTGTTACTAGCGGCATCAATTTCGATTACATCTAGGGCGGAACCTTTGGTGATTGACTGGCAAACATCACATACGCCACAAGGTGTGGGAGTAGGAACATTACTCTTAAGACAATTAAGCGACTTTGCCATAATGCGGGCGCTCGAAGTTTTGCCAGTACCTCTAGGCCCAGTGAACAAATAAGCGGGGGCAATTTTTGATGTTTGGATAGCGTTGGTGAGCGTAGTGGCGATCGCGTCTTGCCCTACCAAATCAGCAAAGGTCTGAGGTCTATATTTGTGATGCAGCGGCTCGTAAAACATTTCATTTAAATGCGTTCCCTACCACTATGTTGACATTGTATTTAGGTATACGACGAGGAGTGAGGAGTGAGTAGTGAGTAGTGAACTGCGGGCTATGTCCGCTTGACCTTTATCAGCGCGGTTCTCATCTTGCCCAAAAAGATAAATCTGGCTCAATAACAGGGCATACTTGGGATAAGAACATCATCTGTTGGTTTGACTTAACCAAATCTTGCTGGCAGTTTGGAGTTCAGTGCTTAATTTTATAAAAATAGAAGTATGTATATCTTTGATCCCCTCCTATTACCAGTGTATTTCTTCTCCATGAATATCACTTGCCGAAAGGATTGTAGAGGCTACGCCAATGATTGAAATGAAAGTCGCTGGCATTGCGATAGATGCCGTAAACCGCAGCCCAATCGTACTTTTGAAAGACGGTACAGATCGACGGGCGCTGCCGATTTATATAAATCAAGACCAGGCAAAAGCAATTATTGGAGCCTTAGAAAGCCACAAGCCTCCTCGACCACTAACCCATGATCTGATTGCTAATATTCTAGAAGTCTGGGACATGGCAGTAGAGCGCATCGTCATTCATTCGATTCAAGACGGTACGTTTTATGCGATGTTGGATGTCCGTCAGGGTGAAGTCAAGAAAGAAATTGATGCCCGACCTAGTGATGCGATCGCGATCGCTCTCCGCACCAATACACCTATTTGGGTGATGGAAGAAGTACTTGCCGATGCTTCTATTCCCGTTGACAGAGATGCTGACGAAGCAGAACAACGAGCTTTTCGAGAATTTCTCTCTAATCTGCGACCGGAAGATTTTATCCAAGGAGGAGGGTTTACCACTGGGGAAGCTTAAAAAAGAAGTGGCGAGTGGCGAGTGGTAAGTGACAACTTGTAACTACTCACTACTCACTACTCACTACTCACTGAGAAAATGCACTACCGACGATTTGGGAAAACGAATTTAAATTTGAGCGTATTTTCCTTGGGAACTATGCGCTACTTGGATTCTTTTGAAAATGCCCAGCAGACTATCGAACACGCAGTATCGCTAGGCATTAATCACCTTGAAACTGCTAGAGGTTATGGCAAAAGTGAGCAGTATCTCGGTGCAGCTATAGCAGATGGATTGCCAATGTCACGAGCGCAACTTTACATCACCACTAAAATTTCACCTGTGGCTGATGCAGATATTATGCGCCGATATATTGATGAATCGCTAGAGCGCTTAGGGTTAGATTACCTTGATTGTCTAGCAATTCATGGTCTTAATACCTGGGAACATCTGGACTTAATTCAAAGTTCTAACGGTTGTATGCAGGCGGTACAAGAAGCAATTGCCGATGGTCGGGTGCGACACATTGGTTTCTCTACTCATGGGTCGCTAGAGTTAATTTTAGCAGCGCTCAATACAGATTTGTTTGAATTTGTCAATCTGCATTATTACTATTTTTTCCAACGCAATGCAGCAGCAATTGAGCTTGCCCATCAAAAGGACATAGGTGTATTTATCATCTCACCCGCCGATAAGGGAGGAAGGCTTTACACGCCGCCACAGACACTCAAAGACCTGTGTTATCCCTTCTCACCACTTCAGTTAAACTATCGTTTTTTACTCAGCGATCCTCGGATCGGTACTCTCAGTGTGGGACCAGCAAATCCAGAAGAACTAACAGAACCTGTGAGTATTGCTAGCGATCATCCTTTGACACTAGAAGAAGTTGAAGTTTTGCAGCGCTTAGAAACTCATCAAACAGCTGTTTTAGGAAGCGATTGCTGTAGTCAGTGTTTTGCCTGTCTACCTTGTCCAGAAAACATCAATATTCCCGAAGTTTTACGTCTCCGCAATCTTGCCGTTGCCTACGACATGACCGACTATAGTAGTTACCGCTATGGAATGTTTGAAAATGCTGGTCACTGGTTTCCTGGTGTTAAAGGAAACAATTGCACTAGCTGTGGCGATTGTTTGCCTCGATGTCCCGAAAATCTCGATATTCCATCTCTGTTAGCTGACACTCACCAGCGCCTGAATGGCTCACCAGGCCGCAGGCTTTGGGAATAAGTTTATTTGTCTGCTTCTATCTTCACTTAATGCTCTTGTTGCGTTTCCACTTCTAATTTCTGCTTACTCAAGCACAATAGCAAAAAATCAATGTACATCTAGAGCCAATGTACATTGACCTTTTAAGTTATTATCTACTTTCTATTTACTGAAAGCATCCTTAATGTTATCGACTACACCTTTAACAGCATTCATGGAGTTGTCTACTGCTTTTTCAGTCCGATTAGCATCTTCCTCGGCTCGTTGCTCGATCCGATCCTTATCGCGCTTTGCTTTACGCTCAACGCCACTACCCTCGTCGTCGGCTTCATCAACCTTCGCGGCATTTTTGTTAGCAGTTTTCTCAACTTTATTTTTGGTATCTTGAATCAGATCCTTAGAGCGTCCGCGAACTTCGTCGGCTGCTCCTTTAACCTGATCGCCGACATCTGCGGCAATTAATGTCGCTGGATTAGCCAATGCTGCTGTGTTGGAGAAAAATGTGCCTTGCCAGACAAAGGCGATCGCTGATAGACAAAGTAGAGTTGTAACAATTCTTCGTCCTACAGTCGAAAACCGATTTGTAAAATAATTGAGTTTCATAGAATACAATCTGTATCAGATTTAGCCTTCTATTTTTACTGCATTTGGTTCACTGACCATATCGTTCTCTAGACAGACGTTCTGTTGTGATAATTCGTTAATCAAATTCACTATTTTGATAGATTGAATGCGGCAGTTTCTGTATCGTTATCCGCCTTGCTACATCAGTTCCGTTTTCCTTTGGTAAAAGAGGGGTAGATTGTGGGTTCGGGTTCTGGTTAATCAGAGGTATTCATGCTGAAGCGATCGCTTGATTTCAGCTGTTATAATCACGTTTTAACTTGTTGGATCACTCTGTTTTGCTTGTAGCTGTTGACGAATTGCTGCTTGAATCTTGGTATCAAAATCAGGATCGCTGGGAGTTGCAATGATCATACGTGGACGCTTATTAAGCCTATTTAGGTATGCCTGAAGAGCAGTATCCTCACGATGCTGGAGAAAATACTGCTTCAATTCTGCATCAGACATTGCATCATAGTTAACTTGGTTCATCAGAATACTTCCCCATCTAGTGTAATTTGAAACTCAAGCTCTTCGTTTTGTCCAGCTAAAATATACAAATTGAGAGTTCGGTTATCAACACAGATAAGATGTATAGGCTGAAACATGAAATACGTCAATTGATAGCCGACACGGTATAAGCTTGCTAGTTGAGCAGCAATAGGCATCCTAATCACTCCTGCTGCTCATTTTAGCAGTCATTTTTACTAAACCTTACTACTGTCTTGGATTACGGCTTAGAACCATCGCGAAAACGCTCAGTGAATTCAGGATAATTTTCCAAATCCTGCAATGACTCCAAAGGTGGCATTTGAATCTAGGTTCCTTCCGCATGGAGTTTCTCTACATACGCATTAAAAATATTATTGATCATCTCGATGATCAAGAACGTAGCCATGTAACTCTTTCTGGTTCATTCTCAACGTTTTAGGTTTAACGACTCCATTTGTCTATGAAGCTCTCTTGCATCAGCAGTGCACAGTGGATCTACTTCATGGGCTCTTATTTTTTTGGGAGGGAAACAGTGTTTTTCCCTGAAAATATCTAATCCTTTCTCAAGGTCCTGAATTGCTTTCTCAGTCTTACCCATTCCAGTGTAAGCATCATTTTGTATGAGATAAGCACTGCTGACATCATCTTGCGACTTAGGGTGAGACGCAAGTTTTTGATTAGCTATCTGCAATGCATCCTGGTACTTGCCTTGAGCCACTAAATCTAACGCTTTCCCATCCCAACTATGAGGGCGAGTCAAGTTCGAGAAAAAACTTGCTGTGAGTACGATAAGAGTCCCCAAGAATAGAAGTGTAGGTAAATGAGAGACACGCCTTGTCCTGTACCTACCCTCGGCAATGCGTTCAGATTCGTACTCTTCATTCACGACACTTGCCTCAAAAGCTAGAGTAGTTTTTGAGTTCCTTTCGACAACGAAAAACGAAAGATGCTTTTGTCTTCACGTCGGTGAGATCAGCCGTCAAGAACTCCAATTCATGATTATATAGAAAATTCTCGTATATCCACACTTATTGGAATAATATCAAGAATTTTTCTGGATATTCCTTATTTTTCTAGATATTGCTTTAGAGAACAATGCCCAAAAAAGTTACTAGAGCAAGTACGTGATGTAATTCGACTCAAGCGTTACTCATTGCACCTAGAAAAATGCGATCACCATACCGATTAGACAGTCAGAAAAAATATCCACGTTAAACGTCCTACACTACGAGAAGTGCTGACTAAGCGTAAGATTCTTTAAGTCGCTCAAGAAGCCGTCTTACTTGAGCCAAAGCTTCTTCCCCTGAAATCGGTTGAATAGTACCGCTTCGGATTGCATCTCGCCGTCTTTTTGCCTTGCTAGTCCAGGCTGCCTAGATTGCTGGATCAGTTTCAAATTCCAGGCTTTCTACGAGTTTTTCTGCCAACAATGCCCTCGCTGCACTTGGCAAGGATAATACTTCCTGCGTCAGCTGCTCGATAGATAGTATAACTACACAACCAGTTTCTAGACCTGCTTTTAGTGTAGCCTCCCATAACACGATTACTCGGTAACATACCCACGTTACACTACACGCACTAAACTACGAGAAGTGCTGACTGGGTGTAAGATTCTTTGAATATGAATCCTGAACAACTTGAATTAACAATTGGCTGGCTGTATCCGACGCTGATGAGTACCTACGGCGATCGCGGTAATGTTATTTGTATCCAAAGGCGCTGTGAGTGGCGGGGTTATAAAGTAAAAGTGGTGCCACTCGATCAAAACTCTCCAATTACTGACATCCACTCAGTAGATTTATTAGTGGGTGGTGGCGCACAAGATCGGCAACAAGAAATTGTGATGCGCGACTTACGGGGTGGGAAGGCAGAGGCGCTGCGTAAGAAAATTGATAGTGGTACTCCTGGCGTGTTTACTTGTGGCGCACCGCAACTATTAGGTCACTATTATGAACCTGGAGAGGGACAAAGAATTGAGGGACTGGGTTTATTTGATTTTGTCTCAGTCCATCCCGGCTTAAATGCGCGTCGCTGTATTGGTAATCTTGTGATTGAAGTGACAGCAAAGCGTCTGGCGGAAGAACTGAAAGCACTGACAGATTCTCCAGCTTATGTAATTGGCTTTGAAAATCATGGGGGGCGTACTCAGCTTGGACAAGTAGAAGCGCTGGGGCGTGTGGTGCAAGGATTAGGAAATAATGGTGAAGATGGTACAGAAGGAGCATTTTATCAAAATGCGATCGCTACTTATTCACATGGTCCTGTTTTACCGAAAAATCCTTTTCTTGCCGATTGGCTAATTCAGACAGCATTACGGCAAAAGTATCAACAGCCGATATCACTCAAAACCTTAGATGATACCCTTGCCATGCAAGCACGAGAAGCTATGTTTAAAAAGCTGCGTGTGAGTGTGCCAATTAGAGGCGAGAGGATGTAAAGATTATCTCCGCAATTACTTTAATCAAGAATTAGAGGCGCTTAGGCGAGAGGATGTAAAGATTATCTCCCCAATTACTTTAATCAAGAATTAAACGTGATCGCTTAAACCGAGTCATAGCTACCAAAAGTAACCCAACATCAACTACAGCTAGAATAACTATGCTGATCAAAAAAAGCTGTGTAGTATTAGCACTTTTAGCTGATTCAAGCAAACTTGTTTGTAATGCAGTTGGTAGCAAGCTAAAACCAAAAAGTGGAATCCAAGTTATAGCTAAAGAGGCAAAAGCAAGTTGTTGTGCTGCCTGTTTTACTGTTGCACTCCGCAAGGACACAATAACACCAATACTTGCCATCAACGTTGCTGTTAGTAGAGCAAAAATCATGCCTCCTAACGTAATAATTAGGGGATAAAGCAGTAGTTTTCCATTGCCATGAATAACATTAACTGTGACTAATCCAGCTAAGAGAATAATCAAAGTTAACACCCAGGCGTAGCCTACAACTGCACCTACTTTACCAAATAAAATTGCTTGTTCTGATAGGGGACTAGCTAGTAAAGTTTCTAAAGTATGACGCTCACGTTCGCCAGCAAAAGCATCAGCAATCACTACTGTTACAGGCAGCATTGGTAGCCAACCCCAGAAGCCTAAAGGCATGGCAGATTCTACCCAAAAATGCCCGATTTGTGAGGGTAAAATAATTCCAAATAACAACACTGACGGCAGTAAACTTAGCATAATACCGCGCAGACTCCCGCGCTGAAACAGTAATTCTCGCCATTCTTTCCACATTACAGTCCAAATATCGGCACTCATGGCGCTTCCATCAAAGTCAAGAAGACTTCTTCTAGACTGGCGTTACCTTTGCGGACTTCTTCTATTTCCACACCCGCATTCACTAGGATTTTAACTAATGGTGCGGCGCTTGTTTGTTTACGTAGAGTAATAGTTAAGCGATCGCCTTGAATTTGAGTTGACGAAATTAAAGGTTGAGATTTTAGATAATCTATCAGTTTTGGTGTAAAACCACGCCCGACTATTTCAATTCGGGGATTACCAGCTTGAACTCGTAATTGATCAGGATTGCCAATCGCCAAGAGTTTACCTTGCCGAATTACGCCGATTTGATGGCACAATTTTTCTGCTTCTACCAAGTTGTGGGTTGTCAAAAATACTGTCACGCCTTCACGTGCTACCGTCTCTTGTAATTCATCGCGTAAGGCTGCGGCTGCTACCGGATCAAGTCCTGTTGTTGGTTCATCGAGAAAAATTAGCGGCGGATGATGTAACATTGCTCGTGCTACCGCTAGCTTTTGCTTCATACCTCGACTCCAACCGCCGACAATCTCATGACGGCGCTGCCATAGTCCCATATTACTCAGTAATTCCTTGATGCGCGATCGCCTTTTAGCCGTTGGTAAGCGCCAAACACGCGCGTAAAACTCCAAATTATCTTCAGCGCTGAGTCGTTCGTAAAGTCCCGAATGTTCTAGCAAAGCGCCTGTATGTTGGCGAATTTTATCAGAGTGCGATCGCGTGTCAAACCCGAGCACCTCGGCGTGTCCCGATGTGGGTTCTAATAAGCCAAGCAATAATCGTATTGTCGTAGTTTTACCAGAACCATTTGCGCCAAGAAAGCCGAAGACAACACCTTTGGGTATTAAGAGCGATAGATTATCTAATGCTCGCACATTGCCGAAATTGCGAGTTAAATTTGAGATGCGAATTGCGTTCGCTGTCATTCACAGCTTCCAGAATTTTTATTGCTACCTTGATTTTGGCATGAATAGACAGTATAGAAAGTGTCACTATACTCTAGGCTCGACTCGGTAAAGAGGCATATATTTTAGTTGTGAGGCGTGAACGAGATGAATCAGTTGAATGAAAAAGCTCTTGGGGTCGAAACACGGCAAGACTCCCAGGAGCTTTTTCTATAGTTAGGTTTTGATCTCTCTGTACCCGCCAAAAGATACCTAATTCAAATACTTGGTACTATTATTTATAAGCTTCAAACTATCGAAGTAAAAGTACCTTCGGCGCATGAGCCAAATACTTATAATCTTGTTAATCGACTCTTAGCTAATAGTGCGTTAGGAGTTTATGATGACTCCGGTATTATTAATGCACAAATTATTTAAGAACTCAAAAGATGGGATTATAGCTTAATCGTATATGCCTGAAATATCTACTTTCATATTAGAAGTCTTGAGCAATGAAATAGAATCTGACTCTAGGCTATACGCAGAGCTATTTAATTGCTTTTCTAGAATGTAACAAACATTTTCTACAAATGCAACCTCTTAACAATATATCAGTAAAACTCACTTTTATTTTTTAAAAGGTTTTCCGGAATAACTAAAGAAGGATTTGAAATAGAAAATAAGGCTTCAGACAAATTTGTCGAACCGTATAAAGTAACAAAAATTACGGTGCAAACAACTTGTAAGCTCCGCTATCTTTACTTAAAAAGGAATTCCATGCCTGAAATTATTGTTTCTCAAGTTACTGAAATTGGTAATCCAGAATTGCGCGAGATTGCAACGCGCGTACTTAACACAATGCAACTAGCGGCTGAGAAGGCTACGGCTCATCAAGCAGAACCAGCTACTTATCCTATTTCCTCAGATCCTGATTCCTTTGAGCAACTGTTCTCATCGCGCTTTCAGCAGCTCCGTCCTGAACAGCAACAAGCTGGGATTACTAATGTTATGGCTGCTATCAAAGCGCCTGAAGCAGAACGAATTCGGATCTATGGTGACTTAGCTAAAGTGGATTTGCGATCGCCAACTGCTGTAGAAGTGCAAGCGAACAATTCACCTCTGTCTGATTCTCTACAGTTTTCGCAGAGTGAAACAAATAATCTCTTGGAATTTCCTAGTCAAGTGTCATCTCGCGGAACGGCTGGACCAACTCACACATTAGAACTGCGAATTCATAGAGTGAAGTGTGTTGAGGACACCAATGAGTGGCCTGGGAGAGATGAAATTGATTTGGGTGGGAACACAGTAGATGAAAATGGTGATACTGAAAATATCTCTGCTTTGAGGGTAGGGAAGTTTAAAAGTGGAGAAGAAGTTAACTACTCCCCCCCAAGAATATTTGCAGAGTTCGATCTGCTTGAAAACCCCAACGTTAAATGGCCAAGGTCTTATTTTACAACCCTCGTGCTTGCTGAGAAAGACTTCGGTGGTTTTCCTGATTTTTTGAACAAATTTTTTGACAAGGTTAAAGAGGAGGTCATTAAAGCCGTCAAAGAGGCACTAGGTGACACTGGTGACATCGCTATTTTTGGAACTACTATTGGTGAAATTGTCGGTACAGTTGTAGGTTGGGTTGTTAGCGGAATCTTTAATTGGCTGATAAAGGTGTGGAAGGATGATATCTTCGCGCCGATCACATTGCGTGCTGATATTTCATCACTTAATGCTCCTAATCCACAAGGTGGTGAAGTTTCATTTAAGGAGTACGGTGGGGAGTACCGCCTCTACTATGACTGGAGTATCACAGTTCCTGTAACACATCTCATTGCACAAGGGGACGATATGCAGCCCGACGAGGTGCTTAATCCTGGACAGTCCATAACCTCAACGAGCGGCCAATACACCTTTGTTTACCAAGGCGATGGAAATCTTGTGCTTTACCGAAACAGTGATGGGAGACCGCTTTGGGGGTCAAACACCTGGGGAACAACACCTGGGAAGTGCGTTATGCAGGGTGATGGCAATCTAGTCATCTATGACCAAAATAACAATCCGGTCTGGGGGTCCGACACCTGGCAGCATCCTGGTAGTCGGTTGGTAGTTCAGAGTGACGGTAACGTAGTTATGTACGACCCTAATGATACGCCTGTGTGGGGGACTAACACCTGGCAAGGCTAGAAAGTTCCCAAGATGAAGTTTTTTAGTGGAACGAGGATAGTGGGGAGTACCACCTCTATTGTGACTGGCGTATCATAATGCCAGAAGAAATACAGACCCCAGACGGTTCCACTGACTCGCTTTCCTACAAACAGCTTAATTCGGGTTAAGTAGTTGTATTGCAACTTCCTGAAAATACAGGCTAGCAAATCGTTGGAGCCGCCGTATAAAGATTATCTTTGGAAATCAGAGATTATCTACGACGGCTCGACTTAATCATTAAACGTGACCATTTCTAAATATAAATTCTAGTGTAATTATGTACTAGGCGCTTACTTACTATTCCCCTTAAGTCTTTGTTGATTTTGCTACACATTCTGCTTGAAGGACAATTAATGCCTCAGTCTCTACAACGGAACAACGCTCTAACGTGCTAACTATAGCTGGAGTAGTCCCCTGATTTAGAGTAGCTGAAATATCTTTGGCGATCGCCTGCCACTGTCTCAGCCAAGGATTAGTAGTGATATATTCAGGGGTAAACGCTGCACGATCTAGTAGGAAAAAATCTATATCATACTTCCGAATAAAATCTTGAACTTCTGCTAAATCTGGCGTGTACTGAGCGCGAATTAAATCATTAGCTCGTTGGCTAATTTGGCGTTCGTAGCTAACATGATAAGGAACTGCATATTCCCACCCAACTAAGATAGAACGCTTGGAAAATGTTGGCAGATTATCTGCTTCTGGCGACAAGGAAGCAATAAGAATGTCTTGAGGTTGCTTTTGAAAAAACTCATACACTACAGGTGCGTTACCTACGATGTAATTGCTGCTTGGGAAATGTGACAATAATAAGGGATAAAAAACGAGTACAGTTGCTAATAATACTGTTGCTCCCAAGGCTAAAAATTGCCGTGAAAATTTAGTTTGCTGCTTGCAAAAACGAAAAACTGCATCCAGCATCGCTGCAAGAGCTATTCCAGCAGCCAAAATCATGACAAACTTGAGCGTATACCGTGTGTAGCGGGCGGGAGCAAAGAGCCGATACAGCGTCGCATGAGCAGCAAAAAACATCCCTAAAGATACTAAGGCAATTTGTGGTAAAAGAATGAGGTGTTTGGCAAGCTTAACTAAAGGAAAGCGGGAAGGATAGCGCAGCAAAATTGGTAATAGAAACCCAATTGAAGATAGGGGATGTTCTAATACATTTGGCAAAGCTCCACTGTGCTGTCCTAGTAGCCAAAACGAAACTGGATTATCATCAAAAAAAGGTATTCGTCCTTTTTCAGAAAATCCTGGTAATGCTTTAACTGCACTTCCTATGATTACTGGGCCATACTCACTAGAACTCAAAGCATAAGGCAGCATCATAATTAGAGCAAGTCCTAATCCAGTCATGCTGAATAGGTAATCTTGGCGGTTCTGAGATAAGCGAGGGAGTTTTCCTTGCCAGCGCCACAGTCTTAAAATTAAAATTCCGGCTAAGATAAACAACAACGGGGGATAAAATAATCCAGCAATAGCGATCGCGCCTAGACATGGAAGTAAAGAACGCCGCAGCAGGTAATATAAGAACGCTAGCAACAGTAGATAAATAAAAGCCCTGGGTGTTGCAGAGACTAAATCATCTCTCATTGCCAAATTTTGAGTAAATAGCAGCGTGGTGATAAATCCTACGGCTGGTACTGGTAATATCTGCATACAAACAGCAAAACAGTAGCTCGTTGTCAGCAGCATCAACAAGACTGGTAGAAGTTTGCTTACCAAAAGCGGCTCAATTCCGATAACTGCTAGTAGGCGATAAAAAGCAGTAAATCCAGACGGTGTTACAGATTGAAAATAGTCTGAAAGTAAATCATTTGGTAGCAAGTCTGGCTCTAGAAATCTTTGCATCCAAGATACATACACTCGTGCATCGTCTTGTACTACATAGGTACTACTGAATGCTTGCTTTAACTGTAAAAAACTATAAATAAGCGCAAAAGTCAGACTTAAACTAAACCAAAATATTATTTGATCTGGCGATTTTTTGGTAGTTGGGGTAGTTAGAAATGTTTGTAGGTGTGTAATTAGCATTCTTATCGTGAGCCGATACTTGTCACGCGCTTCGCGCAGTGAGTAGTGAGTAGTGAGTAGTGAGTAGTAAACTTCGTAGTCTGCTGCTGCTTCAAATATTAGAGATCATCTTCCTATACTTTGTGTTAACGGTAACTCATTTGAGTCTAAATCTCAGTGGTGGTGTTGCCAAAACTTAGTTTGGTAGTAACCCTGCGCTCAAGTACGGCTTGAGTGCGCTATGCAGGGGCTAAATAGAGAAGAAGCGATCGCTTACTGAAATTACCACAGCCGCAAATAAGTTATTAGAACTGAGCGATAAGAGTGAAATAAAATATTCTCTTCCCACTACTCACTGATCCCTTGTTTACTTTTATTGACATTTATTATCTTTAATGCAGTTCAGTTATCGCACATTACTAAAGCATAAAGCTGACAATTATTTTTAATAAACAGATTTTTAAATCAAAATTAAGTGGTATCATTTGAACTACTAATCAGTACGTAGAGCTACAGTTTGTTACTTTTAACGCTAGAACTTGTATCGTGAAAGCTTTTGATTACATATATGTTGCAGAAGCAGTAACCCAGAACTTTAATTTTTCTAGTTGACAATAGGTTTTAAAAAGCTTACTCTCAATCGAGAAATGACAATATCTCCTAATAAAGCCTGAGCTTTTTAATTCAACTGCTGCTCAGGTGTTGGCATTGCATTTTACTGGTGTCCGTAAAAAAGCGGATACCAGTGGCTTGACTATGGGTTTTCCTAGTCCAGTTGATAAATGGCTGTATTGCAATTCAGCCTCAAATCGTGCCTTCAAACGGATGGCGATCAGATTACATTAATTTTTGCGTGAGATAAGTGTGAAGTGACAGGGCAACTATTTAATTCTCTATTGATAGCAGGCATTGTATCTGTATTAATCGCTCAACCAGTTCAAGCGGAAGTCGTGCAAGTTACTGGAGTAGAGGTTAATTCAAATGATAATGGTTTGCAAGTAATCTTGAAAACTACCAGTGGTCAACCCCTCCAAGTCCTCACTGCCAATTATGGCGCAACCTTTGTCGCCAACATTATCAATACTCAGCTAGCTTTGCCAGAAAGTAATAGTTTCCGCTCTAACAACCCAATAGAGGGGATTGCTGCCGTAGAAGTTACTCAGCAGAGTGGTAATAGTATTCGGGTGAGTGTGATTTCAAACACGGGTGTACCGACAGCAGAAGTAAATCAAAGCGATCGCGGTTTAGTTTTGAGTGTGACTCCAAGTGCTGACACTAGGGCTGAACAACCAACACTAGAAACGCCTGAACAAGAGCCAACGCCAACAGATGGCAATGTTGAGGAGCCTGATGAACGGGAGCCAACGCTGACAGATGATGCTACTAATGAGCAGGCTGAAGGCGATGAACAACTAGATGAAAATGGTGAAGAGACTACCTCAGAGCAGGCTGAAGGCGATCAGCCAATAGAAATTGTAGTAACGGCAAGCCGCACGGAAGAAAAAGTAACAAATGTACCGCGCTCTGTAACAGTAATTGACCGCGAAGAGATTGAGCAGCAGACGAGATTGTCAAGAAACTTAACAGATATTCTTGGCTTTACAGTTCCTGGTTTATCACCCTCAAACCAAAGCATCGGTTCATTTGGACAAAACTTGCGTGGGCGCAGTGTATCGGTTTTGATTGATGGCGTGCCTCAAACCGCAAACCTTCAGACTTTTAATAGAGAACTCAGAACTATTGATCCTGCTGCGATTGAGCGAATTGAAGTAATTCGCGGCTCTAGTGCAAGTTATGGCAGTCAGGGAACAGGAGGTGTAATTAATATTATTACTCGCAGACCTAGCGAAGAAGGGTTAATCTCGCAAACTTACGCAGGTGTAAATACTTCTTTAACCAACTCAGAGGATAGTTTTGGCTACGAACTCCAGCATTTAATTTCGGCGCGGGAAGATAATTTTGATGTTACAGCTAGTTTCTCAATCGCAACAACAGGGGCATTTTATGATGCGGAAGGCGATCGCATTCCTGTGTTTGAATTGGGTGGAGATAGCAGCACGACTTTAAACGGGTTGCTCAAGTTTGGGGTTGATCTCAGTCCAGATCAAAGACTGCAACTAACGTTCAATCACTTTGATGACAGTCAAGCTCCAGATGTCATTTCCGATCCAATTGTAGATGAGCTTCCAGGTACGCAAAAAGCTCGCGCCCTTGAAGTAGGCGAACTAGATTTTATCAACACTCCCGGCCCTGGGAACCGAAATACAATCGTGAATTTGGCATATAAGTGGTTATGCAAAATCAATTACATAGTTATCTCCAAATTCTCTCAGCACTTTTTCCACATAATCAACTAAGCTTTGCCAGCTAGAGTAAGCGCTCAATTCAATCCACTCGTACTTCATGA
>JAHHHE010000049.1 GCA_019359535.1 Gloeocapsa sp. UFS-A4-WI-NPMV-4B04
TTGAGCAATGTTGGTCTTGGTTAAAAAGTCGCATCCGCAAAAAACTGGAGCAGTTTGATTGTCTACGAGATGCCATTGAAGATGTGCTTCGCGCAGCGTCCTAACCGCCTTGGCGGTTGCTATATCTGCCGCTCAACCCAATTGCAGTTAAAGATCAATTCGTAAATGCGGTTATGAACTCTTAATTTTCCTTGCTGCTTAACTATTAACCCCGACAACAGCAATTCCATTTGTTCTGGACTATCACTTGCAGCAATTTCTTTTTGAAGCAAAATTTGCTGATAGAACTCTAGTATCTGAATAGTTTGCCGTTCATTCTTTAGAAGGCGATCGCGAATAGTTTTCAAATGCTCTGGTTCGTCTTGAGATTCCCAATTTTCGATGATCTGCGATCGCACCAAGTTCTCAATCCACTCCGCTTCATCGTTTATGGAAATGGCAGATGAAGAGCGGATGAGTTTACAAAGCTTTTGGGTGAGAAACGGCTGACCGCCTGTCCAAGCTAATACTTCTTTCAACACAGCTTGAGGATTGCTAACTTTAGAGTTTAATCCTTGCAATAAAGGTTGAGCTTCGTGTAACTGAAAACCATGTAGTTCAATTGCCTGACCAATGTTAAAAGGCGTACGATTTTTATCTCGGATTAATTGAGAGGGAGTAGCTACTCCTAATAAGACGAAAGTAAGGCGCTGATATTTTGGAATATCAGCACGTTTATTCAAGCAGGTTCTTAGTAGGACAAGAAAGTCATCTATCTCAAAATTTAGATTAAGAACACTATCAATTTCATCTATAAAAATTACAATATTTTGAGAGATATTTTCTAGCAACACCTTGTTAATAAATTCACTTAAACGTTGTACAGGAGACAAGAATTGCTGCTTGCGCCACCAACTGCTAACATCAATTTTATCCCCAAGATTAAAACTGCTCACTAATATGTAAATGAAGCCTGCATACCACTGCTCAATAGTGATTTGTCGGGTACCAATTTCTGAAATATCAATAGCGGCACAGGCAGCGCCTTCTGCTTGTAGCCTTTGCATTATTTGAACCCGCAAGCTAGATTTGCCCATTTGCCGTGTATTCAGGATGTAACAAAACTCTCCACGCTTTAAAGCTTTGTAAAGGTGTCGGTCTGCCTGCCGTACCACATAAGTCGCGGCATCCATTGGGAGACTTCCCCCAACTTGATATTCATAGCTAGAGCTTTGTTCTGCACTCCGCAGCAAAGCATTTTCAATCATCAGTTCAGCCTGCGTCGCTTTGAGAATGTCCAGAGTTTGTAACAGTTCCTGGGTGCGTTCTTGAACTTTTTGTTCCAAAGCCCGGTTAGACTCAGCTAATTCATCTTTGACCTGCTGCAAAGCAGCATTCTTAAGTGCAAGCTTTTCATAAAATTTAGCATTCTCAATAGAGATAACTGCCTGGGAAGATAAGAGTTTTAATACATCTAATCGGTCATCTGTAAATGCACCAACAGTAAGATTATTTTCTAAATAGAGAATACCACTCAACTTACCTTGATGGAGCAAGGGAGTACAGAGAACCGATTTCGGTTGAGTGGTGACAATGTAAGGGTCATGAGTAAATTGTCCCTCATGGGTAGCATTATTTAAAACTACATTTTTCTGTGTGCGGACAACATAGTTGATGATCGCGGCTGACAGCAGGGGAACCTGACAATTAGCATCTACAGAATTCACTTGGATAGATCGCGAGACAGTAACGCGATCGCTCTCCACTACCCCATACGCCTCAATCACCCAGTTATCATCCTTTGCTATATCTGTTTTATAAAGTAGAATTAGAAAGCCTTTTTCAGCGCCTGCATTCTCAATCACAGTTTTAAGCAACTTATCCAGCAACTTATCCAGCACAATTTCACCAGAAATCGCCAGGGATGCTTTCATCACAGTGGTTAAATCTAGATTTACACCGGAACTGGTATGAGTATTTGATGTAGTAGTTATAGTGTCATTAATTCCAGTTTTGGTGGAAGCAAGTAACTGGGGATAAATTTCATCTAAATGCTTAATCTTTGCTATTGCACCCCATTTAAGATAGCAATAACGAGCTTCCTGTATATATGCTTTGGCAATTAGTTCTTGCCCTTTGAATAAATAAAACTTAGCGGTTATTTCATAAGCCAAAGCTTCTTCATTGATATATTCATTTTCTTTTGCTAGGGCGATCGCGCGTTCGTAATAGTGTATTGCTTTAGTATCTTGGCTCCTTACTCGGTTGTACTCTGCCTCTACTAAATAAAATTTGTGCCAATGATTGCTTGGCGCATACTTCGCCCATTTCTTCAGCTTTTTCTGATTAAAAGCTACTTTTTTAAGGAAACGTTTTTGTTCGCGATTTGGCACAGAATTACATAATTCCAGTCGAACTAAAGAATCATAGAAATGAAATAACGGAACACTTATTCTTGCTCTAGCACCGTCTAAATACTGTCCGGCAAGGACAGCGTTTTCCAAAGCTTCTAGAGGCTGGTTAAATAGATAATAAAAGATAAGTTTGTTAAAATATATATCAAAAATTGCAGTTCGGTCATTCGATGCTAAATGAAGAGTTAGCATCTTTTGCTCGTCGTAATCTTTACTAAAAAAATGACACGGATTTTCAGATGAAAAGCGTAAGTTCAAGACTACCTGCTGGTACAGCTTATGATAGTTAAGCGTTGTTTCTTGCTTAAGTTGAGCGATCGCCGCTCCATAGTTCAGCATCTCTTGTTCAAGCTCTGCTAGTTCTTTGCCGACAAAATAAGAATGGTAGCAGTACACATATACACAATAGGCAGCAAATTCTAAGTCTCCGGTTTCCAATCCACTTTTGTAACCTTCTTGCAAAGGTTTTAATGTTTCTCTGAGATGCTCTTTCCAATGCCGGATAAAGCTATTGAAAACCAGAAAAACCTTCGCTTTAAGTTCTTTGGCATTGAAGCGTAACAATACACTTAGAGCGAGTTGACCAAATTGATAACCAGCGTTTATGTCTTCCAACACTCCACAGAGAATTACTCCATAACTGGCATAACCATAGGCAGACAAAGAAGTATTGCCGTGCTTGAGCGACAATTTAATTCCTTTAGAAGCAAACAGCAGCACGAATTCAGGCACAACTTGATAGGCAGCGGGTCCGGCTCTCGCCATAATCCGTCCAACTGCTAGCTTGAGCGGGTCAGTCCTTTGAGATAAGTTGATCAAGTCCTCAATACGTTTTCCGGTTAAAGCTAACTTTGTCTTTACCAAAGTCAGTAAAATATTCAATTTACTAGGTGCTTTCGGAAAGCATACCCCCAAAAGCTGCAACACTTGGAGCGCCGTTCTTACCGCTTCAGATGACTTATGCTGGGCGATCGCTGCTTGGATTTTGAGTTCATATACCTTCACTTTGTCCAACAGCACCAAGGCGTGTTGCAGCACGATTGAGGCTAATCTTTCCATTTCATCAAAATCACAGCATAGGTAAGCCGCTTCTGCTGCTTCCACATACAAAGCAAGGGTAGGCTCGTACTGCTTCTGCCATGTATCTGCCGCCAACAATTCTAAGCCATGCATTAAGTAGATAAAAGCGGGTTGATAAGCTGCTGATGCTTTCGCTTTCTTACCAGCGATCAAATTTAATTTAGCTACTTCATCTCTTTGAAGCTGATTATCGAGCAGATGGCTTCCTAAATTTAGTTGGTTAACAATGTCAAAGATTTTCTCCACTCGCTGCTCTAGTGGGGTATTTTTCAGTAGCAGTTTTCCAATTTGCAGATGGATTGTTTGCCTGTGGTTTTCGGGGATTAGGGAATAAGCAGCTTGTTGGATGCGATCGTGTACAAACTTATAAATAACCTTTAAATTTTCATCGGCGGTTTCTACCTGAATAAACTTGTAAGCATTACCTATCGGTAGGATTAAATCTTCTTCAACAGCTTGCCAAAGTTCAGCTTGGATTCTTCCATGGCTACTTTTACTAACAATCGCCAAGGTTTTCAAATCGAATTGATTGCCAATACAAGCAGCTAACTTTAAAACTTGCTGTGTCTCCTTGGAAAGCTTTTGAATTTTAAGAGCCATTAGCTCAACTACATTCTCTGCCAACGGTGCTGCTTGAATTTGCTCCAAATCCCACTGCCAAGCTCCTCCTACTTCACAGAAGTTAGCGAACTCGAAGTTCAGCAAATGCTCGAAATAAAGAGATTTCAACAACTCATTTATAAAAAAAGGATTACCATTAGTTTTTTGAAACACTAAATCTGCTAGTGGCTTTGCCCTTTCTACTTCGCAACTGAGCGTATCTGCAACTAACTGATTAACATGACTTACGTTCAGAGGTGCGAGAGAGATAGAATTCACAACAGATCCTACCTTTTTAATCTCATCCAATGTCAATATCAATGGATGAGCCGCGCTCACTTCGTTATCCCTATAAGCTCCAATTAGTAACAAATATTGGCTATCTAATTCAGTCATTAGTAGTTGAATTAGCTTCAATGAGGCGGAATCTGCCCATTGCAAATCGTCTAAGAAAATTACTAAGTGATGTTCTTGCTTAGTAAAAACTCTGATGAAGTTTTGAAATACTAAATTAAAGCGATTTTGCGATTCCGTAGAGCCTAATTCCATTACGGCTGGCTGTTTGCCGATAATTAGTTCTACTTCAGGAATCACATCAATAATAACTTGCCCGTTAACACCAAGAGCAGTTAAAAGTTTTTCCCGCCAAGCAACTATTTGTGCTTCACATTCTGTTAAAAGCTGCTGAATTAAATCTGAAAAAGCCTGAATTAGAGAACTATACGGAATATCACGTTGAAACTGGTCAAATTTACCAGCGATAAAATAACCCCGTTGCCGCGTAATCGGTTTATAAATTTCCTGCACTAAAGCTGACTTACCGATACCCGAATAACCCGAAACTAATATCATCTCGCTTTTGCCTATATGGGCAACTTCATGGATATCCTTACTGTGTAGGGAAGATGAATATAAACTCGCCCCTACCCTCTCAATAGCTGCTAGTAATTTTTCAATTTCTTGCTCTCTACCATATAGTTTTTGCGAAGTTTGAAACTTGTCGGAAAAATCATGCTTACCAAGTGGAAAGTTGAATACTTTACTGCATTTCTGCAACTGTAGACATAGCTCTAAATCTGCTTTTATACCCAAAGCACTTTGATATCTTTCTTCAGCTGTTTTCGATAACAGTTTCATCACAATATCTGAGACAGCTTCAGGAATTTCTGGATTTAATTGATGGGGTGAAATTGGCTGTTTAGCGATATGGCAATGAACCAACTCCATGACATCACTGGCATTAAAGGGCAGTTGCTGTATTAGCATTTCATAAAAGGTGATACCTAGCGAGTAAAAATCAGTGCGGTAATCCATTACTCGATTCATCCTGCCTGTTTGCTCCGGTGCCATATAGGCTAATGTACCTTCCAAAACATTTGGACTACGAATTGTTGGGATTTCTCGTGATAAAACAGTGGAAATACCAAAGTCAATAATTTTGACTTGCCCTGTGGCTGAGTTAAAAACAATATTGGACGGGTTAATATCTTTATGGATAATATTGGCAGAATGAATTAAACTTAAATTCTCTGTGATACCAATTGCTATATTAAGGAAATTTAAAATAGATAATTTTTGTTGGCTAATTAATTTGTTGAGAGATTCGCCACCAAAGTCCTCGAAAATGATTGCCAAACTATTTTTATATTTTTCCAAGCAATATGATTTGATAATACCTGGAATATTTAGGTTGCGAGTTATTTCATATTCCAGCTTATATTTAGTAATTTCTTCAGGCGTTGGATAGTCTTTATTCAAAATTTTAAGAATAACAGGTTGCCTATCTTGTCGCTGTCCCCGATAGACAATTGACCTAGAAGATTTGTGTATTTTGGCAAAAACTTGATAGCCTAAAATCGCAATCATATTTAGCTTTCTACGTTCTTATTCCAACTATTACAATGCCTAATTTTTAAATTTTAGCGATTTAGCTATTAAATACTTAGAGATGTAAACCTGGAATTTGAACTTAAGTTAAAAGTGTCATACATATAATATTTCGGTTTCTTATACAATTTTTAAGATAAATCTTGTTATTAAAACAGAATTTTAAAGCTTTGTGTTAATTATATTAATAACAACAGTATTAAGTAAACAAAAAAGCTTAATTAAAATCAGTTTCTTAGTAATTCAGTTTGCCCCAAGAATCACGATTTTTTTTAAATATCTAAATTGCTACTGAAGCGATCGCGGAAATACTGGTAAGACAACTCGCAGCTGGATATCGCTTGATTGCCTTGCAGATGTACTAATCCCATACTTTGCAACTTGAACGCCTGTACTAAATCCAACTCTACTGGTTTTGGTGATGTTACTACCTGACGAAAAGCGGCTAACAAGTCTGGACACTGTTGTAGGTTCCACAATTGTTGTTGCAAATGGTTGTTATAAATTCCGGCTGAGGTAAGGGATGTTCGCAACAGATCCTCCAAAGTGACATCCTGATGCCAAATGTGATACAAAGCCAGTCGCACCAGATAGGGATTGCCCCCTACTTGTTCTATCAGTTGTGCCTGTTGATCTGACCAGTTCAGTCCATGCCGCCTAGCCAAATCCTGCACCTGCTCACTTGTAAAGGCTGGTAAGCCAATCGGCAACCCCACGTTAAACGGTGATTTATTAACACTTAATGGGATATAAACTTCTGTCGAGTGCGCTACAACCAACCGGAGTTTTTGCCAAATGTCTCGATTCTTTGCTTCTTCGTGCCAAGTTCGCAAAAGTCCAAAAAACTCGTCAGCCAAGTCGGGATATTGGAACAATCGGTCAACATCGTCTAACCCCAGCACCAAAGGCTGTGCTGTTTTGGCTAGGAGATACTGCTCAAAGTACATCTTGCAGCTAATCTTACTGCCAAAAAGGTCGTCCCAATAGTCCGCTAGCTGATTAGGCAATTGCACACCTAGACCAACGTTCGCACAGAACCACCGTAAGAATTTATCTAAGTCTTGAAAAATAGATTTATCTGCTAACTGAAAGCTTAAAGGCACGCTTCTATATCCCTGCTTTTCTGCTTGATGGAGGATTCTTGCTATCAGCGAGGTTTTCCCCATCCGCCGGGGAGCTTTAATTCGGATTAGTGATCCTGGTTGCAAAATTGTTTTGTAACAGTCAGATTCAATTGGGTATCGTTCTACATAAAAAGCCGAATTTAGAGGTACTTGACCTCCAGGAAAATCCGGTTCTGCCTCTTTCACGGGTGGTGTAGCGTCTGACTCCGTAACTTCCTCAATATCAGGTATCCAGAAATAATCGCTTTGTTCTAGAACTAAATTAAAAGCGCCAAAACAGCATTTCAGGGTTTGTTTATCGACCCCGGTTTCGCACTTTAACACCCGCATCAAGGTATCCACAGATAGGTCAGTACGTTCGCTTAAAACTTCAAGCGTGTAGCGGTTGCCAGAGTTTTCATAAAATTCTGCTTTTGATTTAGCCTCCTGAAGTTTACTCAATGCTTGAGGAGTCAAGAGTACACCCCGTCTACGCCTGTGTTTTTGGCAAGTCATCTGTGTCATGGTTCAATATCGGTAGCTAATTGCGATCCATATACTATCTACGCTCTGAGACAACTTATTCCGCAAAAATGATAATGATCTAGATCACAATTAGCAAAAGTTTATGGAAGTTAAACTCAGCTTCCATAAATAATTACGAGACTTTTCCAAAGATAAAAAAACTTTTCCGCTTTTAAGCAAGTTCCGTCAGAGGAGTAGTGAAATCCTGCAACGGCTGAAATCAAAGCTAGTAGTGGCTTTAGAAAGTTTATTATTAGAAACTACTTAAGTTTGTTCTTAAAAGCCCAAACTGCGATTGTTCAGACCAAGTTAAAGGTGAAAACTGGATCTAGTTTTTCAACCAAACAGATGCAGGCAAACCTTAACAAAGTTCATTCCATTGCCTTACAAGAGGTCAATAAATCAATAGCATCAGAGGAGCAAGCACTATTAAAACTTGTTTCTCAAGGCGATCGCACCGCCTTTTGGCAGTTATGGGGGCGGTATCAAGACTACCTTTCCCGTCGCTGTCTAACTTGGATGGGATGCAACCATACAGATGCCTCTGAAGCACTCAGTCGGGCAACCCTCAAAGCTTGGGATAAATTGCCAGACTATGCTGGAACAATCACTAACCCTAGAGCCTGGCTAACCCGGTTAACTCATAACGTCTGTATGGATATGCACCGAGAAGGCAACAGAGGCGCAAGGGGCATTGAGAGCATTGAAGAAATGGCAATCAAAGACGACGAAACAGTTGCTTTGACACTTGCTTCTCCCGAATCAGCTGTTCTCCGCCAAGAGTTAGGGATGACTATCCGCCGCGCGATTAATGCCTTGCCTCTGAGACTGCGCGCTCCTTTTATCCTTCGCTACTACCACGAGCTGTCGTATCAAGACATCGCTCAACAACTTGCCCTCTCCACTGCAAATGTTCGCAAACGCATCCAACAAGCGCGAGAAATTCTGCAAAAGAATTTAAACAAGTATCTTGCAGGGTTGAATGACTTAAGTCTGGAAAAGCATCAATCTCATACATCACCAACGACATCCGCTTGGGAAGCACCTATGACCGTCGGACACACAGTAGACCAAATTAACTATAGAATTACTGCCTTATGTTTAAATCTGCCACACACATGGTACAGCTCACCCAGCCTACTGGCGTGGAGCTGAACGCCTACCTAATCTTAGACAACAAAATAACTAGACAAGAAATTGAGCTAAAAACACTAAGCAATTATGTACAGCAGCATCCCCAAGGATGGAAGAAGCGGTTAGAAGTAGCTGAATTGCTGTACGCGATCGGTCGTTGGGAGCAGGCTGTAGACGAGTACCGCCAAGTGCTGAAACGGCAGCCCCACTGTATTAACGTGCGGCTACAACTAGGAAAAATGTTGCACCTGATGGCAAGGGAGGCTGAGGCGATAGAGGTTTATGAAAGTGCCTTATTTTTATCCCGTAATGTTGCAACTCGGCATCATATAACTGGATTAATCGAAAGCTGTCGCCAACACTATCAGGCAGCAGTGAAGACTTTAGAGTCAGCAGCCTCCCTAGAACCGGACAACGTGGCTCATTGGCTTGCTCTCGGACAAGCTTACCTAGAAATAGAGTCTCCCGTTTCCGTGCAAGCCTTCGACACCATCTTGAAACTCAACCCAGATGACATCGTAGCCTTAAGCCACAGTTATAACGCTCTTATGGCAGTGGGTCACTTCCAAGAAGCTGGACGGCGAGTAAGCAGAGCGCTAGAGTTAGCCCCTGATGATGTTCGGGTGCTTAAACAAATGGCGGCTCATCGCGTCTACATAGGATTAGTATCGGGTGAAGAGGGCAAGCAGACTCGGCAGATGATTCTAGGTGTGCTGCAACTAGCTCCCAACGCTGCCGATGCCTTCGAGTTGTTTGCTTACTATCACATTTTCCGAGGGGAGCTGGAAAAAGGCGTAGCTATGTTGCAGAAGTTTACCGAGAAACACCCAAACAGCCCTAGTGGCTGGTATCACTACGCCCGGTGTCTATTTCATACGGGCAGTTATCAATTAGCGGCTGAAGTAATCCTGAAAGCATATACACTGTACCAGAACGATTGCGAGATCTACCGGACACTGTGCGAGATTTTGCCTGCTGCGGGGAGACTGGAGGAACTACAACCTTTAGTAGAGGAAATGCTACAGCACTTTCCGCAGCGATGGAGTGTATGGGCAACAGCAGGGCGGGTGCTGGTGGAAAGCTTTAACGATATTGAGCGCGGGTGTAATGTCTCTGCTAAGGGAACGCAACTTCAGCCCCAGCTAGCCGAGCCTTGGTTCCGACACGGGCGGGTACTGGCTCTAGCTGGAAGACACCCGGAGGCGGTGGAAGCACTGGAGCAAGGATGGCAGTTGCTACCAGAAGAAGGACATTACTTGCAGTCGGCGCAAGCAGCAGTGTGGTTGGGCGAGAGTTATCAGGTTCTCGGCGATTAGGCAACAAGTCGGAACTGGTTGCAAGAAGCGTGTAACCGTTCAAAAGAACTTCTAAACTTCAACACAGCCACTGCTTATTACTGGCAAGGCAGAGCATTAACGGCGTTGGGGGATGTGGCGGGTGCAATGCAGGCTTACCAAACTGCCTTAAGCTGTCAGTTGCTCTACCCTACTCAAAAAGAGGTGAAAGAAGCCGTGAAGCGCTTACAAACTATGGCGCAAAAGGGTTCCTACTCTTAAGGCTTGTTTTATCCAGTGCATCTACTTAGCAAGAAAAGCCTCAAAGTCGAAAAACTCACAAATTGACCTCTGAAATCGTTTTATATGCAGAACCGAAAGATTAGACTTCGGAACCAATCTTTGATTTATCTTTAACGAGGACAGATTGATGGCTAATTACAAATGTTACGTAGGAAAGAAATGCACGGGCAAGTCGATCGATGGTAACTTCAAAACTGCGGAAGACTGCTTCAGAGCAGGCGGATGTTCTTTTGAGAAGGACAACGAATGCACAGTCAATCCGAAATGTTCATAGAGCATTTCATAGTCCTACTTACTTTGGACTCGATGAGCCGCTTCTTAATTGCGTTTGAGGGTAAAGGAGCGATCGCCTCTCAGAATAATTAAGTTTAGCAATAGGGGGCGATCGTTATTCTCCCATTACCCAGGAAAGCCATCTATCAGACCAAAATCAAACCTTCTCTGACAGCAGGGAAGGTTTTTTCTTTCAATTCGATCTGAAGTGATGAAGCAAGAATTGGATCTGGTAGGAAGAGACTTCTTATTGTACCCAAGACCTGATGGATTCCAACAGAGCCACTGCTTATAACTGTGGAATGCTTACCAACGTTTGCCGGAAAATTTTTCTACTCTTGAAATTTCTTTCATCTGGCGCATTTGTCTAGCAAAAAAAGCCTCAAGCTCGAAATATTCACTAATCATTGTTTGCGTTCGTCTTAAAGGTGTAGAGGAAAATAGACTACCAAATAACCTGATTAATAGGTCAGTAGTCTAGAAATGAAGTCATAAATATTAAGGAAATTGGATTACCTGATTACCTTGATTTGATCTGAATCATTAGGAAATGATTACCCAATTTTGAAAGAATGAGGAATGAATTGATGCCTACAGCAAAAATCACTGCTTTCGATGCAAAAAAACTACCGTCACCACTTCACTTAAAATCTTGGCGAGAGGACTGGGCTGCAAGTGGAGGAACTTGGGAAGCACCTGTCATCAACAATAATACTGCTACCTACTCAGTAACCGGACGTACAGTCCTACAAGTGGAGGATGTCGTCGATCCTACAATCAACACATACAATGATACCCACCCTGGTAACGATTACCTTTCGGTTGTAGTGACATAAGAAAAGAGGCAGGCAGATTTATTTCATATATTGTTGCTGGATTCTCGCTTGACAAATAAATCTGCCCTTTTTTCAAGAAAAGAAAATTCTCAAACTCAAAAAATTCACAAGTCATTGCTTGCGAGCGTCTTAAAGGTGTAGAGGGACAAAAGGAACTACAAAATAACCGAATTAAGAGGTTAGTAAAAAGAAAGCCTCAAACTCGAAAAGTTCACAAATTTCTCTCTCAAATCGTCTTACATACAGAACTGAAACCTTCAAGGAGAAAAAAATGACAATGCTAACTGAAGATATGTCAACGAGATTGAGTTCACTGACTGCGACTCAGTATTCACTCCTATTTGTCAACAACTCCAGCAATTCGGGTGATGCTTGCGTTTACCAAACTGACCCTGATATTGGTATCCCTGATGTCATGTCTCTGGCATGGTTTTCAAAATATGCCTTTCCTACTACAAAATTAATGTTCCAGTGGACCATTGATTATAACTTCGTTTGGGCTGAGACAGGAGAACTAGTACCGGGAGTTATTTTTATGGCTTCTCAAACATGGCCTACCGATCTATCCAACCAAAACAACGTTACACTGACCTACCAAAATCTTGCCTATAACTTCAAAAACCAAACACAAGGTTCTAAACCAGGTACTTTGTATATTGAACAAGATAACACTATCCCTCTTAAGCAAGCTGCTGTTGGTATTGGTATGTCCGGGTTTGGTACTTTCGCGGTACAAGCGCAGCCCAACTGGAATCTTACCTTTACACCCCATCCGAAGTATTGGATCACCTTTGGTACTTTTACACAAGGTCAGGTACTAGACATCGGTGAAATCACCAATCCAGGAGAAGTAGCTTTTCCTCCTGGTGTTACGTCAATGACAGCAATCCTGAATGCTGATAACACTTGGAGTGTTAAACCAACCTCGCAAGTAAGTCCAAAAGAACTCAAAGCTCTGACGTGAAATAGGGTGTGAAGAAGCTGGGTGGCATCATATTTATCTAAATGTCCAGTGACTTGCCAACTAGCGTTCTGAACTATAGTGTTTATAACTTGTCTAACAGGTGTTGAGAAAGCGATCGCCTTTTTTGGATGGTTTACTGGGAACCTCAAAAGAGCGATCGCTTTTTAATTGAGTTTGAGATTAAGTGAAAGCGATCGCTTCTCAAGATGATTTCGTTGAGGAATAACCTCTGTTCTATTTTCCAGGCAGCCAGTAGGAATACTAGCAACAGCATCGACTTTACCCAGGTAAATCAATGAACTCTAACATTCCTCTTGAAACAGCATTTTAGATATTCGCGATCGCCTATCTAGTTTCAGTGATAATTTTACTTGCAACTGCTAACGCTGCAATCACAGTGATTGAAACTAAACGATACCGATTATTAAATTCAATCGTTCTCCATAGCGCCTAACATTTTGAGTGTTGCCTGGACATCAATTAAACCTGTAACACCAGTAATAGGCGTTGCTGTGAAATATGAATTGCTGTCATCACAATTCTGAAATTGCTTTCTAAATCATCCAATTCTCAAAAATTTTGAAGATTAGTTTCCGTAACGCCACACGCAATTGCAGCTAAGGGGATTTTTTCTAATAGTAGGAGCATCTATTAAGTTCTTTGTCTCCTCGCCAATCACCTTATTTTTTGGGTCTAAAACAAATTGTCTACCGCAATCTTTACACTTGAAGTTTTGATTGCGGTTATGGATAAACCCATTTTTGACTATATGATTAGAACGACAGCACGGACAGGAGATAACACTGTCCGACATAATCACTGTAAAGATATCTACCTTATATCCTTACTTCAGGACTACCAAAATAAAATAGCCCAACTACTTTTGCACTTTGCTTTTTTCCGGTTCTTCAATTGGTGAATTTGGGATTCGCTGCGAAAATCCCCAAAGGAAAATAAGCGCGATCGCACTTATCATTACCCACTCTGGCGGCACTAATTGATCGTTTACTACTCGTAGCAGTAGTCGCAAACCTACTAACGCTACTGTAATATATCCCGCATCTTCCAAATGTTCATATTCATCTAGCCAACGAATGAACAAGCCAGCCATAAATCGAAGGGTGATGATGCCGATTGTAGCTCCGGTTAAAACCAGCCAGGTTTCTTGAGAAACGGCAATAGCTGTAGTAACGCTGTCTAGAGAAAACGCTAAATCTGTAAAGGCAATTAAAGGAATCGCTTGCAACAGTGAATCAAACCGGGGGCCATGATGCTCGTTGCTATCATCCTCGGTGGAAGTAAAGTATTGAAACACCAACCACAGCAGGTAAGCAGCACCTAATAGCTCAAATTGCCATATATTTGCCACCCAGGTAGCCGTCAGAATCAAACTGATTCGCAACACATAGGCAACAACTAAGCCGATATTAAGCGCTTGCTGCTGAAGCTTACTGTCTTCTAGTCCTTGAGCCAGAGCAGCCAAAGCGATCGCATTATCAGCAGATAGAACTGCCTCTAAAAAGATTAAAATTATTAGAACAAGAGCGGTTTCAATTCCTCCATGCAACGGAGAATCTAAGATTGGGTCTAGCATTAACGATTTTTCTAACCTGAAACTGAAAATTAAGCAAAACTGGCAAATCAATTTATATTTCGTAACAGATCGCCATCTTACTTCAGCTTAACCTTTGGGCGGTGCATTTTGAGTAGGTAAACTAGAGGCGTTTAGAATAGTAAAAGATTTTGAAGCTGACAATTCTTTTTTATTCCCTATCCTAATGCTTTTACTCTTTCCCAGGCGTGAATTAGGTATTGAGCTACAACAGGCGTAGTGGCTTTTTATTGCAATGGACTCTAAGCAGCAATAGGAGGATCTTCAAAACTGGAAATCCTAAAAATTATGTAAGTGTTACGTAAGCCCTGATTACCTTTACTGAAGAACTATAGTACAAGTTTTTAGTTAAACCCCGACTTGCGAATTCTCACTCTTCAAGCCGCCCTTTCTCGCATTTACTTAATTAATTTAGCTAATCCGACACCTAAGTGAACACTAATAATCCCGAATAAGGTACTCCCTACCCAATAAATCACCGCTAAACCAAAACGGCGATCGCCTAGCAGTGTGATTGTATCTAAACCATAAGTAGAAAATGTAGTATAGGAACCTAAAAACCCCGTAGCTATCAATAAGCGTATTTCTGGAGAGATGGTCATCACTTGCTCTAAAGCCAAGGTGACAAAGAAGCCCATCGCCAAACAGCCTGTAATATTAATGAAAAAAGTGCCATAGGGAAAATTCGTGCCAAAGCGTTGGGCGAACCATAAAGTTAAATAGTAGCGACTTAAAGCACCCGCGATCGCTCCTAAACTGATAGCAATTAAATTACGCATTGCTGGAGCTTTGGACATCAAAATCAAAACTTGTCATCTGAACTACAAAATATAATTGATAAAAAATTGTATTCTGCCTCTTTCTAAAGTAATAAATTTATAACTACTATCTTAAATCTTAAGCATTTAGCTTGTTATTAACAATACCAAAATAATTTGAATAACTTGCTTATACTTTGTCAGTGGGTAAAACCGTACTTAATTGTGATGATTTTTCACCAGCTAAGTAGAGATGAGGTCGATACAATCAAAATGAGAGGATAAATGATCGTGTTACTAATTAAAAATTGTAATGATTAGGATGAAACAGCTAACAACCTCACAGAATTAATTGAGCTAAAAGTTGTTAATTAAGGAGATATGGCAATGACTTCTAATCTGAATGACGAAGATACATCAGTAAAAGTTGAAATTATCCCCCAGAGTAGTCAAGTCAGCAGCCAAACCAACGATTTGGTTGAAGCTGAAATGGCTGGCGAAAGTGACGATCTTAAAAGTGAAACAAAAGCACTGATTGATGCTTTGAAAAAACGCGCTCAAGTAGAAGCTCAAAACGCGGGTACGCTTACCCGTGAAGCTTATCTTACAGCCGTGCGTCGGGCGCGGGAAAAAATTGAAAATGAACAACTGATTGAGCGTGATCGGATTGAAAACTCATTTGAACTAATTAAAAACGAAGCTGAGAAGAACTGGGAATCTGTGACTAAAGAAGTAGCAGAAGTAGGCGATCGCCTAGCAGAAGCCGCTAAAGCTGCATGGGAAAAGTTGACTGCACCTCGCCCTCGTTCTTAACTAAAGAAGTGAGTAGTGAGTAGAAAAGAAGTGAGTAGTGGGGAAGTGGTATTTCACACCGCCTGCTATATACCCTCGTTCTTAACCAAAGAGAGTGAGTAGAAAAGAAGTGAGTAGTGGGGAAGTGGTATTTCACTACTCACTTTTCACTTTTCACTTCTTAGTATTTGAGCAGGTTAAATGCTCCCAAGGTAAAAAAGAAGTGAGTAGTAAGAAAGTAGTATTTCACTACTCACTACTCACTACTCACTTTTCACTTCCTTTCCCTACGACACTGCAACTCTATTAATATCTGCTGGGGTAAGGTGAGAGTGTACAACCTGACCATCCTTAAACCAAACAATCCGCCCAGTTTGACGCGCTACATCAGGCTCATGAGTCACCATAACAATAGTAATACCACTGGCATTTAGTTCTCTAAAAATATCCATCACTTCCTGGGTTGTGCGCGAATCAAGTGCGCCAGTCGGTTCATCCGCGAGTAATAAAACTGGGCGGTTGACAATTGCCCGCGCGATCGCTACCCGTTGTTGTTGTCCACCAGAAAGTTGATTTGGTTTGTTATTAACTCGATTTTCTAACCCGACTCGCTGCAAAGCTGTAATTGCGCGATCGCGTCGGACATTCGCTTCAACACCTGCATAAACCATTGGCAGCATTACATTTTCTAAAGCTGTTAGCTGCGGTAAGAGGTGAAATTGTTGGAATACAAACCCAATCTTTAGATTACGAACATGGGCTAACTCTGCATCACTTAGCCCAGCAACATCAACATTATCCAAATAATAGTGTCCGGCTGTAGGTCGGTCAAGACAGCCAATCATATTCATTGCTGTAGACTTGCCAGAACCAGATGCCCCCATAATCGCGCAATATTCACCTCGCTCGACAGTCAAGTTAACATCCACTAGCGCTCGAACTTCGGTTTCCCCAGCGCCGTATATTTTGGAGATATCTTCAAGGCGAATAATCACATTAGAGGGACGAGGAGTAATAATCAAGTTTTCCATATTAGGCACTTCTAAGTGCAACAATCGGATCGAGTTGAGCGGCGCGACGCGCTGGAACAACACCAAAAAATAAACCAATACCGCCAGAGACACTTACAGCAAGAGCGATCGCAACAGGCGAAAGTCCAGCCTGTAACGGTGAAAAAGCACCAACCAGCAACACACCACTAACACCCAAAGCAGTACCTAGTAAACCACCAGTTGCCGAAAGAATTACTGCTTCAATCATGAACTGAACCAGAATATCTTGCTGAGTCGCCCCGATCGCCTTACGTAGTCCAATTTCCTGAGTCCGCTCGGTAACAGAGACAAGCATAATATTCATAATCCCAATACCGCCGACTAATAAAGAAATCGCCGCGATCGCTGCCAACATCAGCGTTAAACCACTCGTAACCGTATTAACTGTTTGCAGGATATCCTTTTGGTTACTGACATTAAAGTCATCATATTTAGTAATTTTGTGTCGCAACCGCAGCAAGTTTTCAATCTGAAACTGAGCGGCCCCCATACTTGATTCATCCTTAGCAGCAACAGAAATAAAAGTTACCTGAATACCGTAAGGAGAATTTCGCCGTCCAACGAGACGGTTTGCCAGAGTAGTAAGCGGCACAAAAGCAGTATCGTCCTGGTTTGTTCCCAAAAACGAACCTTTCGCTTCCATGATGCCAATAACTTGAAATGACGCATTCTTAACCCGCACAGACTTACCAATAGGATCAGTGTTACCAAATAGTTTTGTTACCAATTCCGGGCCTAAAACAATTACCTGGTTACTCCTTTTCAAGTCTAAGTCGGTGATAAATCGACCTTTAGCGACATCAAAACTGCGTACCGATAAAAATTCTGGCGTAGTACCAGTAATCGGTGAATTGGAGTTTTTATTGCGGTAAGTAACTAATTGTTGAGTGCTAATTTGTGGTGCAACTGCTTTCACAGAAGGAACTTGAGTTGCGATCGCTTCCGCATCAGACAGCACTAAAGTTCTTGGTAAATCGAAACTGGTATTCCTAGCTTGGCGTGTACCAGGAGTTATAAATAATACATTCGGTCCTAGCGACTCAAACTGCTCAGATGCTAATTTTTGCGCTCCTTGTCCAATCCCAATCATGGCAATCACCGAAGCATTGCCAATAATAATGCCTAACATTGTCAAGCTGCTACGGAGCTTATTTGCCAGCAGCGTTGTCGTCGCCATCTTAACGCTTTCAACAATATCCATAATTGTAGGGGTTAGGGGTTAGGGGACTCTTGAGATGGGGGGACAAGGGGACACGGGGACACGGGGACAAGGATTAGGGATTAGGGAATACAAATATATTTCACCTGCTCCGCCCCTCCTCCGCTCCCCTGCTCCCTGCTTTCTACTCTTCATCTTGCTTAGGCTTTTGGTCTTTGGGTAAATCAATAAATACGCGATCGCCTTCTTTGATTCCCGACAATATTTGAGTTTGGTCTTCGACACTTGGTCCAATTGTGACTGCACGAAACTGAGCTTTATTCTGAGCATCCGGTACTAGGACTCCGGTTTTGCCTTTCTCAGTAACAATTGCGACCGTTGGCACTACTAAAGCATCTTGCAGCGCTTGACCTAAAAACGTCACATCTACATTCATCCCAGAACGCAACTCATTTTGCCCAGTATCAATAGCAATCCGCACTTGAAATGAAGTGACATTTTGCTCAACTACAGCTTCTGGGGAAATCAGGCGTACACGACCTTTAAAAACTTGATCAGGATAGGCATCTGCAATAATTTCCACCTGCTGTCCTTGCTTGATTTGGGCAACATCAACTTCTGGCACTTCAGCAAGAATTTCTAAACCCCTTGCGATCGCCACAATCGAAGTCGAGGTTGCCGATGCCGTACTCGAAGCCGAAGTTGTTGGTGTGACAAATGCTCCTTCTGTTGCATATTTCTGAGTCACAATTCCCGCAAAAGGAGCGCGAATAATCGTGTCGTTTAGCTGCACTTGCACAGCCTTTACTTGAGCAGCAGCAGCCTCTGTAGCAGCAAGGGAAGCAGCAATTTCTTCTAGACGAGTACCCTTTTCCAACAAGTTGAGAGCTTGCTGTGCTTCTGTAACTGCCGCTTGCCGTTGAGATATTTCCTCAGAACGGCTGCCATTTTGAAATTGCACTAACCGCCGTTGCGCTTCTTGCAAATTAGCTCTAGCACTGCGGTCATCTGCTAATATTTCATCCAAACTATCTTGAGAAATTGCTCCTTGCTGCGCTAATACCCGATTTCGCTGCACACGGCTAGTAGTTAGGTTTACTCGTGCTGCCGCAGCGTCTACTTGGGCTTTTGCTTGAGCAATCTCCTCAACACGACTTCCAGTCCGAGCTTGCGATAGCTGCGCTTGGGCTTGTGCTAGACGCGCTCTTGCTTGCCCAATTTCTTCAGGACGGCTTCCAGCACGGGCTTGTGCGAGTTGAGCTTGAGCTTGTGCAAGTTGAGCTTGAGCTTGTGCGAGTTGAGCTTGAAGTTCAGCATCGTCCATCCGGGCAATAATTTGTCCCTGTTCTACCCTATCTCCCTGCTCTACGCGCAACTGAGTTAGTCGCCCGGACGTTTTCGGGCTAAGGTTGACGCTCTGAACTGGTACTACTGTGCCACTGGCTGTAATTCGCAAAGTGACATCTTGAGATTTGACAGGTAGTGTAAGTGCAGCAATGTCTACTTTAGGAGTTGCTCGATTAGCGATTAAGTAAGTTGAACCAGTAACCACAACCCCAGCTGCCAGCAAAGAGATCGCCCATTTAGCAGGATTTTTGACTTTACCAATCAAGGGAAGTTGTATATGCGTGGTCATAAAAGCATGAATTTAAGTATTGCCAGGTTCTGGAGAGCGTAGTTCTGATTCAATTGCAACAAACACAGCCGACTACATAAAAGCTGCCACCCAATTTACTTAGTCTTTCTTCATCTTAGCGGTAGCGATTCCCCACGAACTTTACCTCAAGGAGTGATTCTTGTAATTTAAAATAGCGATTACCGACCCTTGCTAGGTTTAAGAATGAGTAGTGAGTAGAAAATTCTTCACTTCCCACTTTTCACTTTTCACTACTCACTTCTTAGTTAACTGGTCTATACTTATCTAAAATTTGCTTCCGATTTGGTTGAGGATCGTTTAAGCTAACTGAAGACTATCTTCAAAAGTTCCTTGAGGCGTTACTGTGCCGAATCGTAAGTCCTGGCTATCTTTGCTTATTTTCTTTGGTCTGTGGGGAGTGAGTGCGCCTGCTTTGGGACAGGCACTTATACCCCATACATTGCAACTAAATTCAGCTCAACTTGAGCAGCAAGGGTTAAGTTTGGCGCAGGAAGCAGCTCAATTGGCACAATTTCAGCAATATGAATTAGCTTTGCCAAGAGCAAAACTGGCAACTCAGCTAGCTCCCAAAACTTATCAGTCATGGTTTTTGTTAGGGGGCTTGTATTTACAAACGAATAAGTTTGACGATGCGATCGCCGCATTGCAAAAAGCGCGATCGCTAGATCCCAAAAATGCCTCAATTTTGTTTGCTATGGGTTCAGCAAACTTCCAACAAGAAAAATACGACGCGGCAGTCCAAAATTTACAAGCTGGTCTAAAGTTAAAACCTAATGATCCAGAAGGGCTGTTTGATTTAGGTAATAGTTACTATAAGCTAGGTCGCTTACCAGATGCGATCGCGCAGTACAACCAAGCAAGCACCGTTGATAAAAAATTCTGGCCTGCGATTAATAATATTGGCTTGATCAAATACGAACAGGGCGATGTTGATGCAGCGCTAAAGCAGTGGCGGGCGGCATTAGCAATTGAAAAGCAGGCGGCAGAGCCTCAGCTAGCAATGGCAGTAGCTTTGTATAATAAAGGCGATCGCAAACAAGCGCTAGCAATGGGAGAAGCGGCTCTTAAGATCGATAGTCGCTACGGAGATCTAGAGTTCTTAAAAGAAAACCTGTGGGGCGATCGCTTGCTTGCTGATACGAAAAAGTTTCTGGATACACCCAGTATTCAATCTGTTTTACAAGAAAGCCAACCACCACAACAACCAGTGCAAGTAATTCCGCAATAAAAGATGTTTGTCCTGAATTCGTAAGGACATCAGGTAGATATCTTTGGGCAAGAATTATCCCTGCGCACTGTAGTTCTAATTATGTAGTCAAAAATAATTCTGTCGGACAATAGACTGTAAAATACAAAACATAACGTGATCGCTCTTGTGGTGGCAATGCCCACTCCACAGCTTTTGACTGGCTCTCGACTCACCAAGAATTACAACAGAGAGTAAGAAAAATGATTACAAAAATTTTACTCAGCGTGGGTGAATTGCTGGCGATCGCGTTACTCGTTTTAGTCATTTTGCGAGTCAAAAACGACCAAGAGGTTAGCAAAATTTGGCGATCGCTTGAAGGCGTGCCAGCAGAAAATCATTTTACTAAAGATATGGTTGCAGAATTACCTGCTCCCGTCCAGCGCTACTTTCTCCATACAATTGCACCATTCACTCCTCTTGCTTCTGGTGTAAACCTGGAAATGAGTGGCAGTTTTAGGCTTGGACAAGATAAACCTTGGCTACCGATGCAGGCAAAACAGATTATTTCAGAGCAAGGATTTGTTTGGAAAGCAGCGATCGGTCGTAGTTTGTTTCAAATGGTGGGAGCCGATTACTATGCAAATAAGTCGGGTAGAATGCGGTTCTCGCTTTGGGGACTGATTGGGTTAGTAAATGCCCACAGTCCTGATATTGCCCGTTCTAGCCTTGGACGACTAGCTGGAGAATTGGTTTTGCTACCTTCGGCTTTGCTACCCCAACGCGGCGTGACTTGGAAGGCAATTGATGAGAAGACTATCAAAGCTAGTCTAAATATTGATGGTGAACCTGTAACGTTGACACTGGTTATAGACACTGATGGCAAGCTACTGAAGCTTTCTTTACCCAGTTGGGGAAACCAAACAGACGATGGTAGCTACACTTACATCCCCTTTGGCGGAGAATACCAGGAAGAACGCACATTTGGAGGATTCACAATCCCTTCCCAGATAAGTGCAGGCTGGTGGTTTGGGACAGACCGTTATTTAGAGTTCTTCCGAGCCACAATTACGCAGGCTGAGTTTCTTTGAACAACATATAGCAATTCTACCTGAGTTGTGAAAACTATTTTTTTAAACGTAGACGCTTTGCGTCTTGCCGCAGGCTACCGCCAAGTCGCTAAGAACGCCAAGAAAGAAAGAAGGAAAGAATTTTATAAATTATTTAGGACTGCTTTAGTAATTTTAGAGGGGAGATTTTTTAGTCGTTTTTGGTTCTAAAAAGAAGAGCCTCGTTGCTTCAGAAATTCTGCTTCCTCTGGCGTTGTCTCTCGACCGAGAATTTTGTTGCGATGCGGAAAGCGACCAAAACGTTCGATTACCGCACAGTGGCGAATGGCGTAGTCGATGGTTGTGGTATTTTCTGGGTCATCCCCCAGAGCCTTAAATAACTGAACAGACTGGCGTTGATGAGCCACGTTTTCGCTGTGTTCAAATGGCAAGTAGATAAACCAGCGCTGTACCATTAGGAGTTCTTGATCAAAACCATTGGCGATAGCGTGTTGAGCCTCGGCTAACGCTTGCGGATCTGACGCGAAAGCTTGAGCAGTACCACGAAACATATTACGAGGAAACTGATCCAGCAACAGAATCAGTGCGAGTGAACTAAGGGGGGTTTTCCAGTGTTCTAGCTTGCCAGCTATAGCGTTTTCATAGTCTTTTAGAAAGCGCAAACGCACTTCTTGGTCAAACTGAGGGTTTTTAATGAACCAAGACGAACGCTGTTTTCCGTAACTTGGTTCATCAGGTTTCCCAAACCAGAAGTCCAGTATTTCGTCTACTCGTGAATTAGTTTCTCCCACCTGCAATTCAACGGCTAATCGTTTCTGGCAATGAACAAAGCTGTTAGCTCACTACTCGCTTGAGTATATATCGCCCTTAGTCAACCATAAATTAAACTAGGTTTGGTCGATAAAATCGCTCTTCATAGAAAGCACATTTAAGCCAACAGCTACTCGCTTTTACTAGCGTAGGGCAAGACTAGAACGCAGTGTTAAATTTAAATCAGTATCGGGGTTAACAACAACGACATCAGCTTTTTTGCGGCCCAAAACTAAGCCACCTACCGCGCCTACTCCCGTACCAATTAAGACTTCTCCAGCAGTGATCCGGCGATCGCCTGTGAGTCCTCCAAGAGCTGCTGCGGCAGCTGAACCAACTACTGCACCCTTCAAAATATTACCTGTACTGGCGCCCTGACCTACTTGACTTGTCTTAATCACGTCAGAAGAAGCACTAATTGACTGCCGTCTACCTTGATATGTCACCAACTCACTAGCAACAAACTGAGAACCTCCATCCGCAGGTTGCATTTGACCCACAACTAGACTACCAGCTGGAATCAGGATAGTGCCGCTACGATTTACAATATTGGCTGCCACCTTTAAAGTTAGGGGCAGAGTTTCTGTGGGACTAATGACGATTTTCTCTGCCTGATCGTACCGAATTGGAATTGAAGTACCAGTTGGAATTGTGACTTGAGTTGTCGTCGTGCGAGGTGATTGGGGAAAAAGTTGAGCAGAAGCTGTACCCGGCATCATTAGGGGTGCAGTTGTTATTGTCAGCGCCATGAGTGCAGCTGTTCCAGATTTCCAAGTAGTGAAACTAGACATGACGTTCTCCCTAATTTGAGCGGCGTTAAAGTTATATCAATTGTGTTGCCAGGAACATTGTTATTGTTTGAAGAAGCAAAAAAATAGCGCTATTAGATATTTCCTGCCACTCTTCACTAACAGTTACAGTAACAAATGGAAATGTATTAGTTATTCTGACTTTAGAAGTAAAAAAAATGTTCCTATACCTAATCAATGGCAATAAAGCTTTGATTTTTCGCTGTTTCAATCTCGACTGCGGGTAAAAATAATGTCTCTTCAATTTCTTCTCGCACAGCACGGGTGACGTAACCATCACTGTTTAGGCAACACATTAGCAAACAATTAGCATCGTAGTAATTGTTTAGGGTTTTTAACTGCTGTTCGCTGAACTGCCAATCATGACCAATATTACGTTCGGAAATCATTAGCGATCTTAGTTGCTCAGTCCAAGTCCTACCATTAGCTTGCCACCACTCTTGAAGTTTTGCTGCGCCTTGATCGGGATCTGGTAGTTGATGTGTGAGTAGTCGTAATGATTCAGCTAATGGCGATCGCTTTGGTTTGATATCCGGTTCAGGAGCTAGGGAACGAACAAAAATAATAAAATATTTTATACCAACATCACAAGTATTAATCCGGTTAAGCTCAATCGCACGAGCTAAAGCAAGAATCAGCGCACGATCAATACTAAGATCATAAGCAGAACTACTGTTAAGCGTCAAAGTAGGGTCAAGAGAAAAAGCGATTTCTAGGGTATCACTAGCTGAAGCAACTGCCTTAGCAATATCAATTTCATTATTAACAAGTATAAGGGTACGGGCGATCGCTAGATAAAAAGATCGCACAGCCACTGGCTTGTAAGGAACAGTAACTGCACAAGATTTTTGATTTGCCCACTTCAAAAATACTTGTAACTGCTCGTCTTGGGCTACTATACGCTGATCAATCTGTTGTTTCATCAATTGAAGTAGATAATCAGCATTTCGTAACATTCCCACACTTAACAAAAACACTTCACGCCATCGTTTTTCAGTAATTCGGCTCACTAATGTTTTCAAAGCCGCTTCTAATGCTTGAGGCTCAGAAATCCCAACAATTTGTCTAGTTGTGAAATACTCTTGAAAAGTCAGATGTGAAAACGAGTAAATAAAACGCGCTCGTTCTACTAATAACCCATGTTGGCATTCAATTGATTTAAGTACAGCCTTGCTATCAATTTGCAACGTTTCAAGATCATTATTAATTCCAGGCAAGTGACGGATATAATCACTAATATGCTGCTCTATTTCTTTTTGTCTAAAAAAGTATTCACACCGTTCAAATGTTTTGAGAGCAATTTGACTAAGTAAGTCTTGCTTGTGATGAACTGATAGATTTTTGTAAACTTGAAACCGCTCAATATTTTGATTTGCATCCCATTTCCTCAGTAGTAGATTCAATCCTTCTTTATAAAGCTGTGAACGACTTGAGGGAAACTCTGCTGATTCTTCAAATACTAAGCAGAGTAGTGTTAGTAATAGCGGATTAGTTGCTAGTTCTTGGAGCGGCTCATTTTCTTTTAGTTTTTGGATAAATTTGTTACTTTTAACTAAGTCTGTGAGCGCAAACCACTTAATGGCAAAGCTAGTAATTTGTTGGATATCAAAATCTGCAACTTCAACTTCTGTAAAGTGTTCAAAGCTATATTCTCGTCCGGCGATGCGGCAAGTAATTACAAATTGATTTTGATCAAACTGTTGACAAAAATCATGAATTTGCTGCAAAATATGACTGCTGTGTTCTTGTTTAACTTCATCTAACCCATCCAGTAAAATTATTGCCCTACCATGTTTTAACAATTCTAATGTTTGCTCATCAGCTACGTTGTATCTCTGAAATAATTGATTTATATATATCAGTAAACTTGGTTGATTCTCAGCTTCGGCATAATCTTTAAGAGTTATAAAAAGGGGAATTTTATTATTTCCAAATTCATCCAAAATATATTGAAGTGCTAAATACTTTAAAAACGTAGTTTTACCGACTCCTGGCTTACCTAGAACCATGAGCTTTGAATAGTTTTCAACAGCTGTTAATCCTGGTATTCGCTCTAGGGTAATCCTGGCTAGCCCAAAACGGTTAAAATCAGTTGGGTCGCAGTTCTGCAACAACTCACTAATTTCTAGTTGTCTATGTCCGGTAATTGTTTCTAGAATGTTGACACTGACGTAAATATCATTCAACCCAAGTGGCTGAGTCATATCTAACACCTGCATCGTACCGCATTGCTTCATTATGTCAGCGCGACTTTTTTGCCGTACTTCTTGTACAAGGGAATCAATATTACTACCTATATCTCTCACTGCTGATAATTCAGATTGATCAGATTGCTTGAGAACTATGTCATGCCATTTTAAATTTAGCTTCTCGCAAATCTTGTAAAAATGCTTTGGGTCAATTGGTTTACCTTGAAAAAATTTTTTAATTGTGTGAGAGTTGATTTTCAGTTCTTTTTCTGCTAAAGATTTTTGAGTTAAAGAGTAATTTCTTAAGACTTTTTTGGCTGTTTCAATACCCTGTGGAGATACTTGCAGCGCCAAGTGTTGCCCATCGTGCTTACACAATTTCATAACTGAATGATTATCAAGTAGTGGAAGAAAAAATAAAGGCTATCTGTCTAATGTACGCCCCACTGACTTCATTGGTTTTAAACTGCTGCTTTTCAACTTATACAGATAAAGTGAATTCTGATTCTCCTTCTTGATTCGCCGTTTCCTGACAAGGGTGTGTTCTATCACCTAATTTTTAAGCACTTTTCTTAAAAATATCGCTTATAGCAATTATTGTGTAAATGATCAAAATCACATTCTTACAAATATAAAGACCACAGTTTTGTCAAGTATAAAATTATGAATCAAAAGTGAAATTAAGGTTTTTCAAAGCCTAGTACCCGTGCTTTCATTTGGTCTACAGTGCGCGGGTCAGTTTCAAATGTTACCCAACCTTCGCGGGTAGAGTGGCGCGGTAGAAAAGCGATCTCAAATTGAGCGCTTTCTTGTTCCTTACCATCGCTTTCAAGGACGACTTCAACTTGAACACCCTCTGCGGTTTCGTCACCTTGATTAGTTACTGATACAGGCACAATGAAGTGGTTTAATTGTGGCTGCGGCTTACCTAGCTGAAACTGAATACTAGGCGGTGCATCCTTTAATGTAGCAGTATCGTAAATTAGATACCCTAGTGTACTTACTACAAGAACAAGACTAGCTGCAAATACGAGCCATTCTAGCCAATTTTTTTCTACATTTTTCATTGGAGTAAAAGCCTACCAGCAGAAGCGCCTAGCGTTGCGCCAAGTCCGAGTACGATTGTTTGTGATAGACAAGCGATCGGTGCAATGCCGTCGAAGCGTCCAAAAAACCACAGAATTGCGCCGGAGGCGACTAAGGCGATCGCATACGTAACCACAGCGCCAAAGACAACGCTTTTAATGCCCCTAGTTTTGCTAAATTGTTGCGAACCACTAAAGTCAATATAAAACAAGATCAGTGCGCCAATTAGAATTGACAGTAGCGCCATTGCTAGTAGCTTTGCCGAAGTAGTTTCAGCAGCAATCATAATAATTTCTTCTGTTGGTGCAACATTAGCAGCAAAGAGAACAGCACCACACATCGCAATGGTTAATTGTCCACCAAAGTCGCCCTTGTCGTCTTCTGCCAGAAACGGCGCAGGCTGCACGTCCTTAGACATACCCGTATCGCCTTCTTGATTGTCTTCGGCGATACCTAGTTGGGCAGTTCCAATCGAAACACCAATAGCAACTGTCATTGCTTCAATAGTAGTTTTGCCGACGATTTCGCTGATCGCCATATCAAAAGTGATTTGATTTAGTAGCCAAAGCACAAAGGCGGCGATTACGATTCCAAGTCCCATTTCTTCAACAGAATCGATCGCGACATCAACTGGAGTAGCATCGCACCGCAGACCACAATAGCGGTTGTACCCTAATAGTAAAGTGAAGCTAGCAAGAATATAGATCAATAGTCGTAACGGATGGGTGATAAAACCAGCCCACCAAACTTCCATTGTGTAGAGTAGGGGCAAACTAAATAGTAGTCCTCCCGCGATTCCCCGCAAGTATTGTTGAAGCGATCGCGTTATTGATCGCTTTTCTTTTTTGCGACCCATAGCCACAGCGTCTCTATAAGACGCTTTTTCAGTGATACTTATGCTCAGTCTAAGCTGTTATGTATCTAATATTGCATACTTTCGGCTAGGGAGTAGAGGAGCGGGGGAGATAAAGAATTCTTCTCACCCCTAACCCCTGAGCGCTGATTCATTTCTTTTTGAATTTTGTAGTCAAGATAGTAGTATTCATCATCAGACTTGCACCAATTAAAACGATGATCGCTAGCCCAACAGCTATTGAATCTAGTAGATTAGTATTTTCCATTTTTAATGTCTCCTGATAGATAAAAAAAGCCTAGCTTAGAAATCTACGCCACGTTTTAGTTCAACACCTTGATTTGCATAGTGTTTATGACAAAAAACTTCTGAGTGAACTCCAGCTAAATCAAAATAAGCAGGTGGATTTTGGCAGCGACCAGTGATAATAACTTCTGTATCGCGGGGTTTGCGGAGTAATGCTTGTACAATCGGGTCAATCGGCAGCAGTTCTAGATCAACAGTAGGATTAAGTTCATCTAGGATAATGGTTTTATACAACCCAGAAGCGATCGCGACTCTTGCTATTTCCCAACCGCGTTCTGCTTCCACATAATCAATTTCTTGCTGTTTACCACGCCAGACAATTGCATCTCCCCCACAACGCTGATGATCTACAAGACTAGGGTAAATTTGTTGTAAAGCAGCGATCGCGGCATCTTCTGTATACCCAGTTCCACCTTTAAGCCACTGCATAATCAAGACGCGGTGCGAATTATCTTGACTAATTCCTTTACCAATTGCTTGCAACGCTTTACCCAGCGCACTGGTAGACTTACCTTTGCCAGCACCTGTATAAATCTCAATTCCCGAAATTCCCTGCGCTGCGGCAGTGGGGTGGTAGTGGGGTTTCATTTCTGAGTGTAAATCTGCAATATCTAGCAGTTGTTGTGGCGCGCCTCTACCAGTGGCAATAACTTCTAACTCTTCCGGCTTTGATTTAAGTGTTTCAACAACTTCATCTACGGGTAGCAAGCCCAAATCGAGTACAGGGTTAAGTTCATCTAGGACGACAACTGAATACAAACCAGAGGCGATCGCACCTTTAGCCACATCCCAACCTCGACGTGCTTCTATTTTGTCAAAGCGGGTAATTTCATCAGCACCAAAAAACTCTGCCCTTCCTGTGCGTACCTGGTCTATTAAATGAGGAAAACCCTGTTGCAAGGCTGCAATTGCTCCGTCCTCATCATAGGCTCTTTCCGGCCCTTTGAGAAACCGCAGCAGCAAAACGCGGGTAGCACTGCGCGTATTAATTCCCAATCCAATTGAGCGCAAAACAACGCCCAAAGCCGCTTGAGATTTACCTTTCCCTGCGCCGTCGTAAACGTGAATTTGACCTACTACGCGATGGGGACGCAGTTGCGCCGTGCGAATGCCGATACCGTTCCTTGTCATCACTCTTCCAGCTATTGCTTGTATCTCATCTTAGCGGAGGTCTTTGACCATCGGTAGTAAGATTATGCGGTTGTGGGTGAAAGTTACTTGGAGTTACAAAAGTGAGTTTAGGCAGAATTTTCACGATCGCCACAAATGTGTTTCGGGAAGTGGTACGCGATCGCATTTTGTACATTATCGGCTTTTATGCGCTTATTCTCGCTGCCGCCATCAGAATATTGCCTGAAATTGCGGCGGCGACGGAGGACAAGATTTTCCTAGATTTTGGTTTAGCAGCAATGAGTCTACTTAGCTTAATTGTCGCTGTATTTATCGGCACTGGGCTAGTTAATAAAGAAATCGAAAAGCGAACTGTCTTAGTTTTAATTGCCAAGCCAATTAGCCGAGTTGAGTTTATCACAGGCAAACACCTCGGATTATCAGCAGTGCTAGCTTTACTTATCGCCGTAATGACAATTATTTACGTTGCATTTTTGCAGTTTGGCAACATTTCTTATGATTTGGGTAGTATTCTTTTAGCTGCACTTTTTTTAGTGTTGCAGTTGTCTTTAATTACAGCTATTGCGATCGCCTTGGGTGTGTTTACCAGTTCAGTGCTAGCGACGCTGCTTACCTTTGGTGTCTATTTAATGGGCAACTTTAGCCAAGATTTGGTTGAACTAGGCCGTCTTGGCAACAACCCCGGTTTCCAGCGCCTGACTCAAGGATTGTATCTGATTTTACCTGATTTATCGCGTTTAGACTTGAAAAATCAGGCAGTTTATGGTAATGAGCTTTTGCCAAATTCAACTACTTTAATTGCTAACGCTGGCTATGGATTGGTTTATACAGTGTTGTTGTTGGCGATCGCTATTTTAATCTTCTCGCGGCGTGAGTTTTAACGATTAGGAGGAGCAGGTTTAAATGAATGGCGTTATATAACTATAGAAAAGCCCGAACGAGTTAGTAAGGACCTAAGAATCTCTCTCGGTGATGTTATAGATTTGTTTATTGCGAAATAGTTTACAATCAAGATTGTTGTTGAAGTAACTGTTAATTTAACTCAATGACTGTTTTGATTGCTGTCCGCTGCCCCCACTGTCACAGCACTGAGGT
>JAHHHE010000050.1 GCA_019359535.1 Gloeocapsa sp. UFS-A4-WI-NPMV-4B04
GTACCGTACCTGATTCAACGTGTGGCGATATCAGGGAGAATTCTTTGAGTTGCATTCCGGTAATTGTGCGCGAACGGGGACAACCTCTATTTTACCTAGTTTTGGGCTTAACCGAACCGTATTGGTTTAGCTGTACCATTACGGATATACTCGTGCTCTTGACAACCAGCTTTCCCCTGTGGCTGCCAGTTGCTACCGGGGTAAGGAACAGTGCTAAATGGTCCCGCCTCGTCTTCACACCACACACTCAAACCTAGCTTCTGTCCCTTTAGGTAAGCTCGTTCTATGAGTTTTTTTTTGCTAGTGTATCTGGGTCAGTCACTATTACTAGTCTGCCCTTGCGTATTCGCTTCGCCTGTCCGGTTTTTAACCAGCTACGGCTCTTCTGCCAGCTATAACCTGCCTCTTTAAGAATTTGCCAAATTGTGTAAGTACTGACATGGGCTAAACCATCTTCAGCTTGTCGTAGCGCTCGTTGTAGTGTGACCACTGACCATGTTGCTGTACCATCTTTAAGCTTATCTTCATTCAAATTTCCGTCCCGACCCTTACTAGCTTTAGGCTTTAGCACACATATTACGCAACTTAAAGGCACATTAGCTTATGACGTTCTGGTTGGCGGTGAAACTCATCTAAGATACGTTGTTTTTCTCGTTCGCTGTATTGCACTACTGCCCCACCACCATGTCGATGTTGCAAGGAAGCCAAGCCTTCGATGTTGAAGCGGTTGACCCACTTGCTGACAGTATCACCACAGCGTAAGCCTACTTGCCGCGCTGCACTCGTGTAATCCGACCCCTCTGCCACAGCTAGAATCGCTTTGGCTCGCATTACACTTGCAGATGATTGGGATTGAGAACGCCTCAGTTTTTTCAACTGTGTTTGTTCTTCATCACTTAACGAGCGCAGAGGTGCTTTTTTTCGCCGCGTCATAACAGTCCTAAAAACTATATATTCTTACTTTAATTAACCACCCCTTTTTATGGCAACATTCATGCCAAATGACCCACTAGCAACTGGTGGGGCAGCTTCCTTTGGCTTTTTCTCAAAAGTCTGGATATTCGGCTCATTCAGCACGAAACCTCGCTCTGTTTTCTCCCCCATAAGTCCAGCGATAGCTGCTACCCACATCGGATAGTTCTCTTGCGCCTGTTCAAGTTTTTTGAACATCTTGGGCTTAAGTGTGATAGTTACAATGCGCGAGCCTGTATCAATATCAAACTCAGGGCAAACGCATCTTATTTTTGAAAGGCAGACTGGGCAAGGGTTTTAGGCATTTAGTGTTTATGGTTATCGCTCCTTGAAATCCTTACTGCATAAGGCATTCAGAATTTAGATGCGTTTGCCCTGATATCAAACTGCTTCAAGCCATTTTCAACAGTCCTGACATTAGATGGAAATTCATTAATTTTTATTGTTAGCTCCATTTTTCCCGATGTAGGCATAGCTGCTCTCCTTCGATGTGATACTTTTTCTAATCCCACTGGTGTTAGTCAGAGCCTTTGCTTCGATGAGTGAGTGTTGTTTTAAAGGTGGCGCAAACTCTGTTAGTGCTGACTACGTGGCATACAATCTCCAACAACGCCTCTGTTCATAAAACTTCTACTTTGATGCAGCAACGGCTACCCGTAAAGCTGGAACTCGCAAGCGCGACCCTTAAATTGCTCATAGCAACCTGCAATTGACGGCTTAAACTCCGAAAAAGTGAAGATTTCAACTTGGTGAATTTGTCGATACATCTCTTCTTCTGGGAAAACATGGGAGATATCTTCAACCTGACCGAGAATGACCACTTCAGTTTCAGGAGCGTAGCTATCTAACCTAGCCCACAGTTGCGAACGCACCAATTCGGCTAAACTAACGTACCAGCGCGGAAATCGATTTGCTGTACTAGAGAGGGATTCTAATAAAGGTAATTTCCATAGGTTAGCCTCACTGACATACAACACGGCTATCTGTGGGTCATCCTTTTCTTCCCACACTGGGATTAGCGCCACCACACCACACCCCTGTTTTTGCCACTGTTGATAAGCTAAGTAGCCAATCGCTTCTTTGTTTTCCATCACGTAGGAGCGATAGTAGAAAGCTGGCTGGATGACAAGATTGCTGGATGCCTCGTCTTGCGCTGGTCTGACTACTGCCACATCAGCTGCAAAAAGTTGTTGATAAAGGCGTAAGGAAAGCTTACTTCTTGCCTTGCTCCTCATATATTATCTGACTAGCTAATCCTAGCGTTGAAGAATAATATCACAGCGCATCCTGCCTTAGATTACTGTTGAATTAGCCGTTAAAACAGGAGTAACAATTACCAGCGTGATTATCGTTTTTGTGAAACACATACTGCTAAAATTAACTACTACCTCCCCAAACATTACATTTATTGAAAAACTTTATCAGCTATCTTAAGAAATCTTCAAACTCAAGCGGATCGTGTGCCGAAAAGATACGGACTTGCTGATTATGTTCACGCACTAGCTGGCGCAGCCGCTCCTGATTTCCTCGGCGCATCCAGTTATCGACCGCACCAAGCCTCTGGACTAAGGCTAGTCCTAACGGGCAGCATGGTTTGTTTGGCGCTATCTCACCTCGATAGTAATAAGCATCGCCAGCATGGAGCAACCAACTATTCTTTGTGTTCACGGCAACACCTGTATGCCCATGCGTATGCCCCTTAAGGGGTACGAGCAAAATTTCTGGGGGTAGCCCCTCCATTTGCCTGACGCATTCAAACCCAAACCACCGCTCTCCCTGCACTTGGTAGCGTACCCAACTTGGTTCGTGCTGCCACTGACAAGTTCGGTAGCGATAGCGAGCTGTAAAGCTTGTCGGTGTCATTGCCGCAGCGTACTCTTCCTCAAGCAAATGCACCCGTGCAGCAGGGAAGTCTGAAAGTCCCCCTGCGTGGTCTAGATCCAGATGCGTAACGATGATGTGGCGGACATCGTTTCTAGAAAAACCGAGGCGCTCGATCTGCCGGACTGCCGTTTCATCGGGGTCAAGGTGCGGTTGAGCGAGAAAAACAAATCCACTACCAAGCCGTCTTCGTGGATGCTCAATGTCTTGTAGTCCCAGCCCTGTATCGACTAAAACAAGACCTGAGATTGTTTCAACCAGGAGACAGTGACTGACAAGCGGCGCTCGTTGAAATAGGGAACCATGACCACTGACGAGTCGCCCTCCAATCACACCGAAGCGTTGCACAGTTGAGATGGTGAACAATCATTTGATATTAACCTGAACTAATCCCGTTTTCCTAAACGCAATTGATTACAATATCTTTATTCATAAGCTCTGCTGTTAAAGTCAGTTTCTTGAAACAAGCGCTCGTGTTTTTTGACTATTTACTGCGATTGAGTTTGTGTTACTATTTATCTCCTAAGAGCCTTTGTAGTTATCTGCTTTGTAATAGCACTTGCTCCAATATCTCAGTCATTTCAATAGATAATTTTCACGGCAGTAAGGTTAGTTTCTCAATAGCCTTTTTGTAATCCTGCCAGATTTTTGAGCGTTGTAACTCTCAAGCTATCCCCCACAGCTTATTCCCGCTACCAACTGGTGTGTGACCGCACCCAGAACAGTCACTGTTGATATTCGCTGTCTAAAATTTCTACTAATGCCTCCCAAATTTATCCCCACTCCCCTCAAGAGCCATTACTGGCTTTATCTATGTTTAACCGTGCTAATTAACAGTATCCCTACTGGAGTTTTGGCACAAACAATTAACAGTTCTGTCGCCCCAAGTACAACCTCTCCGATTTCTCAAATCCCCTCAACACCTCCTCCCCAAGATGTGATACCGCCTATTGAACCAACCCTCCCAGCAACTCCAACACCGGAGACTCTGCCACCTCCAGAAGAGTTGCTACAGTCACCGCCCCCAATTCGTACTATACCTACACCAAGTCCAGGTGAAGCTCCTGAAACATTTACAGTTGAACGTTTCAATGTAGTTGGTAGTACCGTATTCAGTCCCGAAGAGTTGAATCGGGTACTTGCCCCATTTACAAACAGACCGCTCACATTTACTGAACTTTTCCAAGCGCGTTCGGCAATTGCTCAGTTGTATCTTGTTAATGATTACATCACCTCTGGCGCTCTCATTCCGCCACAAACCATCAGAGGGGGCGTGGTCACTCTCCAAGTAGTTGAGGGAAAGTTAGAAGCAATTAACATAATCGGCACACGACGGTTAGATCCCAACTATGTGCGATCGCGCCTGTCCCCCAAAAAGCCCATAAATGAAAAGCGGCTGCGAGCAGATTTACAACTGCTGAAACTTAATCCCCTAATCAAAGATATTTCTGCCGCATTAAAACTAGGAACCACCCCCCAGACAAGTGTATTGGAAGTCACAGTAACGGAGGCGAAGACTTTTAATACTCAACTTGTGGCAGATAATGGACGAACACCCAGCGTTGGTAGCTTTCGTCGCAGAATCGGGCTAAGTGAAGCAAACTTACTTGGACTAGGGGATGGTCTGAGCTTGGGATACAGCAATAGTGATGGCAGTAATGGGTTTGATGCCAGTTATGTCTTGCCCGTCAATTCACGAAATGGCACTGTCAGTTTGAGCTACGGTACTGTATCAAGCGATATCATTGAACCCCCTTTCAACGCCCTCGATATTAATGGCAATTCGCGCTACTACGACATCACGCTGCGCCAGCCAATCTCACAAACACCATCCGAAGAATTTGCCATTGGTTTGAGTGCTACACGAAATGAAAGCGAGATTTCGTCTTCGGTGTTAGAAGAATTTGGCTTGCCTCCAAGCGAACTTTCACCAGGGGCGGACGATGAAGGACGCACCCGGATATCAACGCTCCAGTTCTTTCAAGATTGGACGAAGCGTAGTAGTCGAGAAATAATTGCAGCGCGCTCTGGGTTCAATCTCGGTATCGGCGCATTGAATGCCACCGTTAATGAAGATGCGCCTGACAGCCGCTTTTTCTATTGGCGAGGACAGGCGCAGTGGATACGCCTGCTTGCTCCCCAAACGTTGCTCGTGCTGCGTGGGGATGTGCAACTGAGTCCTGATGCACTCGTACCATTAGAACAGTTCAGCCTTGGTGGAATAGACAGCGTTCGGGGTTATCGGCAAGATGCCAGGGCAAACGCATCTTAGTTTTGAAAGGCAGACTGGGTAGGGGTTTTAGCCGTTTAGTATTTATGTTTATCGATTCTTGAAAACCTCACTGTGTAAGGCATTCAGAATTTAGATGCGTTTGCCCTGGGCAAGATGCCCTATTAACTGACAGTGGCGCATTTGTCTCTGCCGAGGTGAGATTGCCAATTTACCGATCATTAGAGCGGCAAACAATTTTACAGCTTACGCCATTTATTGATGCTGGCACTACGTGGAACACTTCAGTGAGACGTAATCGAAATGGCAACACAGCAGACCCCAATACGTTAGTTTCGGTTGGGCTTGGTTTACGCTTGCAGTTGAGCAATCGCTTTACCGCACGTTTGGACTGGGGCATTCCTTTGGTTGACCTATCGACTCGAAAACGAACATGGCAAGAAAACGGTGTTTATTTTTCGATAGTGTCCAGCCCGTTTTGAAGCCAAGCAATCAAGCTTTCTACCCAAACCATTAGCATTATGAAGTAGAAATACTCCTTAATCGCTCAGATAGCAATGTATAACGCTCTTTATCTTTAACTTGCCTGACGGCTATTCCAATTGCTTTGGTGGGGCCAACAATAATTGCTAACTGCTTGGCACGAGTCAGCCCTGTGTATAACAAATTTCGTGACAGCATTAGGTAATGTTGCATGAACATCGGCAGAATCACTACTGGATACTCTGAACCCTGGCTTTTATGAATTGTCACCGCCCACGCTAGGGCTAATTCGTTAACGTCAGCATAATCGTAGGTAACGAAACGCCCCTCAAACTGCACTGTCACCTCTTGCTCTTCTGTGTCAATCGCAGCGATCACTCCTAAGTCACCATTAAACACCTCGCGGTTATAGTCATTTACATTCTGAATCACGCGATCGCCCACGCGGAGTTTCATCCCGCCTCGCGTTAATTCAGCTTTGTCAAGACGTGGTGGGTTGAGCAGTTCTTGAAGTACCGCGTTGAGATTCCGCGTTCCCACGTCTCCCCTGGTCATCGGACACAGCACTTGTACATCCCGTGCCGCATCAAAACCTAATTTGGGAATTAAATCTCCGAGCAGTTCTTGAATTCCTTGTACCCCATGTTCAGGTTCGGGTGCATTTAACCACAAACAATCAGAATTAAGAGTGGGAGAAACCGATTCTAGCGCCGGATATTGCCCAGAGTTGATCCGGTGGGCATTACTGATGATCGAGCTTGCTTGAGCTTGGCGGAACACTTGGGTTAACCGGACTACTGGTACTTCGTCACTTGCAATCAAGTCACGCAGCACGTTTCCTGGCCCAACTGACGGCAGTTGATCAATGTCACCCACTAACAGCAGTTGGGCATCAGTGGGGATTGCTTTGAGCAGGGAGTGAGCCAAGAACAAATCGAGCATCGAGGCTTCATCCACAACGATTACTTGTGCTTCTATCGGGTTATCTACATCCCGCTTAAACTTCATCGTTCTAGGATCGAACTCTAGTAGCCGATGGATTGTTTTTGCCTCCAACCTGGTCATCTCACTCAAGCGTTGTGCTGCTCGTCCAGTCGGGGAAGCTAGCGCAATACTTTTGCCCATCGCTTTCATGAGGGCAACAATAGTACGAAGTGTAAAAGTCTTACCAGTTCCAGGGCCGCCTGTGAGAATCAAGACCCGCTCACTCGCTGCCAACTCTACCGCCTGTCTTTGTAAGTCGGAAAGTTGCAGCCCCACAGCAGCAGTAAACCTGTTAATCCATGCCTGCACTCTTAACAAATCAACCGTGATTGGACGACTTAACAACTGTTGCAGTCTTTTAGCTAAATGCTGTTCGCTTTGATAAAAAGGTAGCTGATAGCAGATGTAGTTGTGTTGTCGATGATCCTGAAGCACTATTTCCTCATCCATCCCCATCTGAAAAATCAAGTCTCTCACCACAGTAGGCGATGGTTGATGGTCTGCTAACGCTAGACGCTCTACTACCTTTTCGGTCAGTTCAGCATAGGGCAAGAAACAGTGACCATCCTCTGCCGCTTCTCCCAAAACATGAATAATGCCAGCGCGGTATCTATATTCAGAACCAGGGGCAATGCCCAGGTTACGAGCAATTGCATCTGCTGTGACAAATCCAATGCCGTAAATGTCAGTCGCTAGCTGGTAGGGGTTATTAGTGACAATTTCGATTGCCTTGTCACTGTACTGCTTGTAGATTTTGACGGCATAAGTAGTAGAGACACCATGACTCTGGAGAAACAACATCACTTCCTTGATTGCTTTCTGTGTTTCCCAGGCAGTCTGAATCATCTTCACTCGTTTTTTGGCGATGCCTGGTACTTCTACTAGGCGCTCGATTTGATAGTCAATAATGTCGAGCGTGCCTAAACCAAAATACGCCACAATTCGTTTAGCGGTGACAGGCCCGACTCCTTTGATTAACCCACTGCCTAAATATTTTTCAATGCCTGTAAGCGTTGCTGGTTTAGTTTCTTGGTATTGAGTGACAGTAAATTGAGAACCGAACTTGGGATGTTCGCGCCAGAAGCCGAACAGCTTTAGGGTTTGTCCAGCTTGAATGTTAGGGAAGCTGCCAACAATCGTTACTAGGTCTTTGTGTCCAGAAGCTTTTAGCCGCGCCACACTATAGCCTGACTCTTGCGAATGGTAAGTCAGGCGCTCTACTACTCCTGTTAACGACTCCTGTTGAGGAGAATTTGTAATTCTACTATCGACCTTAGGAGCAGGGGACATCTCACTTCATTACTCAGAGATAAACTATTCGGCTTTGAGCCACAACAAATGTTTTCATCTTGTATTACTACAAGATTACTATAGCCCAACGTGGGTTTTGAGTTAACGTGCGTTACTTCCTGCGATACCCAGAGCCAAATACCTGAAGAGCGTTCGCACTTACGGACATTTCTTTAAATGCTGCATCCCTTCAGAAGTTAGCAGGTAAAGCAGATTAGTGATGAGCGCCAAATCCGCCCATTAGATAATTTGTCCCCAATCGGGGACAATTATGGCAACTTCTGCGCCTGTACCTCAAAAAAACTTGGACTAACTATTTTTGTTTCTGTTTCTGTTTGAGCAACTGCTTTAAAGACTGTTTCCAAGCAGTTGCCTCAAGTGGGTTTGGATAACGACCAACTAAGGCGCTCAATTCTTGCTGTGGCTTACTCGTCAGTTCTCCCTTCACGCGGCTACCTAATAGACAGATGGCACGTTCGATTTTGTCTCTAGACTGAGGTATCTGTGGTGGTAGTTGCTGATTAAATTTAGACATAGCTCTGTTCTATTCTTTCTAAGACTAATATTAAGCGGCGTTGCATTCAAAAGTGCGTTTTCTGCTGTGATAGCACCATGATGGCTTGATAACCATTGTAATAAACCCGACTTAACTAGAGTTAAATTTATGTGTCATCCCAAAAAGTCCAGCACCATATAGGCACAGATGTCCACCATTCTGAACATGGCTTGAAAACGGCGTGTATTTTTCCATAGTGTCTACCCGTTTTGAGTCGATTAAAGGAGCCGACTAAAATCAAACTCCGCCTAAAAGTGCTGTTTTATCATTTACTCAGGAGAACTGCCTGGTTATTACCTTGAGTTACCCCACCGTCTGCTTGCATAGTCTTTGGCTGCCCGATAACGATCGCCATCTTAGTTTGAGCAATAGCCTTACCATCTACACATACTATCCTTCTATTAAGAGTGACGCTATCGTAGCCGTTGAAAACTCGGTCGTTAACTTTGACTTGAAAGACTGGTTTCTGCTGCTGCGGTTCGGTGGAAGTTTTTAAAGGAGAAAGTTGTTTTTTCCTATCAGCAGTCTGGTCATGCTGCTGATGAGATTTAGGAGGAGATGCTTTACTCGGTCGCTGCTGTTTAAGCGGTTCTTTGACTAGCTGCATTGGATTAACGACTGGCGAGCGCTCTTGGAGTGATTCTGGTTTAGGCTGCGCTACTTGCTGCTGTGTCTGAGTTTGTCCGGCTCCAGGCGGTTGATTAGTTGGTGACGACTCCAAGTTGTCTAATGTTTTAGGTTCTTCTGCTTGAGTATTTTTAGCCTTCTTTTCAAAGACTTTAATGGCAGGCGACTCCAGCCTAAAGCCTGCCGCAGTGGATTCGCCCATTACTCCCGATATCGCAGCCACCCAAGAGGGATAAGCTTGCTGTGCTTGCTCTAGCGCTGCGAACGCTTTAGGCTTAACGCTAATCGTGACCATACAATCGCCTGTATTGACTTCAAACTCTTTCCAGCCCTGAGCTAAAGTTTTTACGTCATCAGGGAATTGATTCAGCTTGACGACTACCTCCATCTTGCCCGTTGTCAAATGAGCGTCGGCACTGGGCAAAGCTTGTGGTATTACATCAGGAGTTTTTTTAGGTTCTTCTAAAGCTGGTGCGACAGCAGGACTCTTGGGTGCAGCAATGGTTGTATCTTCCTGAGAGTCGGCTTTATGCTGCTGTTTGAGAATTGGGGCGCTTAAAGATGAAACGTGGATCGCTGCTTGGCGTTGTTGCTCTAGCCACACTAAGTCTTCTGCACTTGGCTCATAGGGTTGTCCACCTATTATTATTAGGGTTTCTCCGTCGCGGCGTACCTTCAACTCCCAAATCTGCCCGATTGCCTCATCGCTTAAGCTGCCTGCCAATGTTAGATTAAATGCTCTCTTTTTCCTTCCCTGACGCGGTGGCTGGTTACGCTGAATCCGAACATCGACTCTTCCCTGCTCAATTGATTTAACTAAACCTACAACGCAGAACTCATCTAGCCCTAGTCTATTTATTGTGGGTTCAGCTTTAAGTTGTTTCATCGCCGCGAGATCAAAGCGCATTGGCTCAGTTTTAGGGTAGACGATCCAGCGAAAAGACTGGCTGAAGAAATCTGGCTGTGTTGCGTACTCTGGATTCTTATGTTTTAAGCGCCCACGTAACTGCCACGTCAATTGAGCCGGGACACTCAAATCATCCTCGGTAATGAAAATACCTTGGTGTACATCGTCTTCACTCGGCTGATATGTGCCAGCCACCGACCCGACAGCGCGATAGATAGCTTGGGGCAGGGAGTATTTGTCGTTGTTTGCGGTTGATTCCATATCTTGCTTGTCTAACTTAATTGCTTACTTATTAAAAATACTGGACGCTTCGCCTCTAGCAGAGAAATCATCTGCTTTTCCAAATCTGTAAAAAAGTAACGATGTTGCAGTTCTTTGAGTAAAGTTTGCTCAATTGGCTCTAGTTCATTCTGCCATAGTGCCAAAATGCGAGTACAAGTTTGACGGAATTCAATATCGCTATTATCATCCCAGTCTAAATCACCAGCCATATAATCAACTTCCTTATTACCCATTAGCACCTTTACGTTTGAGATATTACCAGTTGACTGTACAATTCCCCAGCACCCGTTCCATAATTTCTGTTCTGTTAATGCGCCTATTGCACATTTGATCCGGACAAGCTGCCCAGGTTTGTATTTTGAAGGTAAAACCTGTTTAGTCAACTGAGCGGGATTTAAAATCTCATCTACTGCTTGAGTGAAATGGTCAGCCGTAAGCCTACCATCACCTGCTAGTTCCTTTGCTAGTGTGAAAGCAACTCGGCGCTGTTCTTGTTTTTTGAGTTTTCTTAATGGTCGTAGTTGGTAAGCTGGGTAGGTGCAAATTTGCACCTGCAATTCTCGCTCCATTTGACCCGCATTCCATTCCCGAATTAAACTTGATTTTGAGCCAGCATCAGTGAACTCAGCCTTAAGACACGCAGTCATGCTTTGGTAGCCGACTGCCGCCCAGCCTTGCCGTAAGTCTAAATCAAGCAACTTGGCACGTAAACTGTTACCTAAATCTTTGATTTCTTGAATGCATTGCCTCGCTTCATTTTTTGACATAACTCGCGGCAAAACTTCAATGGCAGTGACTGAAGTATTTTCAGCCATAGATGATTCACGCACAGTAAATATTCCTCCGTTGTTTGGCTACACTGCCTACCGCTTCAAATTTTTAGAGACTACCAGTCAAGCAATCTATGTTTTAACTATCCAGTTACTTTGTGTGAAGCGCGATCGCTGTTATTTCCTCAACGCCGAACACAGGGATGTTCACGCCTTCACTCGTCTGGAATGTCCATGTCTCCTGCCGTGTCCCTGGGTGTGTTAGTGACACAAACTTGCAGCCAGAAATGTACTCGATACAGGCATCGACAACACTGCCCGTCACACCTCCTATCTGTCGGATAGTAAACGTCAGCCGCTCCAGTGCCTTATCCCTTAGTTTTACCGGAATCCATGAAAGCTTACCCAGGTACTCTGGGTTCTGGCACAGATGGGTAGCCAGCAATTGTGTCAGCCTTGGGCGCTGCTCTTGAGGCATTATTTTAGCGCCAGTCATGAGCGAAGAACTATTTTCGCCTATGCCTTCAACTAGCTCAACCCAGGTAGAACACTGAAGAATTAATGCTGCCAGTTCTGGTGCAGTTAGTTGTTGTTGCGGCATAGTTGGTGGAATTGGTATTGGATTGGTGGTGTCACCAACAGGGTCTAACTCCTGCTGCTCGGTTATTTCAGCCGTTGAATTGGTGAATTGGTGGTTGGGGAATGATGTGACTGCTTCAACTGGTTGATTAGGAGTGGATGTACTGTCAACAATTTCACCAATTTCACCAATCGAACTCTGTAAGTCAGTATTTGTATGGGGTTGAGGGATTGGTGGTGTCCTCAATTCCCCACCAACTCCACCAACACCCACCAATTCACACTCGTCAACAGCAGGTACAGTATTAGGAATATAGGTCATCTCGCTGCCCTCGCCCTCAATCCGCCCATGCCCTGCTGCTGCTAAACTCTTGAAGATCGAATTGCGGATTTTCTCAACTACCCAGGTTTTCAGGCTGTTGATCCGCGTCTTGAGGAAGGAAGCATTTACGCCTTTACCGCACTTGGTAAAAAACTTCTCTGCCTGAGTCTGGACTTTGAGTAAGATGCCCTCAAGAGAGCGCGTTGGAGAGTTATGGGCATGAATCAGTTTTTGCTGCCAGAGGTAAAATGAAGCAATTTCAATGGCATTTTGCATCGTCTGTCCACTGATGACGGGCGACGGTTTTTCACCGCGTAGAGTCGCATTGACTATGTGCAGCCATAGGGCAATTCTGGCAGTGTAGGATTCAATCTTGGCGTAGATGAGCGTCAAGCCGAAGTGGACTTCTTCAGTTTCGGCGTTAACTAATGTATGGTTCCATCCCTGGAACAGCACTTTCGCTTCGTGCGATAAGAGGTAATCGGCTTCGGGTAGTCTTTCGAGTTCCCCATACAGCCACTGCAACTTGTCTTTGAGCGTATCAGCATTTCGAGGAGATAATAAGTCGAGATACCTGGCAGGAGCATCAAGGATCGAGCAGTAGAGGAACCTCGCTGAGTAACCACTAGCAATGAAATTAACGTCATCGTTCATCAGCCGCGCTAAAGTGTCCCACTGGTATGTACCAGTCTTACTTAGGGCAGTGCGACCCAAAAACAGCCGTGCATCCTGACGGTCGTAGTTGCCGCCAGCGCCATTCCAGAAAGATAGTTCTAACTGGAGGTCATCGCCTTTGCCACTCTTGTACTGGTTGAGTCGTTGATAGTCTGCTACCAGTTCGTCCAGATATTCCACTAAGCCGCGGGGGTTTTCTTCGTGAATCCGAATCTTGGTTGAGGTGGTGACGTTGTTGAGGATGCGGCGCATTCGCACCGGAGGCGGAGAATCTGAATTCTTCTGCTGTTCGTAATCCGCCATCGCCAGATCATGCAGAAGTTTGGCATTTGATTCCATTTCCTCCAGTGGCTTGAGGATTATCTGCTGCGGTGGAGTTTTAGCTTGACCACTGTGGGCAACGTTCGCTGTCCAGAACACACAAGGTTGGGCGTAGCCACCTTCTGGATTAATTACAACTCGCGCCGACGTGCCGATGCGGGAGGCAGTGGTTGCTAGTACGGTGTTGAACAAATACTCTGGGGCAGTAGGCATCGCGGCGGCGGCGGCGAGTAGTGGTTCACTTAGCCCTGGCTCTATGTATTGCCGGATGTTTAAGCGCTTACGACAGCTCTTGAGCGTACCCTGGAAAGATTTGACAGCTTCGATAACTTCAGTTGCAAGATCACCTTCAGAGCGGATAATTTTTGCTAAAGAGTTAATTTCGTTGTAGGTGCGACCAGTTGCAGAGGCTAGCTCCATCAAGGCAGTGGCAATTTCTGACTCAGCCTCATGGCGCTTGAGGATTTCACTTATACGCTCTGCCAGGCTAATGCTCCCTATAGATGGTGTATTGCCGCGAGCGCCGCTATTACTATTGCTCCTACCAAAACCACGACTGGAAGGATAATTATTATTTTTCCAAGTAGTTTGATTTTGTTTAACGTGATTATTCCAGTACCAGGCACGAATACAAGTTTCTACCCCTTCAGCCTGACAACTGGGACTAGGATTGTCTTTTTGAGCCGACTTCCAGATTGCCTCGACTTCTTTGACTGGCAGTGGTGGGGTGCAGCGATTGCCATATTCTTCTAGCAACTGCCATTCGTTACCGTTAAACTGTTGCCCGATTGCAGTCAGGTAGTTAGCAGTGCCAATCAAGTCACGCGCTAGTTTTGCTCCCGATGTATTCCGCCCACCTTCGCTGACTCCCCCTGCTAGCAGAGCGCGAGATTCTTTGCTCAGACACGCTTCTAAGGGTACTGATTCACGTACAGGAATGAGGATTTCTTCGTAACGTTGGTAAACAGTTTGCGTATGCGCTCCGTTCGTTTGTGTGGCTGAATCGGGCGATGCGTCGTCATCGACTTGCCTCCAACGAGAGTGCTGCGGCAAGTGCGTTGGCGGCTCTTGTACTGGGACAGCAGTACGTAGTTCCGAGTAGCTATAACGCTTGCCTGAATTGTGAATAATGTTGCAGCGTATTGGTTCATGCCCTGGTTTGATGTGGTAAGCACCAGCCAGCCGCATCATCCGGCTAGGGTTTTTCAGCGCTGGATCTGCTTGAGCATAAGCGAGCAAGTCAGCTTGTAAAGGTTTCCAGTCGGATACATCACAGCCGCCTTCGATTACCCAGTAAGAATGGACTGACTTTCTCGTTTGCACCTGGAGCGTTGGCTCTGGTAGCTCTAGCGTCTGCCATAAAGTGCGCTGTAATTCAATTTCAAGGTCATCATGCTCCATGAAAATGGCACGACAGGTTTGAACGTCCTCGTCTTTATGTCCGCCACCGTTGACAACTATGTGTACGCCGTAGCCTTGAGCTTGCCAGTGTTCAATTTCTTGCCAGTTGATTTTATCAGCTTTACGTGCGGTATTGGAACCATAGCGCGGGTCTTCTTTCGGTAAAAATGCTCTGAGGTAAACTGGATTGCCCTGCTGGTAGCCAAGCATTTCTAACTGAGTAAGCGCTTGGTTCCGATCAATTTTGACGAAGCTGTGAATATTACTATTACTAATGTGTGAATTTTTGGTTTCTTGAGACATCTCGAACTCCTTAGTGGGAGCCGGGACAAGACGCTAATAAATGCTATAAGCAAAACTCTTGTTATGATCAGCAGTGAGTAAAGCCATGCGAAAAGCTTTTACTGGTGCTGGGATGGGCGCAAGTCAGCGTTTGTCCCGGCCTTTAAACTTTATAAAGGTAATTGGATAGTAGAGAGCAGCATTAGGGACTTCTACACTGGAGGATCGACCAAGCAGAAAAACGCTGGTGACGGTAAGCCTCTAGCTTCCATATGTAAATACAGGAACAATTATCGTTATCCATAACAAACATCATTCAGTAGCTTCTGTTATTTTTATCAGATACTAAAACTGTCAATTAAAGATTTATTAGCCTAAATTGTAATCAAAGTGATTACATCTATTTGTAAGTGATCTAAGAAACCTTAGCTGGGCCATAAATTGAAGTTTTCTTTGGGGGTGGGGTTCTAGATTTTTTGGGGGTGGGGTTCTAGATTTTTTGGGGTGGGGGTTCTAGAGTGTTTGGGGTGGGGGTTCTAGAGTGTTTGGGGTGGGGGTTCTAGAGTGTTTTGTAATCATTTTCTGTTAGGGGTAGGGTTCTAGAGTAGTTTGTAATCAGTTTTTATTAGGGATAAGGTTCTAGAGTAGTTTGTAATCAAGTTCGGTGGATACAGTTTTAAAGTAGTTTACAAATAACTTAAAACCTAATAGGGGCAAGCTTTTAATCAATTTAGTGATATTGGTCTTGACTAAATTTGGTAAAAACAAGTAACGAATATTTGCTCTATATGGCGAGGGATGAACCACTCGTTTATCTAGTAAAGATTTACGGCAAGGTTGATCTAGAATTTTTAAATGATTACAAATTTTGTAATCAAGCTCGTAACTGCTAAAGTTTTTTACCAATTTTAAGTTGCAAAAATTTGTTCTAGAATCTCTTGGTTTTCGGCAGTGAGGGAGCGTTCATTATTCTCAATCAGCGAAATTAAGCCTTGACTTAGTCCAGTAAGTGCAGATAATTGGCGTTGGCTCCAGCCTTTTGCTATTCTTAGAGTCTTAATTTCAGCACCACTAAAAGTGTATTGGACTTCAGCTTGTAATACAGCTTGCTGTGCCTCTACGTGGCTGCCTGCTTTAATAATACTTCCTTTAGTTAAGTTTTCTGGAGGACTAATCCATATACAAGCTGATAGAAGTCGCTCAAAGAATCCGCGTGGTCTATTTTGATCGCCCCGACCAAAACCTGGAGGCTGAATTTCTTGAGGATAGGTATCTAAATCGAAGTGGATATACCAACCTCTCTCGTGCAGTGATAACAAGTCCTCGTCCCAAATGTTAGCTAGTTTCTTCCGGAGTTGGCTGTCCTGCTTTGCTACTTGAACTCTTTGATAACCGTAAGCAATTTCCATTAGTCCCTGCACAACTAATGGATGCTGTCTATCAACTTTAGTTTTGAATAGTAACCAGACCATCAGCCGAGCCGCACCTTCGTGATGCTGCCATACACTCATAACATCTTCTAGTAAAGCTTTAGAGAGAGTTCCATGTTGGCAGTAGGCACTTTTGTTTTTATGTCCTTCCTCATTAAGAAAATATCTTGCCCATAAACCAGACCGAACAATAAAAGTAATGCCTACTAGCTCTTTGTTACCAAATATATCTTGCTGATAGTGGTAGCGAGTACCTAGCAAGTGCCACAACCTACCTTCTTCCAAAGTGAAGCCTTTTACTTTACTCTGAGTTGGCCACGAGACGAAAGTGGTAATCTTACAAGCTTGTTGTGCGATTTCTTCAATCAGTGCTAACTTCTGCTGTCTGTTTTTGTCAGTGCGCTTTTTAAGACCCAGATACTCTTCTATTTGACGATCATCAATGACGAATTCCTGTTCCCAAGGTCTGTCAAGTTGTGTTGCATGGGCAGCATAAATTAGGTGCATACAAGCTGCTCGAATATCAAATGCATCAATGACAGCTAAAGCCGCAGCACCTGCAAGTGTTGCTGGAGACTCTCTTTCAAGGTCCTCGGTCACCCAAAAGTACACAGCTCCCTTGCAGTTTTCAGCGTCTCTCGTGTAGCAGAGTTTTCCATTTGAATCGTTGCTCCAAGGCAAATCCTTTCTCTGTGTTAAAATGCTGCTCGCTTCCCAAATTGGTAGCGCTGAAGCCATGCGAGTTGTTGTTTTTCCATCAACAAAGAGGTCAGGACTGGTTTGAAGTCTGTCTGTCTGCTGATCTTGTTTATTGGTATTTTGTAGACGGCTCAGTTGTATCTCGGTGACTGTGTGAGTCTGAGCGTTGATTGCAGGTTGCTTCCGAGTGGTTCTGCCAGGTTTAAGTTTACGAGCCATACTCAATCCAACTCCTCTGGTTTTGAAATAACCTAGCTTATGTGTGAGTGGTAAGGTTCAGTTGAAAAGCTAATCTATTGAAGATGTTTTATTCTGGAACCTTACTTGGAATTACATATTAAATCAAGCCTTTTACATCATTAAAATTAAGGTGGGGTTGATTAATGTAATAAACTTGAGAAAGTACATTTTTCAACTCACCCGCTCAACCTTCAAACCTGCTCCCTTCCAATCCGAGATGATTGCTGCCACCCGCCTTGAATCAGGTTCAGCAAACAGACCTCGGCGGCTGTGTCGATTGATGATTGAAATAATTTCCGGTGAAGGAAGAAAGCAGCTAACTACGACATCGCCCAGTTTAGAGTGAAACAAAATGTTTGACTCTAAGTTTTCATCAAGTTCTTCTAATTTCTTACCTTGGGGCAAGAACTGATCTACAATCAGTCGCGTTCTGGCGCGGATAGCAGGTTGCCAATCGAAACTTGAGGGGAAAGCAAGGAGTAACTGTACTAAGTCTACTTCTTGCATAACCCGCTTGAGAAATCCTGGTGAATTGGGGTCGCCGCAGTAGAGTAAATGTCGCCCTAGCTGCCACCAATCCCCAGGTACATCAGGGTCAGAAACTGGTAGAGTTGGCTGGATTCCTTGTAATGTCGATATGGAGTGTGGAAGTAAGACATTAGTTGCTTTAGTTTCAACTAAAGGTTGTTTTGGGGGAAGAATTGCGACAATTTGCGGCTTTGAACGCGACTGCTCTAGGAGTGGCGTTTGTGCTGGTGGCGACGGCAATTGTAAAGTTTGCTCTGGTTGTGGCTGTTGTTTAGTTTTAGGTGAAGGCGTAGCGTACTTCTGCTTAATAGCTTGGGCTACTTTACGGGTAATAGGTTCACCAGATGCGGCACGAGCAAACACTTCAGCTTTAGCCGCATCAGGAGTTGAGGAACCTGCGACTAGATACAAGGCAGAAGGAGCAATTTGTAAATCTGTGAACTCAACACTAGCGAACTCTTGTGCTACCTGCATGAACTTACGTGCTGTCCATTCGCCCCAACCGAACTCAGCTTTTAGCCAATCTCCAAATCTGCCATGACCGAGTATTTGTTTGACGTTAATCAGTTTCTGCCCCAATTCAAAGATGTCTTGAGCAGTCCGCTTCATCAACGCGCGAATTTCGCCTGTTTGCTGTTGCACAAATCGGGAAGTTTCAGCATCAAGACTGGTGTAATCAAAATTCTGTTTGGCTTTGGAAGTAGCTGAAACTGGGATGGACATCACAAAAGCAATGGTTAGACTTGCACTTTTAATTTTAGCTATGGTATGGCTCATCGAGTACATAATCGTTGTTTTTAGTTTTGGGATAAACAGCAAAAGAGTAGGACATCCGATTTATAGTTGTCCAAAATTTGGACAAGTTGGGAGAATTTTAGGGAATCTCGGTTTTTTCGTGTTCTTACTGTTAGGAGCCAAAGTTAATCAAGGTAATAAAGAGCGCGGTAGTCGTCCTGCACTAGCAGCTATAAAGTTCTGTCAGCATTCACTTTCAGTCTTGAAGTAGAACATCGCAGCAGCAAAAGGCTCTCTCGAATCGACAACAGAACTCTCTTTAAAACTGGTAGACTACCGCTCATTCTCTACCGAGAGTCTCGGCATCAACGTCGATAGTAACTAGCTTTTGGTCACAGGGCTGAGTTGCTTTTTTGTAATAATTAACGATTTCCTTCGCTAAAGAGCGGCTAATTACCTCCCCAAGACTGGCACGATTAAGAGCCTCTAACCGCGCTGCTTCTGGTGTAGAGTCAGCAGCCAGGATGTATAGAGCACAAGCAGCAATGTCCAAATCGGTGAAATTCACCGTTTTGAAGCATCGAGCTACCTGCATCAGCTTTCGCGCTGTCCACTCACCCCAACGGAACTCAGCTTTTAACCAAGCGCCAAAGTACCCATGTGATAATTTTTGCTTCACCTCGATTAGTTTCTCGCCAATATCAATAGTGCCAGAGGCAGTACGGCGGAGCAAACTCCTAATCTCGCTAGTACGTTGCTGCACAACAATTCGGGTTTCTGGATCGAGGGCAGCATAGTCAAAGCCTTCGCCAAGAAGAGTGGATGGTTGTTTGGATAGTCTAGAAGGTGACTGTTGTGAATTCATGGTTAATTCTCTCTGGTTAAAATATTACTTGGTTAGGTCGTAATAACGCTCGTTTCTGCTCGGTTCGGTAATTGGGATTGGGGTCATACAGGGTGTGGGATTTTTCTAGTGAGGTGCTTTTAGGCAATTACTACTAGGAAAGAAAGATTGAGAGGGCGTGAACGCCTTTATTGTGTGATCCAGTTCAAGAGCGCTCACTCTTTGTAATATCGACCCGACGAGTGTTGCCCAGGCGCGATCACGTTGATGGTTTGTGGATCATCAGCGTAATTCTCAATCAGATATTGCCATTCGGCGGGGGTCAATCGCCGATATTGAATTCTTGCCATAATTCCAATCAGATATAAGGAATAAGAATGCTACTTGGAAAAGAAATACATAAACTTCTCACTCGCCAAGTAGTTGACTGCTTGAACGTCGAGAACGTCCATGTTCAGACCAAGACCAGCCTTGGATAATTCGCCAAACTTGTCCTTGAGAAATATGATAATTACGAGCTAATTGGCATTGACTAATTTTTCCCGCTTGATAAAGTTCTCTGATTTCTTGAACTTGGGGTCTTGTAAGTTTGGCAGCAGCATTACGTTCCCCCTTGGCTGCTCGTTCTGGATGTAAGTATAGTCCGGCTTTCTTGCCTGTTGCAGAGCGTCCTTTTTGAACTCGATCTGCAATATTTTCAGCGTTCGTTCCTAAAAACAGATGCTCTGGGTTACAGCACGGAGGGTTGTCACAATGATGACAAACGCATAAATCCTTTGGAATGTCCCCATTTACTAGCTTCCAAGCAACCCTATGAGCTAGATGGGAAGTGTTATGAAATTTTATGCATCCATAACCACCAGAAAACTTTCCTGCTGTCCAAATCCAACAACCATCAGGATGGCTAGTTTTATCAACTCTAGACCAAAAGACTTCTTTCAATGGAGGAGTTAGTCGAGTTAAGCAACTAAGCTTTCTGCACTCAACACACCGATTACACTTTGTATATCGCAGGCTCCTTCCAGTTTGTTCCCACTCATGTCCTCTTTTGCAAAGTGAACCGAGCCAAAACTTGTTATCCTCAAATTGAGAAAATTGAGCGTGAGATTGAACCAGAGTTGACTCTAGTTCATGCGAAAATTTCATAAGGCTGTACCTCGTAGTTAATAGCTCAGGTGCAGTACGGGACGATCGCCTTGACGTGCCGCCCAGAGGCGATCTAGTTCTGGCATGAACTCGAAAGGCACAAACTGACAGGGAGCAGTGGTTATGCCTGGTTGGATTAGTTCAATAAACTCCTTAGCCAGTAACATAGCCCCGAATATTTAAAGCCCCCAATAAATAGGTTTTGACAGCTGACCAAGTGACAAAAACTAAAGCATCCTGTGATATTTCTCTAGTAAATCCTTCAATGCCGCGACTAGCAGCAGTAGATAATCCTTTACCAATGAGAATAATCGGGCGTTGATAAGTGGCGTAGTAATCAATAGCCTGACAAACATCATCGCCTGTGACTTTACCCGCTTTTAGCTCTAACATCATGCGACCAGATATCCAGAGATCAAGGCGATGATGGTTTTTAGTTGATACTTGGCGCTCAACCTCTACACCATGAATTTGGAGCCAGTTAAATAGCTCAATTTCAAGATTTTGTTCTGGTTGTTGGCGCGGTTTCCGATTAGGAGTAACAAAACTTGATTGATACCAGCTAGAAAGCGAAACGGGAAACTCTACCAAATTACTGACAATTTGCTCATCAAGGCAGTAAACATGATGCTCGCTCAAAAAAATTCCCTGTTGTAGGTATAACCAGCATTGCCGCTCAGGGTCGAGCAATTCAAAAATTTGCTCAATTGCGTCAGTATGACAATTGATATTTTCCTGTTCACCGTAAAAATTAACTAGATGTTGTTTATAGCTATTGATATCTACACAGCTAATGCGAGTTTCCCATTCAGCACCATTAATATTAATTACATTTCCATCAGTATCAGTATCAATACTTCTAGCTTGTAAACACTGGTAGGATGCTACAAGTATATTGCGGTTACGAGTAACTGTCTGCTCGTAGGCATACTTGGCTAAGGGAGTAATTTGTTTGCTGATAAAATCTTCAAAGCTTAAAGGAAATCTAGCTTCGTCCAGTGTGGTGTTGCTATTTTCTGGGATAACCACAATATTAAAACCTCTCACGTAATTGTTTAGTCAAATCATGAACATTAGCTCTAGCGGGCTATGACTGGATGTCTCCCATAATTAAAGCGATCGCTTCATCTAAAACATCAACATCAGCCTCAGAGTAAACATTCACCATGCGCGTAGTGCCGCCGACAAATTGCTCCCTTTGTACAGGCTTTTCTCCATGCCGTTGTTGGTAGATTCGGGCTGCTTCTTTACCGATGCGGCGTAACTGTGCTGGTGTAGGGCGATGACCCAGTACCACAGCGCGGTCAGACACAGGCCACTCAACTCGACCAGGTAAGGTAGGCTGGAGTTTTTCTTCTACCAAGATGTTGCGGATGTGGTCTTTGAGCAACATTTCGGTACGTGGGTCACAGCCACCCAATTGTTGAAACAAATCGAGTCCGAGGCGAATGTTCTCCAATCGTTCTCTTTGTGAAGGAATTGACTGTACAGCGACCGGAGGCTTGTTCTCGCGCATCCACTCATAAATCCATTTAGATACGAGTACAGCAAACTGGGGACTACACCATTGACCAAGATTAATCGCAACTTGGGGATGTACCCAAGTACCACCATTACGCCCCCGCTTGACTTCGGCTAAATTTAATATCGGAATTCCGATGTTTTCCGAAAGCGCTTCCAGAAAGGCTTTCGTTGTTTGATTCTCCAAATAGTGGGCTAATTGCTTCCCACACGCTTGGCACATTGCAGTTGCATTAATGTATCCGTCAACTGCTCTTTGACCAACAACAATCTCGTTGATGCTGTGAGTAATAACACTCATTTTGTCCACCTCACCAAAGAGCAGCGAGGCAAAAAAATATAACTGCCCGAATTCATGGGTTCAACTTGACTCAAAATTTCACTAGCGCAGTCATGAGAGACACTTGCTAGCTGGTTATTTCGGGCTGATTTTGACTCGATTAGCACAGATTCGGATACGATTGTCATTGCCATAACCTCGATGGTTAAAGACTTAGGTTGTGGTACAAGAGCGATCGCATCTCCGCCAAGAGTTGGGCGATCGCTATTTGTTTAGGCTTGAGATTTAAGTTAGGAGCTACTTGGAAAAGCAATGGTTAACTTTAGACAGGTGCGTTCATGGTTTTCTCTCCTTAAGTTCAATAGCTACTCATGTTGCTCTTCTTCTTGCTGAAACTTCTGTAGTTTTAGGCTATGCCGCTTAAGTTATCTTTTAGCTCGTTAACTTTAAATAAAGCTGACTTAACACTTGTATAAATGTATAGTTCATTTAATTGAGCTAATAGTAACGTGAGCGTATTTGTTGATTCGAGCGTGTTTGCACTCATGCTCTGTCATCCTTACCTGGGATGAAGACCAATAGATCCCCCGGCTGACAATTGAGAGCCTTGCAGTATTTCTCTAAAGTAGAGTCTTCTAATCGCGATGGCATTGTTCGCATATTTTTGTGTTTACTAACGGTCACAGGATGCATACCTGTTGCTTTAGCTAGCTCTTTATAATCCATTTCACGATCAGCCATAATTACTGCCAACCGCCATTTAATTGGCATCAACATACCTAGAACTCTAGGCATAATTTACCTTGCCCCTTAGAACCTCGTTAATCGCTTCAATTTATATGTTAATCGTAGCAGAAAACTTGTTAATCGGAAAGCTTGACATTGTTAGTCGCTACGACTAATATAGTAATTGTAGAGGCAAAGAGACAAACCCCACCCAAAACGGGATAAAAGTCTAAAGCAATCTCAAAAACAACAGAGCAGCCGGAGAGCGCAACCGACGAACAAAGAGCGCCCACCCCACACTTGATGTGGATGACCTGTGAAAAAGGAGAGAAACTCCGGTGAGACAGACCCTACCGTAATGGTCAACGCTTGAGGCGAAGGGCAGATCAATAAATCCTTGTTGTTTTAATTAACCGAATTCTGAAAAACTACAAAACCTGTAGCGTTCAACTTAGCAGGCAGATCGCTACAGGCTTGTTTCCTATTACATAGGTAATACAAATGGTAACTCAAGACAAAGCATTTTCTCAAGTCGATACCTTTAATTTCCAGCCAGGTATCATCAATCCTAGCCGCAGCATTACCAAAGATGATGAAGCGTATCTACGGGATTACGCCTTAGCAGCAAAAGTGATCAGCTGGGACGAAAGCACGTATGGCACACTGCTTGCAGTAGTGCCAAGAGACATCACGAGCATAGCGATCACAGGTGACACGGTATGGTATCAGATCAACTACAACCGCGCGATTCCGCTCAATATAGATACATTCCACGCCCATCGGATACGCATTGAACTCCACAAAGCTGAACTGGATGAAGCAGAAGCAGAAGTGAAACAAGAGCAACCAGTGGGAATTGCTGGAGACTCGGTAGGCTATCAGCTAACACTGAACTGGGAAGCGATTGAGGAGTTTAAATCAGGTCGTGCTCATGGAGTGTTAGACGCTTCAAACAAGTTTCAGCCAATGTGTAGCGAGGCAAGCTGCCCGTACTCTAACGGATATTTACAGGGCTATAACAGTTTCCTTCAGCCACCGCAAAAGCCACAGCCGAAAGCTAGTAAACCACAGGAGTGGGCAGTAACCTATAACTCGGAATGGGATTGGTACATCGTCTGGGTGGGAGATTACCCAATAGGGAGAGCGGCTAACGCCGAGGAGGGTGAGCAAATAGCCCAACGGTATATTGCTGGTAATAAGTTTTGGCAAGAGCATCGAGAGAGGGTTTTAGCCGCTTACGCTGGCTAACCAACAGTAGTATTTACAAAACATTCCTTTCCTAAAAGGACGCTTACCCACTACACACAAGCGTCCTTTTTCATCTAAAAGCTTTTCAAGGGATTAAACGCCATGAACAAATTGCAAGTTAAGCCAACGGTTGCCCAAGTTATCCTACAGCAATTGAGAGCAACCGCTAGCCGAAAAATGCTCTGCTGGGGGGTGCATGACTTTATTGGGATGCCTAGTGGTTTAAGGTTTCGAGTATCAGGGCTGAAGCACAAAGGTCATGTGTCTGTGATCTACGAGCAAGGCTCAGATACGTACAAAGTACAAATTGCGAAGATTCGTAAGCACGAATGGATTGTGAAACAAGAAGTTACTGATGTTTACTGTGACACTCTAGGCGATGTAATTGATGGGCTGGTAGAGCAGTAAATTTAAACGTTAACTACGCAACATAAGTCCAGCTAACCAATTGTTAAACGGCGCTTGGCTCACTACAGACCACGCGCCTATTTCACCGTAGGAGTAAAAATGCTTTATACCCTACTAGCGAATAGAAGAATAGCTACTTGGAAGAAGATAGAACTCCACCTGCTGCACTTAAAGTCCGCGCTCCTCAACAAATTCCTCTCCCATCCTCTCAGTCCAGGGCAAACATTTTATAGCCCTGGTGGAACATTCAAGTACAGAGTCGTTGGAGCTTGTTGCCGACTGTACGATAGGGAAAACCTGCCTCATTTATGCTGTAGCTTGGAGTGGCGTGGGAAACAACCGAGTTGGCGACGCATTGGCAAGCGCTTTGTACCAGATATAGCCGTTAAGCACTCGCCTTCGTACTGTGTTGGACTGGTAGATTACCCAGAAGCCGAGCCGTTTGTAATGACGTTGTACTGGGTGAAGCTGTCCGACGTACAGCAGCAATGGTGGTATACGAAGCGAGTTAGAAGTGTTGCTCAGGCTCAGATGGTCAGCCCTCAACAGCAAGGTCAAGGTGTGTTGATGTCTTTAAAGTCTGCTCTCATACTTCGCTGACATATGACGGTAAGCAATATACACCATAGTCAATTTCCAGCCTTGGTAATGTCCGCTCTGGCATTCTTTGTGCCGATCGCGCAGGTTGCCTTGGTCAAAGCAGTATTAGCGAACGGCATCAAAAGCAAACTGTAATCAAATCACAAGCGAGGTTTTATGACTTTAGACTATCTTACCGACGAATTCATCCGGCGAGACTGTGGCGTACATGGTGCAGAATTTTCTGACGAGGACTGTCAAAGAATCCGCGAGGAAGTATTTACCCTGTACAACAAAGGAGAGTTTCACCATACAGGGGTCTACTGGATTGCTAATCGACTAGCGGCGGATGGCGTAATTCAGCCACAATTTCCTTTAAAAAAAGTCTGAAGATGACTGTCACATTCCTATTTAGAGAACTGATCCGTAAACCAACTGAAGAATGGACAAGAGAGCGCTTAATTCTGTTACCAGTAGTTGAGCTATCCGATCTTTGTCAGTTGGCAGGTATTCGACACTCTGGGACAAAACAAGAGTTGATAGAGCGACTGGTAGACCAAACTGAGGTACAACGGATCGTCCGCCCTTATTGGACAACGATGGAAACTGAAGTAACTACGTCACAAGTTCAACTACTTGCCAATGCTTATAAGGGACGCGAACTAAAAGCAATGTGTAGACGTGCTGGATGTTTCCCCCCTCCAAGCAAGTATGGAATGGCTGCAAGTTTAATCGGATGGAGTCGCGCCTGTATCCGCCGGGGGCGAGAGGTTTACTATCGAGCTAAAGAGGCGGCACTGAACAGCCCAACGCGGCAGTTACTTTTAAAGTTTTGAAAAGAGTTTAAAAGTAGATGTTTGATCACAGATGTCAGAAAAAACTCTTTATTCACTGTAGCTGTATTAACGAATGGCACATTACCAATTATTAAGGCTAGAACACTTCAGTCTCCAGCCTTTTTCTGTTGATTAAACAATAATAAATCTGGAGAAAAGATGATGCCAAAAACTCTAGAACAGGTACGATATTACCAAGCGCACTACCGTCGAATTTACCCAAAAGCGAAAACTAAGGGACAGAAGGTGTTACGGCAATACCTTTAAAAACTGAGCGCTCATATAATCAAGCTGCAAGGTAATTCTCCGGCTAATTGATGAAAGTCCCTTTTACCCAGGTACTAATACAAAGAACCAGTCAGCAGCACTGTTACATTCATACGGCTCATAGCAAGAAACATCACTATGGACACTAATCTAGATAGCAATTACTTATTGCAAGAAATTCTTGCCCAACTACGCACCTCAAACCAGGTACTAGGATTCGGACACTCGCCTAAAGCCTGTTATATATATGCCAATCGCAAGTATCCAGACTGCCTTTGGTACTTTTGGAATGGCGCAAAAGATGAGCATGAGCCAATCGAGTTTAACGCGCTGACGGGCATTATTGAACGGTTGGAAATAGAAGAGAAAGAATATAAAGGTAAGCCAGAAAACAAGGTAAATCTGCACATTCGAGCAGATCGAAATTATGTGATTCAAGCAGGAGTAGAAACCCTATTTGCTAAAGGATTGCTGTACACCCTATCCAAGTTACCAATTAAAGCATTTTCACAAGCAATGACAATTGCAGTTGAACCAGGCGAGACTGACCAGGTGTTATTCTGCCGGCTTTATAATCCCACAACGGGACAAGCGGTATATGCGCCTTACGCTGAGAATACCAATTGGCAGGCAGTAACCCAAAGAGCAGTAGCCAAGGTTAATGCAGCGCACGGTCGTGTTGAAATTCCACCGCAAACCGCTTAAGTAGAGCTTTTGATCGACAACAAAACATAGAAAACAACCTGCCTATTCCGTAGCAATTAGATGATGTGGCGGGGGAATTGAAAAACATCTTTACCCAAAAATTTGACATATGCAGATAAACACAGTGGGCGTTGAGTACCGACGGAAATTTAATCTCACTAACTACGAGAGTCTTGAACTTAGCATTAGTCTTTACGCGAAAGTTGACCCAGATGAGGACGCAGAAGCAGTTGCAGAGTTTTTGTGGCATCAGGCGAAAAACAGTGTGAAAGCTCAAGCTGCTCCCGTACTCAAAAGTGTTAAATACAAAGCGCAGATGCAGCACAAAGTTGGAGGACTGGCAGTAGAGGATGGCGATTTAGAAGATTTTTAACAACTGGTTTACGCTGCAACCGCAAGAGCTAGCCAATGGGGAACTGGCGGTTGCAGTCGATTAGCCTTAGCGTCGTAAAGTTTTGACCACCAAATGGCGCATTAATTCAAATGCTGCGAGTGGAAACAATGCGCTTTTCACTCGCAGAAAAGTGATGTGCGCTTTTCAAGGAGAAAAGTAATGTTGCCACACATTACAGAAGCGATCGCTCTAGAAAGAACGTCAGCATTTTCATTAGTAAAAACTGTTGATAAATATCTCGCCAAATACAACTTGAGCCTCAGCGTGGCAAATGCTTGAGGCTCAAGCTGATCAATTCTGAGCTATTGGAGGCAAAGCAATGAAGCCATTATCTACTGTGATTAATCGAGCGGATGGTATGACCCTCGTTGTGGTGTGGGAGCTATATGACTCCTGCTGGGAAATCCTCAGCATCGTCCGCTTGAGTAGGGCGATCTCCTTAACGCGAGAATCACCCACAACGCGGCTGGTATTTCCGACAGGAGTTCTGCCTAATGATGTATGGGGCGGGGTGTGCAAAAAGCAGAGGGCTAGAGCGAACTATAAGAAAGCTGATTCGTTGCTATTAAGGCAAGAAAAATTGCTAACACTTCTTATGAATTCCCCAGGTCAGAGAAAAGAGTCTCTTGCAGTTCAACTGAGCGTTAGTGTGGCAACTGTTGGGCAGTTGCTGAGAAAGCTTGAAAAAGAGTGCAAAATATACTACCGTCCTCAGCCAAAGCAAAACAGAACCAGGCTTTATTATGCGGCTTCCTCAGCACCAACGAATTCAGGCAGAGGCACGGCTGATAACCCAAGTAACTCGGTGCGTTCTACTCGTTTAGTACCGCCGTTAAAAGTGTATTTTGTTGACCCAAGAACTCTACAGAAGGTTTAGGGGTAATGGCGGCAATATTTGGAGATATCTGCTGCGGAGGCGGCGGAGCATCCTTGGGGATGCTGGCGGCTGGGTTAAAGCATGGCTGGGCGATTGAGTCTGACCCAGAAATAGCATCGGTTTACAAAGCAAATGTTGGAGATGTAATTTGTGGTTTCGCCCAAAACCTAAACCCTTATCACTTGGAAAAAGTAGATGTTCTGTGGTGTTCTTTTCCCTGCCAAGCTTTCAGTGTTGCTAGAAGTAAAAAGTTAGAAGAACGTAGTAATGTTGATTTAGGCGCTGAGATTTTGGTTGATTTAGAGTTCAGGACTTACGCAGTTGAGAAAAGAACGTGGGTGCGATAGAACGAAAGGATGAACCGACCAAAAGTAAACGAGTACGATTACATTGACTTTTTGATTGCAACGCAGAAGGCCTACAGTTGTATGGAGGCAGAACGGGTTCAACCAGAGTCGGAAAATCCACCTGCCCACGATGCGATTACCCGCCTGTTGCATCGCATGGAGCCATCGAGCGCCGTTCTATGGCAGGAAGCGTCGCGGCACGTGAGCTTAAAAAGTGGAATTCTTGTCATTGATGACTCGACGTTAGACAAGTTCTATGCCCAGAAGATGGAGTTAGTCACGAGGCATTGGTCGGGTAAGCATGGACGGGTGGTACAAGGCATTAATTTGATAACACTGCTTTGGACGGAAGGAGATCGGCACATTCCCGTAGACTATCGATTTTACGAGAAGCTTGTCGACGGTGCAACAAAAAATAACCATTTCCGCTCGATGCTAGAAACGGCGAGGGAACATGGGTTCGCTCCTCAGTGTGTAGTTTTTGATAGCTGGTACAGTAGTCTCGATAATCTCAAGTTAATTCGCAGCTATGGTTGGGTTTGGTTGACGCGGCTCAAACGTAATCGTCACGTCAATCCCGACAACACGGAGAATCGTCCGCTGTCTGAGACCGATATCTTGCTGACGGGTACAGTAGTGCATCTCAAAGGGTATGGTTTCGCCAAAGTATTCAAGATTGTCACCCCAGACGGTGACATTGATTACTGGGCAACCAATGACCTGAATCTAGAGGAATTACAACGGTTGCAACTGGCTGAGGAAAGCTTGGTCAATTGAGGAATATCATCGAGGACTTACAGCAATTTGAGATCAAACCAACTACAAAAAGAGCTATCTAATAGGCTCAAAGAAAAGCCCACAATGATTAAACCAATTGAGAGCACTTTCATCCGTAATCGCATTTACAGCCATAGTAAT
>JAHHHE010000051.1 GCA_019359535.1 Gloeocapsa sp. UFS-A4-WI-NPMV-4B04
TTTGGGCAAAAGGAATCTGCTTCGCAAGAAGGAAAGCATGGGGAGAATACTGCCAATACTATTGATGGGCAACCTGAAATAGCAAGCGGACTTCTGTGAACCATGAATTAGAATCCCTGTACCTTCAGGTCAGGGAGTATGTCAAAACCATATTCTTGCCTTTAAAACGGATGTCCGGCTTATGGTCACGTAGGGCAGTAAGTTATTAGGGTACATAGAGAGGTCATCTCATGCACTCAAGGGGACTAGCCCCAATAGACCCATTGAGTGCGTTAAACCTTATTGCTGGTGATTAGGGAAACTTGACATCCTCACTCGGCTAAAGCCGCAGTGATTCCCAGGCAATCAAACAATGTTAATTGTTTATATTCCTGACAGGTTGACAGCTCAACGAGAACTGCCCCAATCGGGGTCTTACATTCCCTCCCTGCCCGTTTAGAGTCGTGGATATGCCCTATCCCGACTTTTTCTATATTTTTGGAAGCGTTTCCGTCTCTACAGTGGGGAGTAGAGCAGCCCAAGCAGACTATCTCTCGAACCTCCAAGTCCAACTTGCCCCAACGGTAGCCACATTCTGAACAAACCTGGCTAGTCGGCTCCCAACGACTAATCGCCACAAATTCGCGCTCAAATTTGTTGGATTTAGCCTCACACATCGTTCTAAATTCTCGCCATCCAGCCTGACTGATAGCTCGTGATAGACGGCGATTTTTGAGCATTCCTCCCACGTTCAAATCTTCTAGAGCAATTACTTGGTTATTGATAACTACTCTAGTTGAAAGTTTATGCAAGAAGTCTTTACGGATGTCCCTCTGTTTTGCTTTGAGTTTTGCTACTTTTAATCGCATCAATTCTTGGCGCTTAGAACCTTTAGCTCGACGTGAGAATCTGCGCTGATTGCGTAAGATCTTGCGGTCTAACTTCGAGTAATCTGGACTAGAAATTTTCTCGCCTGAACTCAAAACAGCAAAGGTTTTTATCCCTAAATCAATACCTACCGACTGGTTTTGAGTAGGTTTGATTTCGGGTATTATTTCTACCACAAAACTTAGAAAGTATCGTCCTGCCTTGTCTTTAATAGCCGTTACCGAGCTTGGTTCTGATGGCAAAGAACGCGACCACTTAGTTTTGATATAGCCAATTTTAGCCAGGAATACTTTATTCCCTTTGATGCTAAATCCACCTTTCCTAAACCGTGCTGTCTGTTTTCCTGTCTTCTTTTTGAATTTAGGATAGCCTAATTTTTCTCCTTTCCTCTTACCGTTATGGGACTCAAAAAAGTTTTTGAATGCTACACCTAAATCAGCGATAGATTGTTGGAGAGGAATGTTAGAAACTTCAGTCAGCCACTCTCGCCCCTCTGTTCTCTTTGCTTGGGTAATGCAAATTTTTTGTAGGTCTGCGCTAGATGGTAGCGAATCCGATTGCTTGCATAGCATCAGCGCATCATTCCACACCACTCTGCAACAACCGAAGACTTTTGCTAAAAACTTTTGCTGTTGGTTGGTAGGGTAGATTCTGTACTGATAACGAGCTTTCACGACATTGCTATAATTGGTCTGTAGTTGTATGATAAGTTGGTCTGCCCTAAATGGCAAGCGTGTATAGAAGGGAGAGACACTCGGTTACAGACTTAAAAGTTCATTTGGTTTGCGTGACCAAATACCGTCAGCCTGTGTTTGATGAGGTAGGACTTAATTTAATCGAAAAATCTTTCGGGGAAGTGGCAGCCAAGATGAACTTTAATGTCTTGGAATTTAATGGGGAAGACAACCACATACACGTCTTAATCGAATACCCACCTAAACTTTCCTTATCTCAGATAGTTAATGCACTGAAGGGGGTTTCTAGCAGGCGATACGGACAGGCGGGATACAAAAAACCTCATGATGAAGCTTTATGGAGTCCTAGCTATTTTGCAGTATCAGTGGGAGGAGCGCCTCTTGAAGTATTGAAGGAATACATTAAGAATCAAAGCCGTTCTTTAGCGTAGCGGAGGACGAGGCTTGTATCCCATTATTTTTGGTCAATGGACAACTTCTACACCTTTAAATTCAACCACACCCCAGCTTTACAAGCACTCATTGACGGGCAATCTGACTCTATTGACTACTACTATGCCCGAACAGAGCTGTTCAACTTATCATTGATGGCGGATTACGACCAACTCGTGTGTCTTGCCACCCTCACCGCGATTGACAAACACTGGTATCAAATCGAAACAGCTAGAAAAGTCCTTAGACAACTGGGAGGACGTGCTCTTCTCGCCGATGAAGTTGGACTGGGAAAAACAATCGAAGCCGGACTCATCTTGAGTGAGTATTTAGCAAGAGGCATGATCCAATCAATATTGGTTCTTACCCCAGCTTCCCTCGTCTCTCAATGGCAACTGGAGTTATCCGAAAAATTCAACATAGACACTATTACCACCGACTCGGACGCACGACAACAAAACACTGAAGAATTCTGGACAGAGCACCCCCGAATTATTGCATCACTCAACACAGCTAAATCCCCCAAACACTATCCCCACGTCACCGCCCGCAGTTGGGATTTAGTCATCGTCGATGAAGCGCACCACCTGAAAAACCGCAGTACCCTCAACTGGAAACTCGTCAACGCCCTTAACAAACGATTCATCTTAATGCTCACCGCCACCCCCGTCCAAAACTCACTGGTGGAACTATTTAATCTCTTAACCCTTTTAAAGCCAGGGCTATTGAAAACAGAAGCGGCGTTCAAAAAAGAGTATGTTTCTTCCTCCAATGGGAGAGTTCCCAAAAACCCAGAGAAACTACGCCAGTTAATGCGGGAAGTGATGGTACGCAATACGCGCTCTCTTGTGGATGTCCAATTGCCCAAACGCTTCGCCACCACAATCACTGTCACGCCTTCCCCCAGTGAGCAGAAACTGTATCAGGATTTAACTCAGTTCTTGCGCGACCAAGATGAGAATCTCGACAAGTTTTCCCGCACTAATCTCTTGATGCGGGCAGGGTCAAGTAGCCGCGCTTTAACAGAATCTCTCAAAAACCTAGCTAAAAGATTACCCAGTGATGAACTTAAAACCTTGACCCGACGGGCCGCGAAAATTAAACAAGTAGAGAAAGCTAAGGCTCTGGTGGACTTGTTAAAACAATCCAGCCAGAAAACAATTGTCTTTACCACCCATAAAGCAACCAGTGCCTATTTAGCCGAAACTCTATTGGATGAGGGGATACCTTTTGCCGAATTTCTGGGGGATATGTCCTTAAAACAGAAAGATGCTGCAATTGACGCTTTCCGAGAGCGGGTTTCTGTCCTCTTGGCATCCGAGACGGGTGGGGAAGGACGTAATATCCAATTTGCCAACTCAATAGTCAACTATGACTTGCCCTGGAACCCAATGAAGATTGAGCAACGCATTGGTCGAATCCACCGGATTGGACAAACCCAGGATGTCTTCATCTTCAATTTCTGTCTGAAGGACAGCATTGAAGAATATATCCTCAGAATCCTCCACGATAAAATCAATATGTTTGAACTGGTGGTGGGAGAGATAGAGACAATCTTGGGTAATGTGGATGATGACTTTGACTTCAGTGAATTGGTGATGTCCATCTGGTTAAAACATCAATCTCTCCCATCCGTTTCCGCAGCTTTTGACCAACTGGCGGATGATTTGCTGAAAGCAAAAGATAAATACCAGTCAACCCAAGAACTGGAGTCACAGATTTTTGGGGCAGATTTTGAAGCCTGAATTTGTTATTAGGTGAATGGTGTTAATTGACACTCCCGCGCCGTAGAACAGCGGGGATTCTTAAGAGACAAAAATTCTTAAGGGGTTAGCCAAAAACCCGCTAGACACTCGCTCAAAACTGAGTCTGTGCTTACTTTTAACCAAAATATTGGCGCTGCCATTTATATCTGCCGAGACTAGATGTTTATCCTTTGTTCTATACAATCCACGCTTAACTCTTCTGCCAGAGAACTTTTGCAGGCTTGGGTTATCGGCATTGTAGACAGGGATCTCATCTCGGTCGTAAAAACTCGCCTTCGACGAATACGACTCTTCTTGTTCTTGATATTCAATTCCATACCTAGAACAGAGAGCTTCAAGCTTGCGTCTCAACTGCCAAAAAGGTATTTGAACGAAGTTTTGATTATTTGATTTCCCAATATTAATTTCTTGCTTAATACCTGGGTTGTAGCCAATTATCAATTTGCCGATTTCGTGTTTAAGACAATGGCTAATTATCAATCTTACAGCTTTATTCAAATAGTCCCTAACACAGTTATTACGCCATTGGTAAAGCCGGGATTGTTTGTTTGTGAAAGATTTAATGCCCTGCTTTTCTTTTTGAGATTGAAGTTGAGCGTTACGCTTGTTGTACCACTGATTAATACTTTTAAGTCTTTTTCCATCAATCAAAAATTGATGCCCGTCAGTATCGATACAAGCACAAAGATTATCTACTCCCAAATCGATAGCAATAGCTTTACTGGAAGCGACCGATGTTTCTATTTTTTCATCCTCATATATATACTCGATTTCAAACCATCGAGCTTGATATTTTGGATGTATTCGTACCTCCTTAATTTTCTTGTCTTTCAGTCGCTCTGGAAATTTGATTTTAACCTCGCCATATTCTTTTTTAAACTCTCTAGACATTGGAATATCAAACATTCCATCTTTGAGCCTAATTCGAGGAATAATCAGGGGAAAATATCCTTCTTTGGACAAGTATTTTGGTAACTGTGGTTTTTGGTCACATCGCCCAATGCTAATAGCCTTAAAAAGACCCAAGAAAGACCTCATACTTCTATCTACTACTTTCATCGTCTGTTGAGCAATATCTGTATTAAGCATCCGATAGTTCTCATTCGACTTGCAAAGATGGTAGTTAGATTCATAAGTCAGACGTTTTCTTTCTCTAAAGAAATATTGTCTGCACTCGTACAATGCCACGTTAAAAAGATTCTTACTCAAACGACACAAAGCAGACAGAGCATTAAACTCCTGTTTGCTAAGTCTTCTAAGTTGGTTCTTTTGAGTGGCGTACATACTCAATTAAATTCGCTATATTTAAAATATATAGCGAATTGAATACTTTGTAAAGCCGTCCTAGAAAGACGGGGTTTCAGACCCAATTTTTCTGATGACATCAGATCCAATTCTTTCTACTCTGGAAAAACTTATCTCACTGCACGATGGGGTAGCTTCAGCCGATGGTGAGCATACTCTCAATGTGCTGTTGACAGAAAACATTGCTCTTGCTCTGAACATTCCCTCGGAAGTTACCCTGACCACGAGAGCGGATATCCCCAATAGCTTTTTTGTCACCTATCATTCGGAACTGCTGAATAAGTTTTTTGAACTTCTGACAGATAGAGGACTCGTGACCGCCTTGGGGGTCAAATTTGATGGCTATCTGAAAACTACAGGGTTTGAGAAGCTGGTGCTGCAAAAGCTAATACCTCAAAATGGTCTAATTCGTTTCCTTGATGCCAAGCCAGAAATCACCCGCTACATCTGGTGTCATGTAGCTTATACAGCCGAAGCGGATGAAAAAAGAATTGGCATGGTTTCTTTTATCGTCAATTCGCTAACAGGAGTGACTGAAGTAGAAATTGGAGATGCCTTGTTCTGGGAAGCCGACCGAATTTCTGTGGATAATCAACAGATGCCACCCTCGATGCCTTTTGAGGAGTTGTCTCGGTTAATCGAAAAGCAGAGCGCGAAATTGATTAGCTCCGAGGTGTCGAATTGGCACGCCAAGTTAACCAGAGCTAGGGCTAGGGATGAAGAACGACTTCATACTTATTACGGCACTATCAGCTCTGAAATTGTCTCTAAAATTGAGTCGCGCCGCCTGATGGGTGAAGACAAAGACAAAGAGTTAGCACGCCTTGATGCTACCAATAGGGAGCTAGAGAGGAAATTGGCGGATCTCAAAGAGCGTTATGCTCTTTCTGTAGAGGCTTCTTTACACAGTGCAATGGTTCTCCATCTGCCCACGGTACATATTCAATGTGAACTGGTCAGAAAGAAAGCAAAACGGACAGTGACAGTTGTGTGGAATCCGTTTACAAAAATTATTGAGCCATTGCGCTGTGAACTATCGGGAGAACCTGTTTACAACTTCTATTTAGATGATAAAGAAGCCAAAATTATCTCCCCAGCAATTTGGGTAGAGAAGTAGTCGAGTAGCGAGAAACCTCTCTCAACGCAGGCTCACTGCGGTGTCAAGCCACCGCTCGCCGTCTTTGAAAGACTACACCCCTAGATTCTGAGAGGACGTGGTTTTGGTCTAGGGATTGCTAGGTGATTACCAGCGTCTTAGCAGAACTTCTCCAAAGCTTTTCTTCGTGGTCTAGGCTGGGTAAAGTTGGTTAAACGGCATTGTCTTAGCTAAGACAACTCCGAATCAGGAAGTTGACTGCTTTGTATCCCCTGATATCACTTTCACTATATCTGTCCCTAGCTCCCTTACTGTCCCAAACTCTCCTGAATCAATCGCCAGATCTCCGGGTCTGGTTCGTAGTTTTCGCTTACTTGGTAATACGCTTCCAGCTCAATCTGGGACGGTGTTGGCTCATTGAGCGCTGCGTCAGTTTGTCCGGCAGTCAGATCTTCCAACGGGTAAAGGGTGAGCGCCCCTGAGCTATGCCCCAGATTTAGGCAGAGGACAGATGCAAATGCCCTGAGTTAAACAACTGCTGCATCCATTCAGCTAATTCTTGGCGTTTTTGCTGGCTTAGGATCTGTCCCGCCGCCTGCCAAAGTTTTCGAGTCATCCCTGGTAGACACCGGACAACAGCAAGCATTTGATAATTCTCACAATAATTCATCATCTCAGCTACGTCTTGAATTGTCTCCGACGTGGTGGGAATCTCATCCACAGGGGAATCTCCCCTCGTCGCCACAGCAACGCTCCCAGGGGCAATACCCAGTGATTGAGAGACTAAATGCTGATCACCTTCCTTCTGGTTGTTATAAATAACTTGCGAAAGGTGATCAGTATTAACGGCTTGCACTAGCTGGATTTTGGGCATTTCCTGCCCCATAAACAAAGCAGCCCAATCGCTCCTCTCGTTTGTCTCCTCTAGAAATGCCCTATAACGGATGTCGAGCGCTTCCATGATGGCAACCTTGTCAGGATCTAATAATGCCTCTGTATTTACCCGATACACACGAATCCTGCCAGTTTGAGTGCTGACCAATTCGCTTGTCGTCGGAACCCCTAGCTTACCCAGTAGCCGTCCTACTACGTCCACAGGCTTCAGCTTGCCAACCATCAGCCCCAGGTGGGTCTGCTGCTGGCGAGAGGACTGGCAGCGCTTGTAGAGGGTATGAACGAATGGCGACTCCTTAGACCAAGTGAATCCAGGCTCTAAGAACTGCATCAGCCCAACCTCCTGCATGGCTTTGATCTTTAGGTAGCGGCTACTGTGGTGAGCTAGATCGACCTGTCCGACTTTAAGCAAACTAAACCAACGGGACTGCTGTAACTGTTTGGCGATATCTGGATGATGAACGAAAAAGAACAGTTCACAGCGAGTTAGCAAATCTCGGTCGTCATAGAAAACCCGCCGCACAAATGCCGCTGACCACTGTTCGGATTGGTCAATTCCTGGCAGACGGTCTAGGAGTTTTGCTTTCTGAATTTGGCATTGAGTCTGCCAATCTAGTCCAGTCTTACTGGCAATATTATTTGCTTCCTCAATTGGGATCGTTTCGGCGTTGAAAATATCTTGAGCATTGCGTTCTTTTACCTCGTCTTTAGCAAAGCGCAGAGCATCAATATTACTTGTCTCTAAAACAATTTCTTGTAGTGTATGCCCGGCTTCGGTCAAGGCTGCAATCAGACATTTTCTCAAGTTGTTTTCCTCGTGGTTTTGGAGGGCTAACAACTGGCATTCATGATCATAATGCTCGTCGTCCTTCGCTAGTTCTATAATTCGTTGAGAAAGTTGCCTAACAGCTTGTTCGTGTGGAATGCCAGATAAAGTTGCCCATCCATCGGCGATTACAAATTCTTCAACAGCTTTGGCAACTTGATCGGGTAAAGTAGCACGAGATACCTTATCTCCGGGAATTCCTGTAGTGCGACAGTAAACAAAAACGGGGCAGTTCACATCTCGAATTCTGCCAATCATTTGCTGTTGAGCATTGGTTAAAACTGCCCCAAAAAACAGGCAGAAGAAATGCTCGAAGTAGTTGACAATTGGAATGTCCACCCCGCTCTCTGCTGATGGAGTGAAGATAAAAACTTCTGGTTGATTAAGTTTTAGCCAATCGGAGGGTTGGTTCAGAAAAACGGACACCCACGGTTGGCAAGAGGTTTTAGAGTCCAGCCGAACCACCTTTTTGCCCATTCCGGTTAGCACCTGGTCTAAAGCTTCTGCCTCAAGCTGGCTATCGGTAGCGATCGCGCAACAGCGACTGGTCTTAATTGCGTTGACTAAGGGCGAACGGTCGTTGACCTTTACTCGCTCAGAATCCGATGCTCCTTTGAGGATGAAAATTTTCTTGGCGTTGCCCTGGTAGACGTTACTAATTTTGACAACCTTTCTGGGTTCCCCGATTAACTGTTGCAGGTAGGCTACGTCTTTGTCAGACAGCAACCCGTCCAGGACAAAAATCCGCTTGGCTCGCCGTAGCGCTTCAGTAAATTTCGCCTTGCATTCCCGCCGTTGTCTGCCGACAGCAGTGCGAGCAAACAGTAGGTGGGGAATAATGGAACAGGCTTCATCAAGAATGATGTTCTTGTTGTCAAAATAATTTGGCTCGAAGTGGGGCAGACTATCGACGCAACAGGCAACCTTGAGGAAGGGATCTGCTAGCAGGCGATGGGCTTCATCCTGATGCAGGTGATAAAACCCCCATCGAGCAGAGGATTGGATTAGTAAGCTATTGCGATAGCCTAATGCGACCCAACCTTCGTCGTCTAGGGCTTGCACGACTCGCCTCAACCATTCCGTCTTTCCGGTTCCAAGTCCTGATTTCACAGCGGTAAGCGATCCTGGCTCTGGTACAGGAGCATCAAAAAACTGTTCGTCCAGCGTTTTGGTGGGGGTGAAGTTCCGGGCTTGCCGCCACAATTCCCAAGCTCGCTCGGATTTTTGGCTAGTAGTTTGGTCGGATTTGGGATTAGCAAGGGTAAAAAATTCTGCTGGGGAAAGGTAACGGATCTGGTTAAAATCGTCTAGCTCGTCAATGTCGGGTTGGGATTTTTCGATTTGCCCCCACCAGCCAACTTGAACTGTCCAGCCCCACTTGGTTAGCAAGGCAATTACCCGTTGCCAGCGGTGCATCACCTGATGGTTTTGCACATCCCCGGCATCGGGGTAGAGGCGAATAATCTTCAGCCCGGACAATTGGGCTGAGAGGCTGTTAAGGGTTTCTTGAAACGTGGCGGGAGAACTTGCCCACTGACCACCAGCTGCACCAATGACTAGCAGATTTAGCCGTTGACTGACCAAAAAGGGTTTTGCCCCGATTCCTTCTGCCAGGGCAATTCCTTTAGGTTCGCCCATTGGACGCTGCACCGCTAGCGGTAGCTCTCCCTCTGGATTGCTGGATTTGGGAAAGAAGTGGAGGACGTGACCTTGCTTTGGGCAGGTTAGCCAGCGATAGCGGGTTTTATCCCCTTGGGGTAATGCCCTTAGTCTAATTTGGCAGGCAACAATCAGCCCATCCTTGTTACGGACGGGGCAGAGATAGCCTGCATGATAGTTGGTCAGGGTTTGACCTGCCCCGATACCGGGTAGCAGTTTGCTATACCTGGCTTGAAGTTGCTGGTAATGCTCAACTGACTTGAACCCGCACAGTTTAATCTCCTCGGTGGTAAAGCCACGCTCAATCAAGTCAGCGCGATCTTCAGAATGTAGGGTCAACTCTGCCAGCAGTTGGCGGTATTGCCGATCTCGCTCATATGCACTAAGCGAGCGCCGCTTTCGAGTTTCGGCTTCTACTTGTTGCTGTTGCCGTAGAAGAGCATTATCAGCTTGCCAGTTGAAGCGTTGTTGATCTGCCCAGTCCTGAGCGTTATCAAGCTTGAAGGTTGCCCAACCTCTATTTTTGTTACCAATGCACTTGTAGCCATTCTCAAGCTGACCAATGCGGACATCTCCATAGGTCATGCACAGGTGAATTTCTCCCTGTTGGGGTCGGCGGCATTTGCCAGACTGATCGCCGCAGACTTCACAAGCTCCATTGCGTTTGGTGGTAGTGATAAACTTGCTCATTGCCCACCTCCCAGCCGGACGCTCCAAGCACAGTCAGGAGAGAAATGGGTATTTAGTTGAGAGGACGCAATCCAGTTTGTGATTATAGACGATTTGGATTGCTGATGAGATTGCTTTTGTGGTTCAGGATGTAATAGCTTAAATAGTTGCAATTGCGACATTTGTAGTTCCTCTGTAGCGGTTGAGGAACCGGGTCAATCCAGATCTAAATCAAGCTTTGGGCATTTGGGAACATATAAATCAATAGAATAGCTGAGAAGCATTACTATAAACTGAATTTAGATTTCCCCTGATGTCACACTACTTTGTAGTAGCATACACTTGATATAGGAATGGGCTGTTAGGCGTGATTAAAACCTTCCCGATTCCGTTTTTTCTGAACGTCCTGCTGTCGAAATCTCGACACGGGGCGTTTGGGCATTATTGAGGCTATTGGGCTAACCAAGCCTTGACAAAATCTGTTAGCTGCTCTTCCTCCATAACATAAACACTAGCTCGTTTGCGAAGTAACAGAATCTTTTGATTTCCAATCATTGCATATAAATGTTCTGAATGCTTCCCTAATCGGGTTTGTCCAGTCAATACTAGCAGTTTTACCAATGGACGACGCTTATCCCTGGATGATTTGCCAAATAAGTCACTTTGGTTCCCTCGCAGCCAGAATTCTTGATCGCTAAGTTGTTGAACATGGTCAGGTGTCCACAGATTCAGACCCCTCCCCCCCTGCTGACGACGGATGTAGAGAGCTTCTTCAGCTTCGTTGTAGAAAATAGTCGATTTACCCTGCGAACGTAGGGCGATTGCAAATAAGTGTTTGGATGGAAACCTAGCGAACAAGTCTAATGAACTCTGTCCAGGTATCTCCAGCCGAGGAATTATATCTATCCCCTGGTCTTTAAAAGTATCTAAAAGTGCTGTCATGCTGCGGCGGATTTGATTAACCTTGTGAATCCGCCTCAATAGCAGCCACATTGGAGGAAGTGTCAGCACTCCTGATGGGCTAAAGAACACAGTACCAGCAGCTAGAAGGGAACCGAGGCTGTAGTAAACTGCTGAGAGTAATCTGTCCTCTTGCTCAAGCGCAATAAGAGCCTGCCTATCGCTGAGATGGGTAGAAGCATCGACTTGATAGTCAGGTAGTTGTGACATTATGTACGTCGTTTCCTTACTTCATCTTACCCGTCATAGGATGATTTTGAAGTTAGAGAGCGATGGGAGGAAAATGAATATGCTCAAGAGTTTGACGCTTATTCTAGCCTGTCTCCTGTTCTGACCGTGCTGGGAGTCTTGGAAGCTAAGAACACTAAGAAGTATAGTTACTGCTGCTGGAGAAGTAGCAGTAAATTTCCTAACGCCATTTAGGTGCATCTGTCGCTGGTAGAGAGAAATTTAAGAGGGCGCTCGCACTGCCAATGATTAATAGCGGTCTTTGCACATTTGTTAATGGTCGAAGTTATGTTATTGATAACTCCTGTTATGGGGTTGTTTGGTCGCACTCTTCATTAGAAAAACTACATAGATTGGCACTAATCCCCAACCCTAACCTCCATTTGGTCACGCGCTCGCTCTCTCTACTCCAGCAGCATAACATCAGCTAGACCAATCCAAATAATACTTACCAACATCTGGTTGTCCTAGGACATATTCAATTGTTTCCAATACTATTTCTAAAGCTTGTAAATAGAAATCTAGGTGTTCGTGCTGAAAAATTACATAGAGACAAGGGGTGTCCGGCTCATCCATAAACTCGGCAGTTCCAGGTAGAAATGCTACAACCTCTAAGGGTTCTTTCAAGAAAAAATCTCCATCCCAGCTTGCCCAACTGTTCGTCTCTCTGGCTGTTTGTTCCTTAACCTCGGCAAACTTTTGCAGTGCCAAAGCTTTGCTGCCAATCTCAGCTTGAGATGGGGAAATATCAGGGTCGAATTTTACTGGGGTCACACTATAGGGATTCTGCTTGATATGGCGGGTAAAGTCTCGAATCGCTTTGCTACAGATATTACGCGCCAAGTTCCAATCCGGTTGGAAATAATCTTCATCTAGCGGGTTGAATATGCTGTGTAAATCTAAGCCAATGGAATCACTTAAGACACGATTGATTCCAGAATCATTGTTGGAGCTGTAGAAGTAGCCAATTTTAAAGTAGTGGTCGGGGTACTTGCGCGAAGGAAGTTTTATTGTTTGAACAAGTGGGTCTTCTCCATTTGAATCTAGTCCAATTGTGTGAGCAATTTTTTGACATTGCTGCCAATAAATTTTTTCCTCATGTTCGGAAATTTGCTCATCATTTCGGCGATTAGCCATTTGCTCCCAAGTTCGCTCCATTTGTCGTTCGTACTCGGCTTTGAGCCGTTGTGATGCAGCGTAGTTCTCAAATCGCTTCAGATAAACGTCAAGACTCATAATTTTTCTCCAATCGAGATAGGTGCAACTAATTTTCTTAGTCGTAGTCAGAGCATTATTCTAGTGGGCTAGACAATTTGGGCAACTGACAGAGTTAAGAACGAGTTCTACCGACTAAATCCTTTGCTCTGTTTTCCTTCGGCTGCTCGCTGTTGTTGCTGCGTAAGATTAAACATATTTTTTAGCTCCTCATTCCAATCAGTAGCCTGGGGAAGTTTGCGGACACAGTTGGGTAACTGCTCCATTACATTAAGTGTCATTAAATTACCTGAATTGTCATTGTCGTAAGCAACAATGACTGATTTATTTGGTAGCTGTCGTAAAAATTCTAGAGGAACTTGCCCTGCTCCATCAGTAGATAAGTAAATCGTCTTACGTGAGTCGGTGCGGTCTAACACAGCAAATGACATGGCATCAATGGGCGATTCTACCAATACTGCTCGTTGAATTTGGTCATCTGATTGTCCTCCAAATTTGAAGTGAAACCAGCCCTTACTGCGCTTAGAACCAAGTGCTAACCCTTTAAATGTATTTTCAGTTCCGGCTGTACCCCTAAGCGATGCGCCAGTGATGGTTTGTTCATCCAAATCGCGGCGAATAAATACAGCATTTTGCTTGTTATCTGCATAAACTAACTCCAAGTCATGCAGATTATCTACCAGGCTGCTAGGAAGTCTGCGTTCGCGGGTGAGATAGGTTTTTACTTGCTGCCACTTATCTGCGTTCGGCGTTGGGGCAATGAAGGGATGAGGCTGTTCGGTTTGGATAATTTCTCTAGCTTTATAAGTAACAGCTTCAAGGGTAGCTGATTCTCCACATCGGTCATTTAACCATGCTACTGCTTGTTTAAAGTTGCAACCATTGACGTGCATCACTAAGTCAATTGCACCCCCACCTCCTTTGAGATACTGCCAGTCATAAAACTTGCTACCAGTGATATTGATAATGTGGTTTTCATGCTGCCACTTATGCTTATCTTTTGGGTCAGGGTCTAGACCTAATTCATATACAACTTTTTCTAGCGGGACATCTCGTACTTTATTCGCTAAATCCTCATATTTTTTCTGCCACTCAAGAGCTTGTTCTGAGTAGGTGTAAGCTTCGGTTGATGCCTTAGCTAGTCTTTGCTTTAGTTGCTGATTCTCCAGTGAAAGAGCTTTATTGGTACGCTCCATAGTAGCGCTATCTAGTATTGCCCGTTGGCGGTCTGCTAATTGGTGCTGCATCGTCTGCATATCCAAAAAGGCATCGGGTGAAGAATTGACAGCCGCATAATACTTTCTGACTTCGGTGTGTTTAGCTCTGCTACCCTTGATGCCACGTTCCAGCCCTAATGGTTTCATAGCTGCGGCAAAATCATCTTGCAGTTCGGACAGCCGATAGCGACTACCACCAAGTAAGGCTCTACAGTTAAGCTTCCCTTTCTCGTCCAGGGGAACCATGTAAGCGTGAATGTGTGGAGTGGATTCGTCCAGGTGGAGTTCGGCTCTAACAATACGGTCGCCATATCTATTGAGCAGCCATTCACAAGCAGTATGCTGAAAGTCCTCTAGTTGCTGTTGTTCGTAATGTCCGGCTTTACCTGGGTCATCGGGGCGGAAGTATTCGGGGCTGGCAGTTAGCAGAAACTCAACGGCGAGAACAGCATTCTTACGAATAGTCTGTTCGCCAATGCGCTGCCGCACTAGAGTTTCTAGGTCTGGGGTGCTTGGGCTATCGGGTGAGCCTATAATACGGATGTGCTGTTTCTCTGGGTCAGCATTGGGTGTGTCACGTTTGCGGCTAGTATGTAGAGCAGAGCGACCAACCGAGCCAGCCTTGAGTTTTTGGATGCGACAAATCCCGTATGCCATGCTTCTCTCTTTCCCAGTAGCTAGACTAAACTATGCCACACACGAAGGAATAGGGACTGCCCCCAGCGGGCGAACAGAGCAATTTTGAGCGCAGCGACCCCTTTAGGGGCAAAATTGTGGAGTGAGTCCTTGTGTTGCGTCAATTACTCAAAGTCTAGCAGTAGCTCTGGGGGATGTCACGAATTGAAGAGCTACTGGGAAAAAGGAAAGGGGACGTGACTGAACCTAGTCGAATCGTGATTAAAAAAAGTTTGAATAATTAGTGGAGAAATTTTACGGCAAAAACTGCTATTTATGGCACTATGGCAGTGGATTAAAAGTAGCGGTGGGATGATGCACTATGGCAAGTTCTAAAATATACAGAAAGTTCACATTGATAAACTGCAAGCAACGTTAGTTAAGCTAGAGCAGTTAGAACAGAAGCCTAAAGAAGAACTATCAGTACGGGAGAGTATCTACTTTCTACGGGATAAGCTTTGGTCAGCTTTGAAGAAGGGATACAGTTATCAAGACTTGTCGGAAATACTTGAAGAACAAGAGATAATAATTTCGGCGGCAACTTTAAAGCAATATTTAATAGAGAGTAGTAAAGAAGCGACTAAGAGTAGGCGCTCTGCTAAGTCAGGACAAGTAAAGCAAGTTCAGCAAAAAGGAGCTGAGATAAGAGTTACAGATAAAATAGAAATTAAGAATGAGTCAAAGCAAAAAGGAGAAAAGAGTGAGCTAGAAGAAAGTCACAAGAAAAATAAAGCAGACGAAGATGTAGAAAGTTAAAATAAAGATGAGGTAAACTTATCTGAGAAAAACAGAGACTTAAAAGGAGGAGAAAGCCAGCAAGATACTAAACAAACTAGGAGAGCAAAACAGAAAAAACTAGGAAGCTCAAATACAGATTTATCAAGTGAGTTTAACCAGTATTAGGTAAGGTTTTATGGCAATAATTCATTTAGGAGATGGCGAGAAGGGTGGTGTAGGCAAGTCTCTGGTAGTAAGAACAAAGATTCAATACCATTTGGATAAAAAAAAGCCTTTCGTCGCAGTGGAAACAGATAGATCGAACCCTGATGTAGCTGGGGTATATAAAGGGCTATGTCAGTATGCTGTGTTAACCGAAAATGAAAAACACGCAGATAGGGCAGATAGAATCTTTGAGATGGCAATAGAAAATCCAGTAATTGTAAATCTAGCGGCTCAATCTCATAGAGCGGTATTTGACTGGATTGAGAGGAATCAGTTATTAGATTTAGGTAGTGAGCATGGGGTATCGTTTTGTAAATGGTTTGTGTGTAGTGGAGGTTATGACAGTCTTAACTTATTTACTCAGTCATTAACTAGCTATGACTCTAGAATGCGGCATATTCTAGTAAGGAATTGGGGGATGTGTGATGATTGGGAACACGTTGATGGGGATGAGCAACTACAGAAGTTAATCAAGAAATATAAAGTTAAGGTAATAGACTTTCCAAAATTTGCTTATAGAGAAAGAAATATCATAGACCGGAGTAGACTAACTTTTGCAGAAGCAGTTCAGTATAAAGAGTTTGGAGTAATAAGTAAGCAGCGTGTAGCAAACTTCTTGAAGGCTGCTTATGCAGCTTTTGACTCTGTGGGAGTGTGAGCATGAGCAAGCTGAATGGGAAAGCCAAGGAAGTATTGGATGCTTGTTTGTCGGCAGAGTCCCCGGAGGTTAGAGCTAAGGTGTATGAGCTTGTAGATGTGAGTGGGTTGGAGCCAGATGACCCGATGTTTTTGATACTTGCTCTGACGGGACAGATGCGAGTGCTGCTGGAGGCTGCTCCGGCTGATTTATCGAAGCTTTTAAATGATTGGCAGTCACAGTCAAATCGTAGCTTAGAGTCAATCCAACGGGCGATAGCACAAGTTGAAGTAACGCAACAGCAACAGGCTGGTAGGATCAGGCAGACTCTTGAGATCGTCACGAATGATTGCGTAGAGGATATTAAAGAGGTAGGAATGGCAGCGACGGGGGCGATCGCAGAAGCTAATAGCGAAACCTTGGCGCAAGCAAGACTTGCAATACAAAGGGTAGAGGAATTGAAAAATGAAGTAATGACCCTTCGTACCAGTGTAGAAGCGGATAGACAAACGAATATAAATGTCTTGGAAGTTGTGTTAGGGCGGCTAGGGAAGTCAACTAAGGGACTGGAGACGGCGATCTCACAGATCAATGGTGCAAATACGGCTATTACCAGGCTTCAGCAAAATACTACATGGATTAAATTTACTGAGTGGTTTTCGCCGCTAGCTGCGTTGGTCATCGTATTAGCGATTGGTGCTGGCGGTAGCTGGTGGGCGATGTCGCTTAAGTACAATGATTCTCTTAATGTTATAGGACGCGATTTAGTAAATTGGAACGCGGACCGAATTTTCAAGTGCCGAGAAGACAACAATCCCAAATGCACTATCTGGGTTGTGCCACCAGAACAAAGAAAGTAACTTTAGTGTCGGGTGCGTCGGGGTAGCCCGAATCTATATAGATTCGGCACTTTCTCTAATTACTTTGCCCTTCGTGACAGCTACCGTAAGACTACCCCAGCTAGCAGTGCCGCCTCTTCCTCTGGAGCCTGTGCCACTAAATGTGACCTGCTGTAGAACAAGAAGTAGAGAATCGCCGCAAATAGGAAGATAGCAACACCCCAGATACCTGGCTGATACGCAGGATCAGAGAAGCAAGCAAAAAGGGCCAGGATAGCCAACGCAGTACCCACAGCAGCGCCCCAAATTCCCAGCGGGCTTTTGTATGGACGCTGTAAATCAGGACGGCTAATTTTTAGCTTAATGTAGCTGCTCATTACTAAGGCATAAGAGATCACAGCCCCGAAGACAGCCATGTTTAGCAGCGCTGCCCCGACTACGCCTTGACCTGCAATTTGAATTGTTGCTGTACAGGCTAATCCGACTACAGCACCGAGAATCAAGGCTCTGGCAGGTGTATGACTTTTGCTAGTAACAGAAATCCAGCGTGGGAAGTACCCGGCACGAGAAAGGGAAAAGAGTACGCGTCCGTAACCATACATAACGGTGTGGAAGCTAGCAATCAGACCTGCTAGTGCAGCTACCGTCAGAGCTACAGTTAAAGGTCCCTCTCCAAAAGCAGCCTTGAGTCCGTCCACCATCGGTGCTGATGATTTACCGATTGCAACAGCACCACCTGCTACACCAGAATTGACTACAAGCGTGAATAGCGAAAAAAAGATGAGGGTGTACATACCCCAAGCCAAGGCATCGGGTAGATCCTGGGATGGCTCACGAGCCTCCTCTGCTGCCAACGGCAGTTCCTCAATCGCTAGGTAAAACCAGATGGCATAGGGAAAAGCTTTAAAGACACCAGACCAGCCCTTGGGCAGCCAAGTGGCTGATTGCCCTGGGTCAGGAGGAATATTAAACAGTAGTTCTGGTTTGAATACGTTTATGAACGCATGATAATAGAAAATCAGCAGTATTATAGCCGCTATCAGCGTGATGAAAAAACCCACCTTCAACGTCAGTCTTGTACTGTGGATGTTAATAGCTACAAAGACTCCATAGAACAAGAGCCACCAAAGGGCGACAGGTACATTGGGGAGCAAAGTATTGAGGTAGCTACCAATAAAGAAGACGATCACGGCTGGAGTCAGCACATACTCTATAGTCATGGTTGCGCCACAGAGGAAGCCAGCAAACGGACCAAAAGCATTGCGAGTAAAGGAATAGAAACCACCTGCATGAGGTAGCGCCGTCGACATTTCAGCAACACAGTAAACCATGCAGATATACATGATCGCCATTAGGAAGGTGGCGATTGCTAGACCCCAGAAGCCACCTACTGCAAGACCTAAGTTCCAACCAGAGAAGTCACCGGAGATGACAGCACCAACACCCAAGGCCCACAGCAGCGGCGCACCAGCGCTTTTTCGCAATCGTCGCCGACTGAAATATCTGTCATTAACACTTTCGTAGTGGATGAATTCTTCAAAACTTTGTTCAGACATACAGCCCTTCCCTACACTAATTTACAAAATACTGAACGAGCTTTGCCTTTGCTAAACCACTTGAAGTGAAATCATATAGTTAAGCATTTATAGAACTGTCCGAGCCAGTTTTATTGTTTTCAAACTAAAAACAAGAGATTTTGACGAAGGCAAAAATGAATTTTGTCCGATGTGTTAGAAACAATAAAATTATATAAATGAATCAACTTTAAAAAGCAAAAACTGAGGATAAAGCTAAATTTTAAGAAAGCAGTTCTACCTAGTAGTTTGCCCAGAAAAGCTACCAGTAAAAGTTTGACGCTGAACTTTGTTCAGTTATCTGTTGAAACGCATAAAATATCTATGTCGTATTAAGGTTCCGCTTTCTGGCTAAAAAACGTCGATAGTCTTAGAAAATAAGCTTAACAAAGAATTTAACGCTACCTCTACTCTCTGTCCAAGGGTAATTTCACTGAGAATACTAGCCCGTTTGTGATTCAAAGGAAAATTAATTCAGTAAATATACACTTGCTTTATATTTAAGTGTTTATGGTTGTTAAATTAGGATGAATTTTTGATTAAACTACTTATTTTTTCAAGCCAAATACAGAACGGTTAAATAAACTTGAGTAAGAAATATAAGTGCCTTAATTTAATTAAAAAAAATATGTCAGATAATCTTACTGAAGAGCTATCAGCTTTTTTAAAGCAAGTAGAGCAGCGAACAGAGCGCCATAGTGGATATCCTTACAATTTAAGCTATGACTATAGTTGTCTATTAGACTTTTTCAAATTCTCCTTAAATAATCTAGGAGATCCATTTGTTGAATCGAACTATGGTGTCAACTCACGCAAATTTGAACAAGAAGTCATATCCTTTTTTGCTAAACTCTACAAGATTGCAGAAGATGATTCCTGGGGTTATGTTACTTCCTGCGGTACAGAAGGCAACTTGTATGGAATTTTTATGGGGAGGGAGGTCTACCCCGATGGAATACTGTACTCATCAGAAGATTCTCATTATTCGGTTGCAAAAGCAGCAAGACTATTTAGAATCAAACACTTAACTACACGTTCACAAAGCAATGGAGAGATGGAATATGAGCATTTTGAAGAATTAATTAGTGAAAACCGTAATTATCCCGCAATTATCAATTTGAATATCGGAACCACCATGAAAGGTGCAATTGATAATCTAGATGTGGTTCTAGATATTTTAGAAAGAAATAATATCAAAGATTACTACATCCATTGTGATGCAGCTCTTTCAGGGGCGATGTTACCATTCCTACAGGATGCTCCCCAAGTGAACTTTAATAAACCGATAGGCAGTGTCTCTGTTTCTGGTCATAAATTTATTGGTTCTCCGCTTCCATGTGGTGTCTTACTAACGAGGAAAGCTTTTTTGGAGAAGATAGAAACGTCCATAGAATACATTGGTTCAAAAGACACAACTATTTTAGGTTCTAGAAATGGTCACTCTCCTCTAATTCTTTGGTATGCCATCAAAACAAGGGGCAATGAGGGATTAGCTGAGGAAGCTGCTTTTTGTATTCAAAATGCTCAATATCTTTTCCAGCGGCTTACGTTGATGAACTACCCATGTCTGCTTAACGATTTCTCAAATACTGTAGTGTTTCAGAAGCCCTCTGAACTACTTGTTAAAAAATGGCAGTTAGCAACTCAGAAAAATTGGGCTCATATGGTAGTAATGCAAAATATAGACAAACAAAAAATAGATACTTTCATTGATGAACTTGGTTTTGAAATTGGGTTATCGGAAGGAGTTAACAACGGTCTTAGACTTATAGCCTCTTGAGGCTATACGATAAGCAGACCTATAGGGTCATGACAGGTAACGGAACCAAAAATGGTAATAAGAAGCGGGGCAACCCATTTTTGTTATTTCGGTGTTCCTCATGGAGTTTTCAATCCACAAGACTTTCCAGATGTCATTTATACTGGCGCTTCTATAGAGTTGCAGCTATTGCCGCCAGTGCTGTTTGAGGTTCTTACCCAAAAGGCAAGACTGAGGAAAGTTCGCTTCACCGCCAATGATTGTGAGAGGCACGATAAGCGCTGCTCGTGGCGAAGCTGCTATGACATCAAAAGTTGAGTGTAGAGATCGCTGACTCCAAATCTTCATCCAGCACCTCCAGGTATTTTTGCAGGGCAGACAATGTTTTGTGTCCTGAAATCTTCTGAATAACCTTTAATGGCACGCCGGATCTGTGCATTTGAGTTAAACAAGTGCGGCGAAAGCTGTGGGTACTAGCCCCCTCAATCCCCAGATCGATGAATGCGGCTCGGAGGATTTTATCGGCTGAATCGGGGTGAATGTGTCTTAACCCGTGACGACCAGGAAACAAATAGACCTTAGATGAATTGTATTCCTCTAGCAACGCCCTAAGATTTTGATTGACCGGGACAGAGCGAGTTTCTATCTTACCTTTTGTTGTTCCCTTACGGATAGTTACGCGGGGTCGGACACTGCCATCTATCGCATACACATCTTTGGTGTGCAACGAGCAAGCCTCAGCAATACGAGTGCCAGTATAGAGACAGATACCAAACAAAGCGCGATCGCGTGTTGTTTTCAACCCAACGGTGAATAACCGAGAAAGCTCATCGGGTGATAGAATCTTAGCTTGATCGTGACGGTCAATTTTCATTAATAAATCTTACACCGACAAATGCAAGCATTCCGGTGTAGAGCGCCCAAAGCATTGTTATCTCATGCAGCAAGAGAGCGGAATTTCTCCTGATTAACATTTACTTATACCCCGTTCCACGACAGAATAAGGGTTGCAGCCAGGTTTGATGATTTTTGCTTATGCTTGCTGCGGCTAGACCGATTTCAGTTATAATTGGCTAGCCTTGATGAGTCACCGCTTCTTCAGAGTTAGCAGGGATGCCAGAGTCGCCAATGGTCGGGGCTAGGGTTCCCTAAGAATGGCAGCAAAAAATCAGCGCGAACGCCACCACCTCTAAGCGCAAGGAAGGCGAAGTTAGCATTCTTTAGGGAGAGTAGTGGGTTGAAATGAATGGTGAAGATATTGCCATTGAACAGCTAAAAAGTTGGCTTAAAGATGTGAAGCGCATCAGTCACGAGCTGCGCGAACTACCATCGTCGGAAAAACAAACTTTTTATGACAACAAGCTCGATGATGTACTCGCACATCTGCAAGCAGCTAGAGCCGGACTTGTAGAAATAGCCCACGCAATCCAACGTGAAAGGGACTAATTGAGCGACGTAACAATCGCGTTGTTCTGTTGCACCGACCACAGCAGGAGCCAGGTAAGCCAATGATGAAGAATTACGTGAAGAGTTGGTAATTACTTACTTATTTAGAAAAACTAAATGCATGACTTGTGGTCTACGTAAGACAAGAATTGTGAAAGACCGCTCGCTCCTCACATCGGCAAATAAAGCGCCGAACTATCCGAGCATTAGCAAATTGGTACATCTTAAAGCGATAGTATTCGAGTAAGCTTTCGTTAGATACTAATAAATGCTAAAACGCCTCTAAATATAGCTTTTTAGAGACGTAATAGCAGTTAATTTATAGTGTTTTTTATAGTTATTGCCGTATATATATATCTTATTTAGTAAGTTCAATTTCAGGGTGAAGAAGGTATGAAGATAAGCTTAATTTTTATAAAAATAGCGTTAGTTTAAGGTTTTTGTAGCCGTGTGATTTACGAAAAGTTAACAGTAAATTATAAGCCCCCTAGAAGGAGGCGGTGTCGAATAACAATTTAGGTAATGAAATACTGATTTAACTTATGCTTCCTATCTTGCCAGAGGTAACAGGATGGTGCTTGGGTGCGATTACCGAAATTCTAGTGTTCAATTTCTCTCTAAGAGTTAGGCAACTTTACTGTAGCGCTTGCTCCTCACATCGGCAGTCGTATTGCACCAAGCTAATTTTCACCTTAAGAGGTACGTCTGTTGCTAGAAGAAACAGATACCCGCCAAGACTTAAATTGTGTAGATGGTTATTTAAAGAGTTCCTAAATTAGTTCTCTCCAGTGCTTCTCATGATTTCTATCCAAATCTTCAAACAGCCCTCACTCCCAAAAATTCCTGTAATAAGTTTTATTAAGGACAACTTACAAGAATGGATTCGCAAAGAAATTGTTGATGATGACCCCTACGAGTAAGAAATGTTTTTCAAAAAAACAAAGGAGTCTAATCATTTTAGTTCTGTTACAGGGGCTGACTAAATTTTATAGTTGTTGAATATTCGGCTCCAGGACTTCCATACAAAAATGCCCCTAAAGAATTATCTTTAGAGACGTTTTTGCAGTTAATTTATAAGAGTTCAGTATAGTCATTGCCTGTATATATTCATAGCTTAATTAGCGAATCTAACTTTCAGGTGAAGAACAGATGAATATTGGCTTAAATTCTTTGAAGAAAGTGTGAATCTAACTTTTTCTTTTTTCATGCGCTGTGTGAGGTAGAGCATAAATTATAACCTGGCTTTTGGGGGCGGTTTTGATTACTGATTTAGTTGTTGATTACTGCTTTAATTTATGACTCTATACCGCAATCAGGGAAGCTCTGGAGCAGGGGAAAAAGCTAAATTTTGCAGCGCTAGGCGAACGCAGTACAAGTATCCGTATCAAGTGAGGGTGGGAGGTTAGGGAGTGTTAAAGTTTTACTATTAAGGTCTCCTATAGCGTTTGTAGTAAAAATTCTAGTGGATAATTGACCCTTGAGACCCCTTGCATTGGATCAACAGTCGCAAGACGGTCTATCTTGTAATCTTTACCAGATAGACCGTCTTGTTTATCTGTTTTTGCAGAGAGATATCTGCGTCTAATACGATGTCTGAGAAGTATCTCTAGGCACTCACAGCTGACCTGACAACTGTTGATTAGGGAGCTGCAAATCTGATTTTTTCGTTGAACTTCAATTCTCAAGATTAATAACAAAAGCTTTTTAGACATCCTCTTACGGATAGTTAATAGTTAAACTCGATATATGGTTCGAGCCATTGTCTGCATTGCAAATCGATAAAAGGCTGTATAACTCTCTATTAATATCAACTTATGTAATATTTACAATCCACTTTGAACCGATTGTTCGTACCTTAATTAAACTTTGGCAGTAAGACGAGGAATTTTATTATGCAGAAAAAGCAGGTACATTTAGCTTCTTTAGTTGCTGGATTTTTAATGCTAGGTATTCCATCTGCTGCCTTAGCACAAATAACACATCTTACTCAAAATGTAACGAATGTACAACAAGCGCGCAGAAGTGCTAAACCAATTACTGGTGTAATTGAATCTTTTAGTGGCATACAAATGAAGGTGCGACTGTCGGACGGTAGTGTAAAAACCTATCCGGTATCTAGGCAGATATTCGACTCATTGAGCCTGAATGAAGGTACAGTTATTCTTTTTGATGCTGATACTGACTTGATACTTTCAACGCAAGAAAAGCCTATTTACGCTTTTAAAGGACGCATTACAGACATCAAGAATAATCAGTTAACTGTAATGTTAACAAGTGGTCAAGTTAGAACTATTCCAATTCAACCAGAGTTTGCAGCTCAGTTAAAAAAGCTACAGCGATTGCCTGGTGTTCCAGTTAATATGCAAATTAGTGGCATAGTGCATGAAAATAGCCCTTTAAGCGATATTAATTCCAATCCCTCTACAGTAACGACAGTACCTAATTCACAGGTAGCTAGGCGCATATTGCAGGCGCGTACTGCTAAAGCTACTTATGAAGACTTGATGGAAGCCTGCAAGAGTAGAGGGGTTCAATTTAGTAGACTGAATGCACTTCAAGATATAGCAAACAATGTCGTTGAATTTGACAGAATTGAGGTTGTCGATATTAATGAAGTATTGAAAGGTCAAAACGTCCAAGCTTTTCAGCAGCTACATGCCAAGCATACTAAAGCCGAACATCTCATATTAGAAGACAGTTTAAATAATATTAGTGTTATGGTGCCAAACACTAATAAGATAATGAAATTAAAACAGGCGCTTTTGAATTTAAACGTTAAGCCTGAAAGTGTTATTAATGTAAGAGTTCGAGATATTATTTACGGTAAACTATTTGTTTTCTACGATTCTACAGCACAGTAGTTGCAACAAACATCGCTCATGCGTCAGGAAGCGTGGAATTGGGTAGTGATGAATAGTAATGGTAAATCAGTAGACTAGAAACGTTGCTAGCTCTTCTGCTAATTTCATAAATTGTCCCAGGTGCCAGTCAGCTCAGATTATTAAATATGGACACACGCTACGGCAAACAGCGATATTTGTGCCAGGACTGCGGACAGCAGTTTGTTCTGGACCCAGCGCGGTAGCCCATTGCCGAGTCCACTCGGCAGTTCATTGGCAAACTCTTGCTCGTCGACCCCGCAGATTACACGAAATACGCATTTCGTGGAACATCCGGCTCAAAGTATTGATTTCTCGTTGCCTGGTCAAATCTGCCAAGTCTACTTAAACCATTACTTATCAATCGCCTCACGACAGAATAAGGGTTACAGCAATTTAGATGATTTTTGCTTATGACTTCAGCGCTACCACCGCTTTGGGCTATAATCGGCTACTCTTGATTTAAAACCGCTTCTTCAGAGTGAGCAGGGATGGCTTGATCGGGCGTGAATGAATTTTGGATGGTGTGCTATGAATACAACCCCATTTTTTCAGGATAAAAATCCAGGTCAAATTACTCAACTTCTGCATAATTTTGAGTCAGCTCACAAGGAAGATTTAGAGGCAATCCTTCAGGTTTTGGTGAAAATCACTTGCCGCACTCCTGAGCAGATTAAGCCTTATCTTGATGCAATGCTTGAACACTTGGTAGAACCCCCCAAAAAACGCCCCTTTTATGAGACCGCGACCCCAGAAGAACGTGCGCGCGCTTTTCGTGAATGGGCGGATAGCCACGAGCGGAACACACCGCTTCTGTCTGACTATGCCGTGAGTCGTGAGAGTATGTACGACGACGAGCGCTTGTGACGTTCCTTGTAGACACCAATGTGCTGTTGCGGAGCGCCGAGCCTAGTCATCCGATGTATGAGGAAGCTGTAAATGCAACAAACACTTTATTGGGGCGCGGCGAAGAACTTTGGCTCGCCCCGCAGAATTTGATTGAGTTTTGGAACGTCTACACGCGCCCTGTGGAGAGGAATGGGTTGGGACATACCGTAACCGAAGCTGAAACAGAGGTTAACCGATTAAAAGAAATTTTCCCTCTGTTGCTTGATCTCCCTGGGATTTATGGAGAGTGGGAACGTCTTGTCATTGCTCATGCTGTCATGGGAGTCAACGTTCACGATGCCCGACTTGTCGCTGCAATGCTTGTGCATGGTTTGACTCACATCTTGACGTTCAACACTGCTGACTTTAGGCGCTTCTCTCAAATCACTGTTGTCCATCCGTCAGAAATCGCACCGTCACAAGTGCAGGATTAAATAAACTCTTCTCTCATCGATATCTACTACGGTTTAATCACTCCTACACCTTACCGATTTTCCAAGCCACCTCTCCCCGCTTTCTGGTTCCAGCCCTGGTAAAGACAAAACCTGCGTCCTTAAACTGCTCACCGTAACCGCGCACAGTCTTGGGGGAGAGCTTGAGCAATTGGGCAACTTCTGATGTGGACAGCAGCCATTGGTTGCGGTATGCCTCTTCCAATCCCCTTAAACTAGCAAAGGGGTCAGAGGCTGGCTTTAACTGTGAGGCAATCATTGGTATCAGCCTAGAGGCGATCGCCTCAATCAACCCAGCTAACGCTGAATGTTGTTCTGTGATTGTGAATTGTCCAACTTGTCCACTGGACAAATCCAGTTGTCTGGAGGATTTTTGGAGTTGTCCAGAGGACAAGTGCTGTTGTCCAGTGGATTTTTCCAGTTGTCCAGAGGACTTCTCTAATTGGACTGAGTCAGCTCTTGATGCCACAAACTCGGCTGTAGTACCGCCTTTCTCGATGTGATCATGCAGGGCATCTAACAGCTTTAACTGCTCACCATTAACGTATGCCCTTCCGCCCTGTTTCTCTGGCTTAATGTTGAGCGCTTCCAAGCGGGTGTAGACGGCAGACCGCACAATCTTGTACCGATGCTGTAACTCGCTAACTGGAAAGCTATCTAACTGTGCATCGCTCATGATAGAGTGTGTCCTCTGGACAAATCGAGGTTGTCTAGAGGACAGTATCATCCACCTGCTCTAAAATTCGCCACCATGCGTCCATTGCTAGCAACACTTGGTTACCGGAATTAAAGGGTCTAAAGCCCCGTCGCTTCAGCGCGGCTTTATATTAATATTATATTGTTTTATCTGCAATATTGTGTGATAAAATGTATGTATGATAGTAAGAGAAGCCAAGCTAATAAACGGGACTAAGGAACAATACCAACTTTTTGACGATGCCATTCGTACTGCTCAGTTCATTAGAAATAAAGCAGTTCGCTATTGGATGGATAATCGAAATGTTGGCAAAGTTGACTTATATAAACTGTGCAAGGACTTAGCACGCGCATTTGCTTTTGCATTAAAGTTAAACTCCGCAGCACGTCAAGCCAGTGCCGAAAGAGCTTGGGCATCTATATCTAGTTTTTATAACCGTTGCAAGAAGCAGGAGAGGAAAAAGGGATATCCCAAGTTTAAAAAGCATTGTCGTTCAGTGGAATACAAGGTATCTGGCTGGAAACTATCGACCGATTGCAAAAGCATTGCTTTCACTGATGGATTCGGCATTGGTTCAATATCTATATACTGCAATGCTCAAACGAGAGAGGATTTATTTAGACTTAAGATAAACCGAGTTCGTGTAGTACGTAAGGCAGACGGGTACTATGTCCAATTTTGCTTTGATGCTGACCGAAAGGAAGAAGGGAACTTTACGGGTTCTGTTGTTGGCTTAGACTTAGGGTTAAAACATTTCACTAAAGACCAAAACGACAATGCAGTTATCTACCCGCAATTTTTGAGAAAGTCTGAACGTAGACTGAAAAAGGCTCAAAGGCGACTAAGCAAGAAATTTGTTAAAGGTTATATTCCGCATGGCGTTGTTTTCGGGCAGATACTCTGTCCGAAAAAACGCCAATCAAATAACTATCATAAGGCTCGTATTAGGCTAGGCAAAGTTCATTTAAAAATCACTAGACAGCGTAAAGACTGGGCAATAAAACAAGCTCGGTGCGTAGTCCACTCTAACGATGTGGTTGTCTACGAGGATTTGAAAATCGCCAACATGGTTAAAAATCACCACCTAGCAAAGTCGATAACGGACGCTAGTTGGTATCAATTCACCCAATGGTTAGATTACTACGGGAAAATCTGGGATAAAGTGGTGGTCGCAGTAACGCCCGCTTACACATCTACTGATTGCTCGAAGTGTGGACATCGGGTGAAGAAATCCCTCAGCACTAGGACTCATTCATGCACGCTCTGTGGAGTTGAGATTTGTCGTGATACAAACGCGGCGATTAATATCTTAAAAAAGGGCATGAAGGTGTTAGGAATTGATTGGAACAACAGTACCTTTGGGCAAAAGGAATCTGCTTCGCAAGAAGGAAAGCATGGGGAGAATACTGCCAATACTATTG